>NZ_NRRN01000027.1 GCF_016583625.1 Halorhodospira abdelmalekii | reverse complement strand
GCTTGGAACGCTGGGATGAGGCCTTGGCGGTCATGTCTGAGCGTCCCCGGCGGCGACAACTGCAGCAGTTACCGCCACGATTGAACGAGCTGATCAGCTATTGTCGGGATCGTGGAATCAGTAACGTATGAGTGCCCGCCGGCTTATTTTGGCGCCTATGGTGGTCTGGGTCGGCGGGGGCAGCTTTAGACGCTCTAGAATCGAGGGCTTCTCTCATGTCGCCAAATGGCCGCAGAAACGACAGCGCACACCCGGCCGTTTGGGCATTTTTTGAGATTGTGGCCGTCGCTGGCATTATCGTCACCCTCGCAGTGCTGTTTCCCCTCCTGTTGGCGCTTTTTACCCCCGCAGTTGCGGCCTCCGGTTCGACGGAGGTCGCAGCAGAGAACCGGTGTTCTAACTACGCCGTTCTGGGCGAACAGGAGAGCTATGCGATCGAGCCTATCGCTGCCGTTCTGCGCGATCCCTCGGCCGAGCTTCCTTTCGCCGAAATACGAGAGTTGGGGTTTGTAAGGCGCGGTGAGGCACTGAATTTTGGGTATACCGATGATGCAATCTGGGTTCGGTTATGTTTGCGCGAAATCAAAAACCCAGCCCGCGAATGGTTTTTGGTGGTGGGGGTTCCCTATCTCGACGAGGTGGATGCCTACCAGGAGGTAGACGGTGAGATTGTGCACTATCGCAAAGGTCGGGGGGTTTCCATTGAAACAGAACCTTACCCACATCGTGATAGTATCGTCCCGGTTCACTTCGATAATCAAGGTCGAGCAGAAGTCTATTTGCGTTTTGCTTCCCGTGACGGGGTGGCCATCAATTCTCGTTTAATAACCGAATCAACGTTCACTGATCAAGATCAGATTACTCGTTTCATGCTTGGGGGGTATTTTGGGGCCATGCTCAGCATGGCATTGTATAATTTGTTTCTTTTCTTTTCGCTTCGAGAGTCGCGCTACATTTATTATGTTCTTTTTATTGTCGCGGTGCCGCTCAATGTTGCCGCGCACTACGAATTGCTGCGCGAGTACTTGTTCTACGCAGGCGAATGGCTCGATGGCCGTCTAAATATTTATACGTTCTGCCTTGCTATTTTGGCCTCAATTCAATTCACGCGGAGTTTTTTGCTTGCTCGTTCAAACATGCCGAAGATCGACTTTTTGCTGAGGTCCGGTATGTTTGCAATTGGTGGCGTTGTCCTTTATGCAACCGTTGTTGATCAACCCAGTACGATGCCACTGTTCGCTATCCTTGTTCCACTTCTTTTGGTTATTGCTGCGGCAGGATTACAAGGTCTGCGACTGCGTGCCGATCCTGCTGCCCGCTTTTTTTTGGCCGCCTTTGGTCTTTTTATTGTTGGGGTGGCGCTTTTTTCTTTTCGGCGGTTTGGTTTTTTTCCTTCTGATTCATATGTGAATTATACATTTTTGTTTGGGTCTGTGCTAGGGGCGGTTTTGCTCTCCTTTGCGCTTGCCAGTCAGATCACCCTTTTGCGCAACCAAAAGGAAAAGGCGCAAGCCGATTTGATTCGGCAGATCAGTGAACATAATCGTCGGTTAGAGCAGCTACGCGATGAATTAGAAGAGGCTGTAAGAAAGCGAACTCTTTCACTCGTCAGCTCTCTGCGAGAGAAAGAGGTTTTGCTGCTAGAGGTTCACCATCGGGTCAAAAATAATTTGGCTATCGTCGGTAGCTTGCTCGGTCTTCAGATTATGCAGGAGGGTGAAAAGAGTGCTGCTACCGCCGCTCTGCGCGCTGGTCGAGACCGGATTCACTCTATGGCACTAGCTCATGAGCTGCTCTACGTCAGCGAAGACATCAGCGATCTTTGTGCAATCGACTATTTGACGCGCTTGCTCGATCATCTTGAGCGGTGTTACAGCGCTGAAAATTGTCCCGTACGTTTGCATGTGCAGGTTGATAATCGTCTCAGGTTGCCTATTAAAACATTAATTGCGTGTGGATTGATTGTTAACGAGCTGGTGACCAACGCCTATCAACACGCTTTCGTCGGGCGTTCCTCTGGAGAAATATGGCTCTCTCTGGTGCGCGAAGGAGATGAAATGTTGCTTCGAATAGAAGATAATGGACACGGCATGCCGATCGACAACGATGAAAATTTCGGTCTGAAGATTGTAAGGATCATGGCAGAGCAGCTTAGTGGGGAAATGAAACGCTATTCGGGGTCAGTAAACTGCGTGCAAGTGCGTTTTCCATTTTGGCAAGGAACAGTCTGACATGGCAACCGTGTTATTGGTCGAAGATGAGTTGCTTATTGCACACTACCTAAAAGAAGTATTAGAGGCTGAAGAGTTCCACGTCGTTGGTTTGGCTCGTGACGAAGAGGAGGCAGTGACAATATTTCAGGCTGAGCAACCCGATGTGGTGCTGATGGACGTCCGGTTGCGCGAAGGCGGAGATGGCATCGAGGCGGCGCAGCGCTTGCGCCAATGTGATGAGGGGGCGTTTATCCTCATCTATCTTACTGCCTACGGTGAGCGCGAGACGTTGCAGCGAGCCCGTCATACTTGCCCCTCGGGCTATCTCGTTAAGCCTGTCACTGATCGTACGGTGGTGGCTACGATCACGACCGCCCTAGTGAACCGCTGCAGCGAGGATAACGAACGGGGTCCGGAGAGGAGAGGAGGCCGTCGTGTGAACGGTGGTGGCATTGATCTGGATTGTTCGACCGGCCAAATGAGAAGCGACAGCGGCGGGACCGTACAATTGACTCGGCGCGAAGTGAAGCTGCTGGCTTTGCTCCTTGAGTGTCGGGGCAAGACAGTTCCCTATGATGAACTCTTCGACGTGATTTGGCCGGGTGGCGTTGTCAGTGAGAACGCACTGAAGAATCTTGTCTGGCGCCTTCGGCGCAAACTCCCTTGTTCAGACATGATCCGTGCGATACCTGGATTTGGCTACCGCATCGATTGAAAAAAAATGGACGCGGGAGTGAAAACCACCGCGCCTAAGCCAATTATTTGCACGGCGGTAACGGATGTGTACCGCCTGTCGGCTGAGGATCGCCATTATCATCCGGAACAATTGGAGCCGTGCCGCCAGCAACAGCATCTAAATCTTCTACAGAAATTTCTCGATCGAAACCCCGTGGTTTTGGAGGCAAGCCGAGCGGAAGGATGCCTTCGCTTTGTTCGATTACCTTAATTGTAAGGCCCACTGGGAGATCGAACTCCCACTCCTTGAAGACTGCCTCTGGTTCCCGCTTGAACCTCTCCTTGAACTCTTTATCCGACCAACACTCAACGAGGATTTCGGCGTAAGCCTCCCAAAATGCATCGCTATAAATCTGATTGTTCATTATTCCTCCTGGTTTGTCGGGTATAACAGGTCAGTAATATCAAAAGTTACTTGCGTCCTCAATCCCATCGCGCTCACCACTTTAGTGTTTTCAGCCTTAGAAAGTCTAGCACTGAAAAAAGGATGCGTCATAACGGATCTGCAAAAACTTGTAAACAAGAAGTGCAAAGCAAGAAATTAGAATGCAGCTTCTTCACCCGGCTTGCGGCCGTCTGCAAGCCGCAGTTCGAAGGTACCACCCCCGGACGTCTTGCGCAGCCACAGATCAGTTGGATCTCGGTTAGATTTCAGTCTCACAACACCTGCCCTTGTCGGTTCGCCTCGGTCTGTTTGAGTCGAAGACTTCGCCCTTGTTGCTGCAGCGCCGGGAGCTTCTGCTAACAGCTAGTCTCGAAAATTCGTGCAGCAAACCGCATAATATCAATAGGTTGGCATGGCATAGACAGTTTTTTGGACGGTCCCCAGATGGTCAGTGTCACCATAGTGCTTCCGTAAAGTCGAAAATTCTGCTAAAACGATGCGACCTACAGGAAGCAGTCCGGAGGTCGTTCTATGTACACTAGCCTTAAGAAACAGGAACTTTTAAAAGTTAGCGATATTGTATCAGATGCGGCATATGTAGTAGTAAAGTATGAGTCGCTGTCGACTTCCAGCAGCTGCAAGAACGTTCATTCATCAAAGTGCTCATATCCTACCAAAACGTTCGGTAGATCTGTAGCGCCTAAACTGCACTCGAAGGGTTAGCAGTTGATTGGCTTCGTTTATCAGCTTTGCATTATGAGTTCGCTATGCGTAAACGGCGTGACATGTGGCAGATTTTTTTGACAGGAGCTATGGGCTCCGCCTGGGGGCATTCGCTGTGTGGTGAGGTAGAAGAGTGTATAAAAATAAATGATGAGCCAAAGTACCCCTCATTCACAGTATTCCCGTCGGAATTCGCTGCTACGCGCTATAGGTGCGATGGGGTATATGGGAGCGCGATAGATACGGATACTGACAGGGCTAAAGCCAAAGCCTGTGGCGAGATGGTTGAGCGGCTTGCGCTAGAAAACTGTCCAGAAGAAATCAGCTCCAATAAGGTCGCATTCATTTCATTCGCAACGTCTGAGGCCGTTGATCCTCACCAGTTCCACGTCGACGACTACCGTGGAGATGCTGTATATCGCAAGCAAGGTGACGACCTATGTAGCGAGCCGTTATCCTGGTCGAAGTGTGTGCGTCTCCCAGGGGAAGAAGAGGTTCTCATCCCGTCTCAATTAATATACTTGGATAAGGTTTTCGACCAGGAGTACCCGCTCCGGCTTGAACGAATAAGCACTGGCACGGCGTGTGGCCCGTTGGGTTCCGGTTTGGCCCGAGCAAACGCACTGTGTGAAGTTATTGAACGGCATAATGCAATTAACGCATATCTTTCGCACGAGTCGATGGTGGAGGTCATTGGCGTAGATGGCGATATCAAGAGAGCAATTGATTATTGTAAGCGCTATAGATTGGAAACGCGACTGTTCGTGGCTTCTTACGACACGCCTCTGCCTACTTTTATAGCCGTCACAATCGATAGGACGGGGGGCGGCCCCGCAATAAACATCGGTTCAAGCTCAAAGGTGCAATATCGCGATGCCATGTTGCGGGCAATTCTGGAATCTATTCAGTTCCGCTTCGCCGCTCGGCTTCATGTGTCGAGCCGTGGGCTTTCGCCGCTAGCTCGAAATGACGTGATATCCAGTGAGCGAAGAATGGAGTACTGGGGGAGCTTAGACCGAATTGAATCCCTAGACTGGTGGCTAAGTGCTCCTCCGCAGATTGCTTACGATGACTTGGAAGATAAATTTAAGGTTATGCGCGGTCTTGATATTGACAGCGATTTAGCTGATCGCTATTTGGGTGTTTTTGAGTGTGACATATCTCCACCGGAGGCGTTATCGGCTGGTTTTGAAGTAAAGAAAGTCCTCGTCCCCGGTATGGCCCCTCTTTACTTGGACGAGTTTGCGGCTACGTCGAAGCACATCAAAAAACCACGACCAGTTGAGTCAGTTCCGCCTCATCCATTCTCGTAATTTATTATTATGAAACCATGCTAAAAAAAACGTCTGAATTTTACCTGTTAACCAAGATTGCGGATAATTTATTAGGCGAAAATGATCTGCCTGAATATGATGTGCCGCCAGACACGCACTTACACGCCTTTAAAAAACGCTATCCAAGATTGCCACTGGTTAATTTGCCAGATCGATATGCGCCTGAAAAGGTGGAGTCACTCATACAGGCAAGGGAGTCAGCTAGAGTTTTCGGAAACGAACCAGTTGCTCTTGCGGAGTTATCAAAAATTCTGGCTTCGGCAAGGGTGTTAGATGTTAAGCGAGAGCCTGAGCGGCGAGCATATCCTTCTGCAGGTGCGAGGTTTCCAATAGAAGTATATGTCGCTGCCTTCAATGTTGAATGTGTTGATCCAGGCCTATACCATTTTCAGTCTACTGATTTTGAGTTGCGGAGTTTGGTCGAGCGTGACTACTCTGATTCCAAAATGAAGTTTGCCTCGAATTGTTTAGAAAATCCCGCGCTGACACTGATCTTAACAACTGTTATTTCGCGGTCAGAGGTGAAGTATCATCATTTGGCATATCCCGCTTCATTGTTGGAAGCTGGACATATCGCTCAAAATCTTATTTTTTCAGCTAATGAGTTGGGATTGGGGGCTTGTCCAGTGCTCGGCCAGGTGAATGATTTTGTTGCAAATGAATTGGATCTTACATCTCACGAACTGCCACTTTATGCGGTGGCTGTTGGCCGCGAGGCGAAGTGAAGCAGTAACACTATTGTGGTGGGCGGTGTCTTTCCGCTGTTTTATTCTGGCGCGGTGTTTTTTTGGTACAAGTGGTTTCTTCATGGCTTTCGAGATCCACGATCATAGATTCTAAAGGAGGGGGCGAAAACTTTAAATCTGGCCCTCTTCTGTCAAAGGCTCAGCTGGCCAAGGACAGATCTTAAGCTTCCCAAAAATTACAAGGTTAGAAAGTCGCAGTGTCCTGTGACGTTTTCTGGCTACTGTGATGACTGATCAGTCAAGCGGTTGCAGGTGGTGGGCAGCGTGTTACTGTGAGAGCCTTGTTGGGTGATTCGGAAAGCGGGAGCGGTGAGACCGAAATCTAACCAAAATCCAACCAATCTGTGGCTGCGTGCGAAGTCCAGCAGTGCTACTGTCGATTCGTGTCTCGTGTGAGGGATCACGAGTCGAGTGATAGAGGCTGCATTTTAATTTATTGATTTTGCATTTAATGCTTTTCAAGTTTTGTCAGGTCAGCTGCGATATTATGTGGCCTCTTTACTATGTGTCGGGCTTTCTAAATATGAAAGCACTAGAGAAAGTGCCCCTCTCGGGAGGGGTGACATCGGTGAGGGACGAGGTGCAAGTAACTTCAGAGACTGCTGCTCCTCGTGCCCAACGAATCTGGGGGAAAGATGGATAACCAAATTTATAGCGATGCATTTTGGGAAGTTTATGCGGAAATCCTTGTTGAGTGTTGGTCGGACGAGGAGTTCAAGGAGCGGTTCAAACGGGAGCCAGAGACGGTCTTCAAAGAATGGGAGTTCGATCTCCCGGAGGGCCTCAAGGTCTCGGTAATGGAACAAGGCGAAGGTGTTCTTCCGATCAGTTTGCCTCCGAAGCCGCAGGGCTTTGATCAAGAGATTGCTGAAGAGGATTTGGATGCTGTTGCCGGCGGCCTCATAGGCGGTGTTTTTGGCGGTAGCGATGATGAAGACGATGGTCAACCAAGACCGCCGCCGACGTGTAAGTAAGGCTACTTCGGGCGCAGCGACTTCTAGCGCTGCGTCCATCTTTTTTTGTGTTTTTGCAAGTGGCGACGGGGGTTTCTATGGATGATCAGAAAAATAAAATCCGCAAGGTTTCGCAGCGCAACCCGGAAATCCCTGTTGAACGGCGTATCCATTCAGAGCAAGAGTACGAGTTGGCGCTAAGGCGTCGGGATCGGTTCTTGCGGCTGTATGGATTCAAAGCGGTGCGTACTCCCTTTATCCCTCCGGGGCGGCGTTACATCTATTTTGACAAGATTCGCTACGAGTCTCTTGAGGGGTTTCCCGAGGTTCGAGGTTATGATTTTGATCAGTCATTTGACTTTATGAGTTTTATCGAGTCTTATGAGTCTACTGGCTTGCAAGCTACCGAATTGGCACGGGCAATCCGTATCCTACAAAAAGCTCGTGATGAGGGGGCGGCAATTGCCTTTGGTTTTACCTCAAACATGGGGACCTCAGGTATTCGCGAGCAGTTGGCTTGGCTACATAAGCATCAGTTAATCGACTGTAGTTCGACAACTGCCGGTGCTGTTGAAGAAGATTTAGCGAAGTGTTTTAAACCTTTTGTGCTCGGGGCTTGGCGTGCCGAAGGGGCGAAGTTGCTCAAAGACTATATCAATAGGACAGGGAATATTTTTATTCCCATGGATCGGTACAGTAAGCTCAAAGAGTTTCTTTTTTCTCTGTTTGTACGGCTCTATCGGCACCAGGTTGAGCACAATGAAGTCTTTGGGGTTACAGAGTTTGTTTACGAGTTGGGCCACGAGCTAGAGATACAGCAAGTTCCCGGGCGTGAGCGTAGTTTTGTGTACTGGGCTTGGCGGAATAATATTCCCATTTATTGTCCGGCAATTCTTGACGGTGCTATTGGCGATGTCGCTTACTATTTCTTAAAGGCGCACCCGGATTTTGTTTTGGACGCAAGCGACTATTTCGTTCAAAGCGCCGACCGTATGCTTAGACATCGCTCTGCAAAGCGTAAAGTCGCTGCCTTTTTGATCGGTGGCAGTGTGCCTAAACACCTGCTGACCAACGCCGCTATACCCATTGGCGGGGTAGACTACGCTGTTTACGTCAATACTGGGCTCGAGATGGAGGGCAGTAATGCCGGGGCTCCAGTTGATGAGGCCGTTAGCTGGGGCAAGATTGCACCGAAAGCTGAACAGGTAAAGGTTGAGACTGAGGCAAGTTTGGTGGTTCCGTTAATTATTGCTGCGGCTTTTAAGCTCTATACGCCATGTGCGGCGGCCCGCAAATCAGACGGCGCTTGGGATAATCCTCGTCGGCGCGAGCGCAGTCGCGACGCCCAACTAGAGCGACAAGTAGATACCGAGGATGATGAGGGTGTAGTGCCGTGATGTTCGCACCTGCTCATGATTCAGCTGAACGTAGCCGCATAACCAAACGAGCTTATGCCGGTGCGACTGAATTCTTAGAGCGATTGCGAGCGGTCGGGATGGCCTCTAAAGCGGGTCAACGCCTGCTGGAAGTTGGCTGTGGGTCAGGCGTCCATACGGTCGCTGCGGCCAAAGCTTTTGATGGTATTGAGGTGGTTGCGGTAGAGCCGGATTTCGGTTTTTTCGCCGAAGCTAAAAAAAGGTTACGATCATTTTCTAACGCCTCGGTTCAAGTAGGTCACGCTGAAAATTTACGATTTGCCGATCAAACTTTTGATGCCTACTACGCGCGTTTGGTTTATCAGCACTGCACGGCCCCGCTGAAGGCACTGGCTGAAGCGCGGCGGGTCTTGCGTCCCGACGGTTGGTGCATGATTGATGATATCGATCGAGGATGGTTTATGAGCTGGCCTGAGCCCGAGCCTGTGCGCGAGCTTTGGGGGCACGTCGAGGCCGCGCAAGCGGGTGCGGGTGGTGATCCCTTTGTTGGTCGTAAGCTACATAGTTGGTTGCGTGCGAGTGGATTCGCGAAGGTGCGAGTCGATGTCCGGGGGGTGAGCACTGACGGAGTAGGCATCGCTGAATTTGCCTCCTGCGTTGGCGAGTCTTTACTGGACATGTTGCCTGCAGCGGATCGGAATGCGGGGCGTGCCGTGCTGGCAGAGTGGGCGGCTCAGGCCGCTGCGGATCCGAGCGCACATCGGCTCTATGTCGGGTGGTTTATGGCTACGGCGTCGCCTGGTGAGGTGTGACATGGGCTCGTCTGGCGCCGATTTCTCGATTGCCAAGCGGCCAGTTTGGAGCTGTGTGCCGCTCTCAGACAGCGATCAGGTTGTGGTGTTGGGGTGTGAGCATGAGGGACTGATTCCTCAGGCAATGGTTAGTGGTTCGGGTTGGGAGATCAAGCCACGGTTGTTAGGTGGTCGCCGGTTGGTGCGGGCGAGGGGGGGAAGAGGCCCGGCGCCACCGCCGATCTCTCGCTATGGCGAGCGCACGCTGGTGGTGGGGCGTCGGTTAGCGGCGTTGTTGCCCGAGCCAAGCGATCCAGTTTGGGAGCGTATAGATCGGGCGCTCGGTGCCCCCCGCTACGTGATCGGTACCGACTGGTTGCAACCAACTGTAACTGAGGCTGTAGGTCGTCAGAGCAATCAGGACCGTCCAGTGGTTCTGCTTCGTATCGGTGATCAGGGTGCTTTATGGCTAGGTCCGGAGCTGCCGCCCGGCAGAGAGGCGGAGATGTGGACGCAATTGCAGTTGCGTCTGCGGCAGTCGCGGCCGTTGCGTGCACTGTTGCTTACGCGTGTAGGCGCTTTGCCCGATCTGCAGCCGCACTGCGACGCAGCCGCGGTAGCCGTAGCGTTCTCTCGGGCTGGGGCGCTATTGGAGCGGTGGGCGGCACGGCGGCTGTTGCAATTCGGGCTCCTCAGTTTGTCGCCGGGGCAGCGTGTGCGGCTGCACCGGCTATCAGAGAGTGCGGATTCGTCGTCGACGCACTGCCGGCGCTGGAATAGCGCTGTGCTGCGGCCGGCGCGCCGCTGGATCAGTCCCATTGTTGGGCCGATATACCGCATCCGCTCCGTGCCGCTGAAAGATTTTCCGAGCGTCTGGATAGCTAGTGCTGAAGCGGCAGATGGTAGTGGCTGGGCGAATGCCGATGCGCTTATCCGGCAACTCCCCATTCGTGGTGGCGGAGGGTGCGCCGAGCGTCCGGACATTGCGGTTCGTGTGGCGATTGCTGAAGCGTTCGAGCGCTTGGCAGCGGTTGATGATGGGCGCCGGCGGGGGCCCTCTCTCCCCGCGAATGAGGTAAAAGGTGCTCTCTGCAGTTGGGATGAGTTGGTTCCCTTGGCGGTTACGCAACTCGGGCAGGCGGGTCTTCGCCTGCCTGGGGCGCGGTACGCGGTACCGCGTTCGGTGCCGAGGTCGGAGACGGTCGAGTGGGTGTCGGCACGTCGTCTCGCTGCGTCTGGCCGTTGCTGGGTGCCGCGCGGGTTCGTGTTGTTCGGTGTCGACGGTGCGCCCGGTCCGCACGCTCACTCAGACGGTTTGGCCGCTGCGACGAGCCGTCATTTGGCGGTGCAGCGCGGTCTACTGGAGTTAATCGAGCGGGATGCGGTTGGTATCTGGTGGCACGCTAGAGTGTTGCGTCCACCGCCGCCTTCGCAGGCTTGGAGCGCCCTTTTAGTCAGGCGTCTGGCCGACACGCTAGAGCGCTGCGGTCGGCGTTTTTGGCTCCTCGACTTAACAACCGATATCGGTGTGCCGGTGGTCGCTGCGCTGAGCGCGGATGCCGATGGTCGCCGCATCGTCATCGGCGCCGCGTCGGCTTGGAGTTTCGCCGAGGCGGGGTGGTCTGCGGCGCTGGAACTTGCGCAATTGCTGCCGCTAGTGCGGGCGCCGGAAGAGCAGCTTGCGATTCATGAGCGTGAATGGTGGCAGAGCGCTGACACGAATAGGCAGCCTTGGTTGCTTCCCTGTCCTGAGCAACCCTCTACGCAGGCAACAACGCGGCATATCGGCATTCTGCTATCGCGGCTGCGAGCAGCTGGGGCTGGGATGGAGCCTCTGTGGGTCGATCTGACCGCCGACTGGTTGCCAGTAGCGGTTGTTCGCGTGATTGTTCCTCAAATGTGCCGGCCTAGACCCTGGTTTGGTTATCGGCGGATTCAAGAAGTTCCGGCGCGACTTGGCTGGCACACGGTGCCGTGTACAGAGTCGAAACCGCTGCAACTTTTTTGGTGAAATATGCTGCGAGTCAGAACAAAACTAGAATTTAGTGAGTTGCATGGCATCGGGGTTTTTGCTCTTGAGCCTATCAAAAAAGGCCAGCTAGTTATTCGTCACCATCCCGATTTTGATTTTGTTTTTTATGATGCGGACATGGAAAAGTTGCCTGTCGCAATGCGGGAAGCCATCGAGTATTATGGATATCGCTATGAGCGAGGCGGTTTTTTCATCTACAATGTTGACAATGAGAGATTTTTGAATCACTCGGAAAGCCCCAATCTACGTCCTGGGAGGAGGGTGATGTTCGCCGCTCGTGATATTGAGCCGGACGAAGAGCTTACAGTTGATTACCGGACCTTTTGTGATGATTGCGCAAAAGAGGGTATCGCAAACATTTTTCGAAAGGGACACGCTTTTACCGAAAGTGACCCTCTGCGTGGGGAGGGTTGAGCGTGTATTTAATACGAACCCGCTTAGGGCGAAGCCGTATCCAGGGGGCTGGGATTGGTTTGTTTGCTGCAGAGCCCATTCAGGCCGGACAAGTTGTTTGGGAGCTCTCTCCGTGGCACTGTGAGTTCGATCCTGAAGAAGTCGACGAGTTGCCGCTAGCCGCCCAAGAATTGATCCTTTATTTTGGTTTTTTTGACCGAGTCGCAAACTGTTACGGGCTTGATATAGATAATGGTCGATTCACTAATCACTCTGATACGCCAAACCTCAGGGCTCCCGATGGGGAGCGGCGTTGCTGTCTCGTAGCGGTGTGTGATATCGAGGCAGGTGAAGAGTTAACGATTAATTATCGAGCGGTGGATGGCATGGTGCGGTGCCGCGTACTGCGCCGGGGCACACCGTATCGAGATTTTCTTGATCGGCAAAACAATGAGGGATCGAGTGAGGAAGGAAAAAAAACTCATAAGGCTGCTACGCTTTCTGGTTTTTTGATAGCTGTAACGGGGTTTTTTGTTGTTCAGCTGTCTGCGAATGCGCAGCCAATATCTGATCACTCTTTTTTTGAAGAGAGTGTCCAGGAGGTTGTCGACGATAAGGCGCACGATCATTCGAGTAGAGATCGTTTAGTTATTGATGGAGAAATAAATTTAGCTGAAGTGGTGCAGATGGCTTTTATCGAAAGTCCGGATCTTGAAATCGCCCGCGTTCAAGTGCGTGGCGCTGAGGGCGAATTGATGGAGGCACAAGGTCCATTTGATCGCGATTATTTTTTTAGTCTTGGTTATGAGAAAGATGTTTTTGAAAGTTATATAGAGACATACTCTTTTGAGGAGGAAAGTCGAGCGCGTATCCTGGAGTTAGGAGTGACGCAGCTGTTTCGTACCGGTGTTGAAGTGACTCCGTCTCTTCAACTGCGCAGCGAGCGTAGCCTCTATGACGAGTCTGCAAATCCCCCCCAAGAAAACGTCGCTGTTGTACGACTTGACATTAGTGTGCCGCTGTTGCCCTACGAGAGGCAACGGTTTGTTTGGCCCGAGCGAGCTGGAGAGCATAGTTTAGAGGCGGCTAGGCAGGAGCAGGCTCGCAGTACTGCGGAAAAGGCGTATGAGGTGGTCGAGGCCTATTGGCAGTACAGCGCGGCCCATAAGAATTATCAGTTAGCACTTAGTAGTAAGGAACGTACTAAGCAGCTCTTAGAGCAAGTTAAGGCGCTGATTGAAGTGGATGAAATGCCGGCAGTTCAGGCGGATAGTGTGCATGCAACGCTTGAAAATCGTCGTCTGCAAAAACTAGTAGCAGCCGACGATGTGGTGGTTGCCCGTAACCGGTTGGCAAATGTTATAGGTCTAGCACCGGAGCAGGCACGACTGCTGCCACAGCCGGCAGAGTCGTTTGCTCAAATCGATCCGAGTAATCTGCCCTCTCTAGAGCAGCATCCATCACTGGTCGCTCGAGCCCTGGAGCAGCGTAATGACTTAAGCACTCTCCGGCAGCGCGAACAGGCTGCCTTTGAGGCGATGGAGGGGGCGCGCTTGAATCGGGGAGGGGCTTTGGATCTGGATCTTTTCATCGGTTACCGTGGAGGTCAGTTAGGTTCTAGTGAAAGTGACTATTTTGGTTCTGTAGGTGAGATCAATGTAGGGCCGAGCTTTGGTGTGGGTTTGACTTATAGTTTGGCGCCGGCTCAGAGGAGTCAGTCAGGTGTTTATCTTCAGCGTTCAGCTGAGCGCGATGAATTTACGATTTCGCGAATTGAGCTAAAGAGAAGTATTGCTACTAATTTAGAAACAGGATTGATTTCTTTGCGCCAGTCAGCATCGCGTGCGCTCCGTGCCGAGAGATCAGTTGATCTGCATCGACGAGCAGTGGATCGCGAAATAGAGCGGCACCAATTGGGCCAAGCGACTATTTCTGAAGTGTTGCGTGCGAAGGATGAGTTGACCGATTCTGAGTACACCTTGGTTACTCAACGTGAGGAATTTTCGATCACTTTGGCGGCGGTTCTTCTGAAAATGGAAGAAATCGTTGTTTTTTCTCCGGATGCGCTCAAAAGCTTTGACTTTGCTTTGGCGCAGGCGTTGGGACGAGAATCCATTGTGGAGAACTAGGATGGGCGGGTCATGAGTAAAAAAAAGCTGTTTCGGCAAAAAGCGATAGATCGGCTGGCTTCTCCAGACCGGCTCGATGCCATGATCCAAGTGACCACGCCCAAAAGCTGGCTCTTGCTGTCCACCTTATTAGCGTTAATTACCGTCTTGGTGATCTGGGGCATTTTGGGCAGTATTCCTACAAAAGTGCAAGGGAGTGCAGTCTTTATGCGTACGGGTGGCCTTTATGAAATCACCGCGGGTAGTAGTGGACGCTTGAGCGATATGTCGATCCGCGTTGGTGATCGAGTCACACAAGGGCAAAACGTTGCGCGTCTTACCCATCCTGAGCTTGATTCTGATCTTGAGCAAGCAATGTTCGAGCTTGAAGAGCTACAAGTTTGGCAATCTTGGCTCGAAGAAATCAGTGATCTTCGAGGCAGTGCTCAACGCCGGTACATTGAGCGCCAGCGCGAAACATTGATGTCGCGCATTGAAGCGCTTCAGGATCGTCTTGATGCGCGTGAACAACTGCTTGAGAGGGGTTTGATTACCCGTCAAGAACTTTTAGAGACGCGCGATGAGCTAGGTGATTTGCGTGCGCAACTGCGTCAAATTGAGCTCTCTGAACTAGAGTCCGAGCGTGATATTAAAGAAGAGCTCGATGATACTCAAAGAAGAATTGAAAGAAAACGACTGCGTCGAGATCACTTATTGACTTTGCGCGACGATCGTGTGCGTGTGTTGTCGCCCTACGCCGGTCGAGTGGTTGAAACCCGGGTTGCGCGGGGGCAACTAGTTGATGCTGGGACACCTATCGCGGCTCTTGAGCCCGATGGGCCTGAAATTAAACAATTAGAAGCTGTTATATTCTTGCCTGCTTACGAAGGCAGAAGGGTCGAGCCGGGCATGGAAGCACTGCTTTCACCGGCTGGTATCCGCCAGGAAGAGCACGGCTTAATGAAGGGCAGAGTCACCAGCGTATCAGAGTATCCTGTGACTTCAGAGAGCATGTATCGATTGCTCCGGAATGAATCGCTTGTTAACGATCTGCTGATTCAGGGAGCGGCTTATCAGGTAAATGTCGCATTGGTGCCTGAGCCCGATAATTACAGTGGCTTTCGTTGGACCTCAGCGGGTGGGCCGCAAGAACGCATAACTGGTGGTGTAATTGGCGACGGAGATATTACGATTCGAAGCCAACGGCCGATTTCTCTGCTTATCCCGACTGTTCGCTCTGCGTTGGGGCTATGATTTGATCCGTCTGTAGGAAGGCAAATCCATTGAATAGTGAAAACACGCACATCAAGCTGAAACGTCGCCGTTGTCGCGTGCCGACCATCATGCAGATGGAGGCGGTGGAGTGCGGGGCTGCAGCGTTGGCAATGATTCTGGCCTACTACGGGCGGCATGTTCCACTAGAAGAGTTGCGCATCCAGTGCGGTGTAAGCCGTGATGGCAGTAAGGCTAGCAATGTAATTCGAGCTGCGCGCAAGTGGGGACTTGAGGCACGCGGCACGCGCCGTGAACTAGAAGAGATTGGGGAGATCAGTCTTCCGGCGATTGTCTTTTGGAACTTTAACCACTTTGTGGTTTTGGAGGGCTTTAGTCGCCGCGGAGTCCATATCAATGATCCGGCTATGGGTTCTCGTTTGGTAACATACGAGGAATTCGATGAAGCCTTTACCGGCGTGGTTTTGGAATTTAAGCCAGGTGTGGATTTTCAACCGGGTGGTGAGCGGCCTTCGACGTTGACAGCTATTCTAAAGCGCTCTAGCGGGATGGCACCAGGGGCAATATTTTTGATTTTAGTAGGTCTCGCTTTTGTTGTGCCTAACCTGCTAGTGCCTATTTTTACCAAGGTCTTTGTTGATGAAATTTTAGTGGGTCAGCTTGATTCTTGGCTGATGCCGCTGCTTGTGGGTATGGTGGTCGCCGCGGTCAGTTTAATTCTTCTTTCATGGCTTGAAAGTACGGCGTTATTGCGGCTTCAGAGTAAGCTATCAATTACTAGTTCTTCACGATTCTTTTGGCACGTTATAAGGCTGCCACTTTCTTTTTACCAGCAGCGCACCCCCGGAGAGATTAGTGATCGCGTAGCTCTCAATGAGGATGTAGCAGAGACTTTGGTGATGGATGTTGCGACAACCGTCATCGCTCTCATGAAAATTGGTTTTTTTCTTGCCTTGATGTTTTTCTTCGATTGGCTGTTGACGCTGATTGCTGTCGGCGTTGCTGTTCTCAATGTGGTAATTTTGAGGTTAGTCGCTCGCTTGCGGAGTGATCGAAGTCAACGTCTCCTGATTGATCGTGGGAAACTCGCAGGCACTTCTCAAAGTGGGTTGCGAGGTATCGAGACAATCAAGGCTTCAGGTTCAGAGTCTGACTTTTTTGCTAAGTGGGCTGGTTACCATGCGCGCACAGTTAACGCTGAACAGAGTTTGGCCAGACTTACCATCCCTCTCGGTATTGTGCCGGCGCTACTCAATGGTATCAACACTGCGTTGATTCTCGGAATTGGTGGTATGCAAGTCATGGAAGGAGCATTGACAATTGGTGCGCTAGTCGCCTTTCAGGCTTTGGTTGCGCAGTTTGTGGAGCCAGTCAATGAGTTGGTCGATATCGGCAGTAACGTCCAAGAGATGACGGGAAGTATGCGTCGCCTTGATGACGTAATGCGTCATCCAACACAGATTCAGCCAGAATCGGTCCCTTTGCTGACTGAAGAGCAGCCTACACGCTTGGAGGGACGACTGACAATTCGGGATTTAACCTACGGTTTCAGTCCTCTTGATCCACCTTTGGTTGATGGTTTCTCTTTGGACTTGTTGCCTGGTCAACGGGTCGCGTTGGTTGGCCCTTCAGGCTGTGGAAAGTCGACTATCGCGCGCATGGTAGTTGGTCTTTATCAGCCTTGGAGTGGAGAGATCCTTTTCGATGGTAAGCCGCGCGGATATTGGCACCGGGATGTACTGCTTAGTTCAATAGCAATGGTAGATCAAGATGTTATGTTGTTTGCTGGGACAGTGCGTGAAAATCTGACAATGTGGGACGCCTCCATTCCAGAAGAGCGGTTGTTGCAGGCAGGCAAAGACGCAGCTATCCATCCTATCATCGCATCCCGTTCAGGTGGGTACGAGGGTTATGTTAATGAGGGTGGAGGAAATTTTTCCGGTGGTCAGCGCCAGCGCTTAGAGATTGCGCGAGCGCTGATTTCTATGCCTTCTTTACTGATCATGGATGAGGCAACTAGCGCGCTTGATCCCGAGTCAGAACTGATCGTGGATCGCAATATCCGTCGCCGTGGTTGTAGCTGCCTGATTGTGGCTCATCGATTGAGTACTATTCGTGATTGCGATCAGATTATTGTTTTAGATGGGGGTAAGGTAGTTGAACGTGGTGCCCATGATGAATTAATGAGTGCCAACGGCGCTTATCGGGCCCTAGTTGAAACAATGTAGGATTTTTTGCTGATGTCAATTTTGGCTAAGTTATTCGAAAAACTGGGTACAGATTCAACACTGACCGCCCACGATCGGCTGTGGCTCGATCAGAGCGAAAGAGGCCCGCTTCTATACCGTGTAAGCCAGGGAGAGGTTGATGTCTACCTAGCTTGGCGCGACCAAGAGGGAGCGCCGGGTCGCCGCCATTATATTGGCACCTGTACTGTCGGAATGGTGATCCCTGCTTGGAGCGAGATTAACGCTTCCGGTTGGCAGCTACAACTGACCGGTCAGTTAAATACCCATCTTCAGAGCGTTTTCGAAAACCAGCTCGGTGAGGATGATGAGCAGATCTATGTTGAATTGGCTGAGGCTCTGAACAATTGGTTGATGCTGCTCTATAAGCCTCTGCGCGGACGTCTGCCACCTGATGCAACCAAAAGAATAAAGCCAGATGAGGCAGGTCAATTGGGGCCCGATGAATCGGGAGTTGTCACTGGCCGCGGCAATTGGGTAGCGCTTGGCCAGGGGAGTGGTTCTGTATGTGCTTATGGTACTCAGGCGATAACGATTCAGGAGGATGACTATCCATTGCTGCTGCCACCTGGAGGTTGGGTAAAAGCCTCCCACGAGCGTGCGGCGACGATTTGGCTCATAGATACCGAGTCGCTACTAGAGAATGACCCGGAGATGGAATCCTACGTCTCCGCTAATGAACAAATTATCGCTGGATTGGCAACGCACTTTAAAGATGTCGAGCTGCTGGAACGTCAGCGCATGCAGCAGCGCGTCGAAACCGAAAAAGCGGTAATGAGCGGCGGTTTGCAGACTTTGGCTGCGGTATTAAGGCGAAAGTATTGGCGCCCGGAATTTCGGCCTGAAGAGGCGCCGTGGCTTGGTGCTTGCCGAATGGTTTCAGAATATTCTGGCATCCAGTTTAAAGATCCAGGGCCGGGGGTAGAGGAGAGTCGGGATCCACTCGCTATGGTCGAGCGAACGAATGGATTGCGCTATCGATTGGTCGCTTTAGAAAGAGAATGGTGGAAATCGGATAATGGTCCAATGCTTGGTTATTGGCAGGATGGCTCGCCGGTTGCTTTAGTTCCTCGTAAAAATCGTCGTTCTTATGAGGTTTGTGATCCGTCAACAAAAAAGGTTTCCCGAGTCGATCGCAAAATTGATTCTGATCTGATGGATCGTGCGTACACTTTCTATAGACCTTTCGGTGATATCAAGCCTTCGCCTGCTGGCGTTTTAAAGTTCGCTGTAGCTGGGCTGCGTCGTGATTTTTTGATGTTTCTATGCGCTGCCGCTTTGGCAGTTCTGTTAGGTTTCTTTGTCCCGGTGGCTACCGGTATCCTGGTCGACGATATCATCCCTGGGGCTGATCGTGACAGGATATTTGAGTTGATGCTACTGCTTATTGCTCTAGCTTTTTCCGGCGCTTTTTTTGAGATAACGAAAGGTTTGACTCAGCTTCGCCTAGAGGGGAGGATGGAGACCGTAGCACAATCAGCTGTATGGGATAAGTTGCTGCGTCTCCCAGCCTCTTTTTTTCGTAATTATTCGGCTGGTGATTTGGCTGATCGCGCCAATGCTTTTGCAGAGATGCGGCGTGTTATTTCGGGTACCACGCTGGCAACATTTGTTGCTTCTTTTTTTTCATTGTTCGCGCTTGTGCTGATGCTTGTATACAGTCCGTTGTTGACTGTTGTGGTGATAGGTTTGGCCTTTTTTGCTCTCGCGCTCAACATCATATCTACTGCTTTTTCTTTGGTGCATGAGAGAAGAATGGCTGAGAGTTCCGGTATCCTCTCAGGGATGACTCTCGAGCTGCTCAGCGGGGTTGGTAAAATTCGTGCTAACGGCGCAGAGCAGAGAGCTTTTTCGCGCTGGTCGCAAGCGTTTGCACGTCAGCAGGAACACGCCTATCGCGCCGGTGCGATGATTCGGCCGGTTACAGCATTAGAGACAGCACTTCCACTGCTATCAACTGCTGTTATATTTTTCGTGGTTGCACGCATGGATCCAGAAGAGGGGCTCACGGTTGGACAGTTTGTTGCTTTTAACGCTGCGCAAGGTATGTTTTTGGGGGGGGTGTTGGGGTTGAGTCAATTGGTTGCAAGTTTAATAGGTTTGGTTCCATTGTGGGAGCGTGCAAAACCGATTCTTGTGCAGCCTGAGGAGGTCGATTCAGGAAAAAGCGAGCCTGGCCGATTAGCAGGTCATATTGAGGTTTGCGATGTAGAATTTGCCTATGGTGAAGATTCGCCTCAAATCTTGCGTGGTACCAGTTTGAATGCTGAGCCGGGCGAATTTATTGGTATTGTCGGGACATCAGGTTCCGGCAAGTCGACCTTGTTGCGTTTAATGCTAGGTTTTGAAACTCCTCAAGCCGGCAGCGTTTTTTACGATGGGCAAGATATGGCGGGGCTTGATTTAACCGCTTTACGTAAACAAGTTGGCGTGGTTCTTCAAGACGGCTATTTAATGCAGGGTGATATTTTTTCTAACATCATCGGTTCAGCACCGCTGACGCCTGCCGATGCCTGGGAGGCTGTCCGTATGGCAGGTATGGAGAATGACATAAAAAATATGCCAATGGGGCTTTATACGATGGTCAGCGAGGGCGGTACCACACTTTCCGGCGGGCAGCGTCAACGCTTATTGATCGCACGTGCACTGGTGCACCGACCGCGGATTCTGTTTTTTGATGAGGCTACTAGTGCTCTCGATAATAAAACTCAAGCACAGGTCAACGAGAGTGTGGAGCAGTTGGAGGCTACCCGCATTGTTATTGCTCATCGTCTTAGTACCATCGTGAGGGCGGATCGGATATGTGTAATGGATGCTGGTCGAGTTGCGGAGTCTGGAAGTTACGATGAGCTGATCGCTCAGAATGGTATTTTCGCTGAACTCGCCCGGCGTCAAGTCGCGTGAGTCGTTTAATTTGGTAACAGAAGACTTGGCAGATCTATATCCATGTTTATTAATGCGCGCTTTATACATAAATGCTTTTTTTTGTTGTTAAGCATACTATTATTGGTGTCGTTGCTGGGGTGCGGTGCGGAAGACCCAGCCGAACAGCGTGCCCAAAAGGTGGTAGAGGAAGAGCAGAAGTTGATTGTCGGCTTGGCTTGGCCTTTTGAAGGCCCTCAAGGGGAGATGCGTGAGGGCGCTCGCTTAGCTCAGGAAAAGCTCAATGACGCTGGCGGCGTTCTTGGTCGCGAGATTCAGTTTTTGGAGTTTGACGATAAAAGTGAAGTCGATCGAGCAATGATATTTGCTCAACGCGTAGCCGACGATCCAAGCGTGGCAGCGGTCATTGCACATCTCGATACTTTTCTTGCCGTCCCGGCCTCCTCAGTGTACGAAGCAGCAGGCGTACTGATGATATCGCCTGGGGCAACCGGCATGCCACTTACTGAGCGAGGCTTAAAGATGGTGTTTCGCACTCATCCAAGCAATCTCCAACAGGCTGAGGCGTTAGCCGAGCTTGCGCGTGAACGCGGTTATAACAGAATTGTAATTTATTATGTAAACAATCCCTATGGGATTGATTTGGCAAACTTTTTTGAGCGTCGAGCAAGCGAGTTCGGGGTAGAGGTGGTTGACCGTCGGGCTTATGATTTTGGTAGCGATCATCGTCGCATCTTTCGAAATTGGCTGCGGTATCAAGAGTTTCAGCCTTTCGATGCTGTTTTTCTGGCCGGTTCGCTACCCGCTGCTGCAGAGATCATTAGAGAGGCTAGAAAGATGGGTCACACTGTTCCGATCTTCGGTGGGGATGGCCTAGACTCTGAGATTCTGATTGGGTTAGGTGGTGAGTATTCAGAAGGCGTGATTACGACATCGGTTTTTAATAAGGCCTTGCCTGATTCGCGAGTACAAAATTTTGTCGCTGCCTATGAGGATCGCTATGGTCTAAGCCCCAGCAGTTTTGCGGCACAGGGCTACGATGCCGTAATGCTGCTTGCCGATGCGGCCGAGAAGGCGGGGAGCGTTGATCCGAGGGATATAGCAGCTGAACTTCGGGGAAGCGATCAGCGCTGGCCTGAACCCTGGGTGGGTGTTACCGGAAGTCACGCTTTTTCAGAGGGTGGGGAGATTGTTGGAAAACCGGTTGTTTTTAATCTCGTCGATGGTGGAGCGTTTTATCCTCTGCGGCGATTTGTAGGTCAAAACTCAGATCAGTAGGAAGTCTCTCGTAAAACTTGGTTTATGTGCAGCTATCCATTTACCATTAGTCGAGCGAGGAGAGCGAAGTACCGTAGAGAACCGTGGATCAAGCGGTGATCGACGCGTTGAAGATGAAGGCTACAGCCGATTTTCTTCGAGATCTTCAAAGAAGCTCCTCGCTCTTCCAGGCGGCTAGGAAGCGGCGCTGGGCTTCGGTCATCTCATCGAGCACGATACCGAGCGTCTCCAGTTTGAGTTCGGCGATCTGCCGGTCGACTCGGTCGGGAACGGTGTGAACACCGGGGGCGAGTGTTGCTCCGTGCTCCCATAGATCGACGGCCGCCATCAGTTGTACGGCGAAGGTCTGATCCATGACCTCGGCCGGGTGGCCCATCGCGGTCGGAGCGGCGAGATTGACCAAGCGGCCCTCGCAGAGCAAATGGACCTCGCGGCCGTCGGCGAAGCGGAACGTCTCGATCCCGGAGCGGGCCGGGTAGCGCTCGATTGCCAGTTCGGCGAGTGCCGCGGCATCGATCTCGACATTGAAGTGACCGGCGTTGGCCAGGATGGCGCCACTGCGCATCCGTTCAAAGTGTTCGCGGCGCAGCACCTCCCGATTCCCCGTTACAGTGATAAAGAACTCGCCGATTGCGGCCGCCTCCGCCATCGGGCGGACCGCAAAGCCGTTCATGTGGGCGCGTAGCGCTTGCCGCGGCTCGACCTCGGTGACGGTAACCTGGGCGCCGAGCGCGCGCGCTTTGTGGGCGACACCGACGCCGCAATCGCCGTAGCCGGCGACCACCACTTGCTTGCCGGCGAGCAGCAGGTTGGTGGTGAGCAGTAGGTTGGTCAGTGCCGACTCGCCGGTGCCGTGGATGTTATCGAACTCGTGCTTCATCGGCGTGTGGTTGACGGCGTAGGCCGGAAAGGCGAGGGCGCCGTCATCGAGCATGGCGCGGATGCGCTGAACGCCGGTGGTCGTCTGCTCGCAGACCCCCTTCAGGCCGGTGAGTAGGTCGGGGCGCTCATGGACGAGGCGGGCAGTCAACTCGGCGGCGTCGTCGAGGATCAACGCCGGTGCGTGAGCGAGCGCCTGCCGATGCAGTTCGGCGAGGCGCGCCTCGCTGACACCGCGCTCGGCGTAGCCGGTGATCGCGGGGTGTTCGTTGAGGGCAGCGACGACATCGTCTTGGCTTGAACCGGGCTCGCTGCCGGCAAAGACCACCTGAGCGCCCGCAGCGGCTAAGGTCTCGAGCAAGATGCCGGTTTTCGCTTCGATGTGCGAGCAGACGGCGATCGTCTGCCCGGCGAAGGGGCGCGTCTGCCCCAGGCGCCCACGCAACGCCGCATGGACCGGCATGTGGGCACGCGCCCAGGCGAGCTTCTGGTGCCCGCTAGCGAGGAGGGTTGAGTTGGTGTGAGTCGGCATCGGCTGTTGTCCGTCCGTAGGAAGTATCGTGCGCCCCCACCCGCTTGTCGATCTGAAGTGTTAGGCTAACACGGTGGGGGATTTGTGGGAATGGCGCCTGATGTGACGGCATGGGAATGACCGGCGCTCGATTCGCACTGCAGAGTAGCGTTACTGCCGCAGCTCCAGGTGCGGGCGGCGGGCGGCTGCCTTGGTACGCCCTCTACGCGGTCGGCGTGCTCACCCTGCTCTATTTTAGCCTCGATAGCCATCAGCAGCGCTATTTGGTTCTCGATGCCGGCTTGATCGGCTTGCTTGGGCTCGCCGCCTTTTGTCTGGTTTGGCGCAGCGAGGGGTTTGAGCGGCTGATCTACGGCGTTACGGCGCTCTTCTTTATGGTCATGGTGGTGGCCTTCAGTTACCGTTGGGGGTTGGCAGCTACCGGCATGATCGGGGGCGATGACCGGACCAATCCGGCGACCGCGTGGATCGTCTTTCTGTTTATCCCGTGGACGCTGGGTTGGACTTACGGCTTGGCACTGGCTGCCAATCTGCGCGCGCAGTGTCGCGTTGAGCATATGGCGCAGCACGACTACCTTACCGGACTGCCGAATCGGCGCTACTTGAGCGAGACCATGGAGCGCATGGCGGCTCGCTGTGCCTGCCGACGAGGGCGCAGCGAATCCGACAGCGGCGCGGGCTTCGGTGTGGTGATCGTCGATGTCAACGGTTTCAAAGAGATCAACGACCGCTACGGCCACGCCTTTGGCGATGCTGCCTTGGTGAAGCTGGCGGGCCTGCTGGTCAACGGCGTGCGTCCGGAGGATGAAGTGGTCCGCCTTGGCGGCGACGAATTCGTGCTACTGCTGCGCGGCCTGAGCGACCGGGAGGCGCTTGATCGGCTCTGTGATCGGGTCTTTGAGGAACTGGAAGAGCCCGTTCAGGTTCGGGGGCACCGGGTCTATTTCGTGGTCAGTTTGGGGGCGGCATTCTGCCCCGATGACGGTATCGAGACCGATCGACTGCTGGCGCTGGCCGATCAGCGGATGTACGCCAACAAGAGTCTCAAGGGCGCGGACTCCGAGGTCTGGCGTGACGACGACTGCCGGGGGCAGGAGCAGCGCTCGGCTGGCGGGTGTCTCTCTCCCGCGGGCGATCGAGTTGTTTAGGTTTCATCCTAGGTGGTGTGGGGAGGGCGGGCTAAACACCCGCCCTTACCCGATTGGGCGCTTAGTCGGCATGATGCAACTCCTGCCGAAGTATCTCCCTTAGTTTGCCGGCAGTTAACGGTACATTCTCGTCATTCAGGGCCGCCCGGAGGGCCTCATTAATCGCGGTTTGATAACCAACACCTCTGGCTTCAGCCCGCGCTCGAAATGACTCAATAATGTCGTTATCAAGCATGATGGTGATTCGGGTCTTTCCAGGGGATTCTACGGCAGGACCTCGCTTACCCTTACTGAAGTCATACTCTTTACGCATGGTAGTTCCTTGTCTCGTTTGGGCTGGCTTTTCGCGCGGAAATGATTCGGACTCGATCGTCCCGCGGGGTGTGGACTACGACCAGAATTCGCCCCAGGGAGTCTGCGCCAAGAGTGACGAAGCGGGGCTCACCTTCCGAGTCGGGATCCTCAATGGTGATGCCAAGTGGATCCCGGAGCGCCTGCTCGGCATGCGCAAAGCTGACGCGGTGTTTGCGAAGGTTAGATGCCGCCTTTTCCGGGCCGAATTCGATCTCCATGCGCTTAGTATGCATATGGTATGCATATCAGTCAACAGGGCAGCGCCTAACAGTTGATTCAGAAGACGCGGCTTTATAGGGGTGCTGTGCCTGTCCCTGTTGGGTGCCTGTTGGGTGCTAGCGGGGCGGCTAAGCCGCTGGCAAGGAGCAGGGCGAGTACCCGGGTTACGGTGTGTGTCTTGCCGGTACCGGGACCAACGGCGATGACGCTGACGCGGTGCCAGAGGGCGTTGGCGGCAGCCACTCTTGCTGCCAGTCGATCGGTGTGGGGGCATTGGTGACCGGTTGTGGTGCGGCGAATGCCGCTTCCGGTGCCTCTCCCTGGGCAGCAGAGCGCTTTGGCTCCTGGCCGGCGGTGGGGGCCTGCTGTGGCCACTGTGCCTGTCCCTGTTCTTGTGTTCTTGTTCGTGAACCGCCGTGTACGGTACCGTACGCACGGTGGTGTGGGAGCCGGAGGCGGGCGACCGCCTCGGCTACCCGATATTATGCGCAGCGTCAGTAATCCCACTCTTCATGAGCCAGCGGGGTCTCGTTAAGCTCGTCCTTTCGCAGGTGCCAATCGGGCATGCATTGGTTCATCAGGGCCCGAAAGTGCTTGTTGTGGTGACGCTCCAGCAGGTGCACCATTTCGTGCACGAGTATGTATTCCAGGCAGCGAGGCGACTTCTTGGCGAGCTCCAGGTTCAGCCAGACGCGCCTGGCTTCAATATTGCAGCTTCCCCAGCGGGTCTTCATTCGCTTGATGCGACAATCCGAAACCACCACACCCACAACCGGCTCCCAGGCGGCGAGAAGTTCGGGAATGCGGGCTTTGAGTTGGCGCCGGTACCAACGGTCGAGCGTCTGCCGCCGAGCTGCCCGGTCGGCACCCGGTCGGACTTGCAGCTCAAGGGTGCTGTTGTTGACCACGCGCACTCGCGGATTGCCCGGTCGTTCCACCACATCCAACCGGTAGCGCCTGCCCCCGAAATAGTGGCTTTCACCGGTGACCATCTCCCGGGCGGACTCACGCGCCTGGCGCGCAAAACCCTGCTGCTGGCGGCGAATCCAGCCCAGGCGTGAGACGATGGCCAGCCGCACGGCTTCGTCGTCAAAATGCGGCGGTGCGGCCACCCGGACCTTGCCATCAGGCGGATAGACGCCCACGTGCAGGTTCTTGATCGCCTTGCGACGGATCTCCACGGGGATGCCACTCACCTCGATATGACGGCGCTCAATAATCATTCTGGTTCTTCACTAGCTCGAGAACGGTATCCACGTCGGGGATCTCGGTCTCACGTACCTGCGTATCCAGCACCGACGCGATGGCGTTGCGCACCTCGCGCTCCTTGAACCTGTTACCCCGCCAGTCCGCCTTCTTCACGGCTCGAATCTTCTCATCAAGACGGACAGTCAGCGTGGCATCCTGTCCCAGGTTGTCGTAAAGAGCCTGTTGCGCCGGTGTATCGATACCCGTGGGATAACTATTCTGCTCTTCCCGCCGAGCCGCCTGGCGCGTCAGTTCCACGATGCGGCGCAGGTATTCCTTGTATTCCAGCGCCTCCTTCCGGCGCTGCTCGATCAGGGCATCGAGCAGCTCGGACATCTTCTCGAAGTACTTCGGGTTGACCGCCATCTCATCGATAATCAGCCGGCGCACGTTGTTCTCGATGGTCTCGGCCATGGCCTCCCAATCACCCGAGATGGATGCCGGCAGGCTGTCCACCGCCTCTTCACCGCGCTCGACTACCAGCTCGACCAGCGTCATGTCGTCGAAGGCCGAGAGCTTCTCGCTTTCATCGGCGCGGATGTAGGTGTCCAGCAGATGCCGCATGGCCGGCTCGTACATCTTCATATCGATGTAGTCGCCGCTGGCCAGCTTGACCTCTTCCCGAACCTTTTCGTAGTGCTCGACCTCCGACTTGATCGTGGCGGCCTCGGCCTCGCTGTAGCCCGCCTGTTGCATCTCGTTGGCCAGGTCGGCATAGGCGCGCAGGAAGGCACCGACGTGTTTGTAAAGGGCGAGTCGCTTGGGCTCGTTGTCCTTCTGCACCTCAGGCGCATCGCTGGGGCCAACGAAATAGCGCCGGTAGGCGGGGCTGTCTTTGGGCGGGTCCACGGCCTCGCATAGCGCCTTGACCGCTTCGCGGGACTCTTCTAGGCGTTCCCGCGCCTTGTCCAGCCGATCCTCCAGAAGCCCTTCCACATCGTCCGCGTCGAAGGCATCGAAGGCCCCGCCCGTGTAGTCTTGGATAGATTGCTCCAGGGATTTGAACAGATCCTTGTAGTCGACGATGTAGCCGACTTCCTTGTCTTCGGTGTGGAGGCGATTGACCCGGCAGATGGCCTGGAACAGGCCATGGTCGCGCATCTGCTTGTCGATATAGAGATAGGTAGCCGGCGGGGCGTCGAAGCCGGTAAGCAGCTTGTCCACCACAATCAGCAGCTTCATCTGGCCGGGCTCGTCGATGAAACGCTTCTTCACCTCCTGCTCGAAGGTCTCCACCTTGTTGACGGCCGAGTCTTCCGGCTCGTTGAAGTGCTCGGCCAGCATGCGCCGATAGATCGCGTACTGGTGCAGCTTCTCGGTCTCTCCCTCGCCGGTGGCCTCACCCTTGATATCGGCGGTGGAGGGCACATAGGAGGTGACAATGGCGCACTTGCCCTTCAACTCGGTCTTCTCGAACATTTCGTACAGTCGGCAGGCCGAGTAAATGCTACCGGCCACCAGCATGGCGTTACCGTGGCCGCTCATCAGTCGGTCGCGGGTCGCCATGTCCCAGAGAATGTCGGAGACGATTTTCTCCAGCCGGTCCCGCGAACTGAGCACCTTCTGCAGGGTGCCCCAACGCTTCTTGAGCTGGGCGCGGGCGTAATCATTCAGGCCCTGGGTCTTGAGCTCGAACCACTGGTCGATCTTGGCCTGCGAGGTGACATGCTGGTCGATGTCCCGCGCTTCGTAGCGCAGATCCAGCACCACGCCATCCTGCACCGCCTCGTCGAACTTGTAGCTGTGGATGTAGGGGCCGAAGACTTCGATGCTCTTGCGCTTGTCCTTTTTCAGCAATGGCGTGCCAGTGAACCCGATCAGCATGGCCTCGGGCAGCAGGGCCTTCATCGCCTCGTGCAGCTTGCCGGATTGGGTGCGGTGGCACTCGTCGACGAACACGAACAGATTGCCCTTGGCCCGAAAGCCTTTCGGCAGATGGCTGCGCATGTCTCGGATGAAGGCATCGACATCGCCTTCCTCGGAGGCGCCGAACTTGTGGACCAGCGAGGCGATGAGCCACTCGTCGCTGCGGTTGAGCACGTCAATCAGGTCGGCGCCGCTCCGGGTGCGGTGGATCTGCTCGTCCACGCCCTTGAAGACCTTCTCGATCTGCTCGTCCAGCTCGGTGCGGTCGGTGATTACCAGCACCCGGGCGTCCTGCACGTTCTCGCGAATCCATTTCGCCAGCCACACCATGGTCAGCGACTTGCCACTGCCCTGGGTATGCCAGATGATGCCGCCCTGACGACGCCGCACATGGTCCTGCGCGGCACGTACGCCAAAGAACTGATTGTGGCGGCAGGTCTTCTTGATGCCGGCATCGAAGACCATGAAGTCATGCACGATCTCCAGCAGCCGTTCCTTGCGGCAGAGCTGGTGCAGCCCGCGCGCCAGGGGATCGTCGATCTCGGAAGGCTCCTTCCACTCCATCCAGAACTTCTCGGGCGTCTCCATCACCCCGTAGCGCAGGCCCTCGGTAGGGTTGCCGGCCATTACCAGCTGCGCGGTGGCAAAAAACGGCTGAATGAAGTCCCGCTTCTGGTTGTCCAGACTCTGGCGGATGCCCTCGGCCACCGCCACCGTGGAGCGCTTGAGTTCCAGCACGCCCAGGGCGATGCCGTTGACGTACAGCACCACATCCGGGCGCTTGGTGTTGGCCCCGGCCACCGTGACCTCCTCGGCCACGGCGAAGTCGTTGTTCTCGGGATTGGCCCAGTCGATTAACCAGACGGTAACTGTCTGCTCCTGCACCGACGGCTTGACGTGAACGCCGTAGCGCAGCTTCTCGTAGACGGCGCGGTTGGCGTCATAGAGGGTCTTGCTACCGGCAATCGCCGCCGCCTGGTCCAGTTCGCGCAGGGCGCGATTGATCACGCGCTCCTCATGGCCCTGCCGCGCCAGCCAGCCGCGTAGCAGGTGTTGCTCGATATTGCGGTTGCCGGCGCGGTCCTTCCAGTCGCCCAGGTAGCGGTAGCCCAGATCATCCTGGAAGAGGCGCAGGACCTGCTGCTGGGTGTGGCGTTCACGTTGGCCGACTCCTGACATGGCAAGTAACCCGTTGACTGTTCGTTTAACTCGACTGGCCGGCGCTCCCCGAACCCGGCACGCGCGATTCAGTCTGATCCAAACCCAGCCAACCGCTGTCCTCCAAATGCCGCCATGCGACCCTGATGTGTTTCGGCTGGAACATGCTCCGCTTTCGGTCATTCCAGGCATGAACCGCTTCCACGGCTTCATCCGCATTACTGATCGGCCGCTCATCATGCGTTGCAACCCAATGCACGCTCGACAGCAATTCCATGCCGTAAGGCGTTTCGAAGCCTGCGATAAGGGCGGTGACCAGGTCCAGGCGCTCCCGGGAGTCATGGTATTCAGCCAGCACTTGTTCAGCCTCATCGACTGCGCCGTCCATCAATTCAATTTCAGTATCGGGCTTCTGGCTATCACCGAATCCGCGCGTATAGTGCCCTTCCAGAGTCTCCAGCACTTTGTTCAGATTGTGAGCGTAAGGGCCGTAAAGCCCTTTTTCGTAACGTAGCCTTAATCCTTCCCCGGCCTCCTGCAGGAAGTAGGCAAGTTTCTGTGTCTCCAGTAGCGTCCGACGGTAGTCCAATGCCCCATAGCGATCCATCAAACTGATGAAAAGGGCACGCGCCACCGTCAAATGCGGGCGCCTGGTCCGTACCGGCATACGGGCCGCCTCGGGCGCCCCTTTGGGCTCATAGAGCAATACATGAACATCCGCAAGATCGGCGAATGCCGCCTCGATTCGTGGTTTAACTTCCTGCCAATCCAATCCCCCCAATCCGCTGCCCAGCGGCGGAATCGCGACCGAGCGGATGTTGAGCTTCCGGATGACAGCGATGAGATCCTGCAAGCCTTGCTCGATATCCTGCATGCGGGACTTGCCCCGCCAATGATTCTTGGTCGGAAAGTTGATGATATAGCGGGGATTGACCAGGTTCCCGGTCTCGAATACGAACATCCTTCCGGGCTGCACTGCTTCCGCCTTGCACGCCCGTTGATACGCCTTGAAGTTCTCCGGAAACGCCTGCTTGAACTGCAGGGCAATCCCTTTGCCCATGTAGCCAACGCAGTTCACCGTGTTGACCAGCGCCTCCGCATCTGCGGTGAGCAGGTTACCTTGTGTATGCTCGATCATTGTACTCTCCCACTATCTAATGATAGTACCAGTCCGGGCGTACAGAAACAGCGATGTCCGGCGTCGCCGGGTATTCAGTCAATACCGCCTCGACGCGCTCTTTCATGCGTTGATTCAGTACCATAATTTCCCCAATAAGCGCCCAGGGGCAGAAGCGATGCACCAGGAACTCCGCCTGCTTTTTGCGCTGTCGGTCCATATCGTTTGCGCTATCCGCCCAATAGCGTGCCGCTACGACCTGCCAATCAATTTGTCCCAGGAAATCAAGATCATCGAACCACTCGGTGAATGCCGCCAATCCATGGCCATCGGAAAAGACGAATTCGGCCCCGCTTTCCTGAACCTTCTGAGCGGTCGAAATCAGATAGATCAGCGGCTCCTGACCTTCCTCGTAACCGGCCACCCGGCCGGTTTTGAGGTTCAGCATCATCGGTGACAGCGGGCCAAAGTAGAACGGCACATAATCGTGCATCGACCCGCCCGGCCCGCAGGGGATCGCCCGGTCATGCCTTGACGCCTGTACGGCCAGGCAGTGAATGGCACGATACTCCAGGCCGTCACCGGGCTGATGGTTCGGCGCATGCAGCCCGCCTCGCGCCAGGCAGAGGGCGAGGTTGTCAATGTGGATCAACCTTAGTATTGGTGTTGGATAGGGAACGGTCATTTCATGACCCGCCTTCCTTACTAGACTCGCGAGGATTGCCGTCGTGGTCCTTTCGCTCGTACGTGTCGCCTACCGCGGATGGCGAGACGGAGACTTCCGATGCATACTCGCCCGGGCTACCAAGCTGTTCCGGGGACAGGCGTACCATCTGACCATCGCGCCAGACCACGGCGTACTGTCCCAGCAGGCGCTTGCGCTCCAGGGCGTTGGCAACCGCCCGGCGCAGCGCCGCTAGAGCCAACTCATCGTCTTTGGATAACTTGTTCATTTCCGAACCATTCCAAGCAGCCCCGAGAGAACATCTTGCCGATAGACGTCGCGGCGTCCCTCTTCCTGAACGAAGACCAGATCGGGCAGTTCGCCTTCGTTCGAAAAACACCGGGTTCGATCGGTTTCGCCGATATAGACATCGAAAAGATTGCGAAGACCACGATAGAACCGCCGCTGAATATCCGCTTCCGGGATATCATGTCCGCCATGAGCCACGCGCTCCGCTACCCGCTGTCTGGCTGCTTCCGGGTCGGGGAGCGCAAGGTAGATCAGCTCCACACGCCATCCTGCCTTCCGCAAACGATGGATCTGGCGGATGTACCCGCGCCCGGCCAGCGTGGTCTCGAAACCGAAATCCCTGTCGGCGCGGACATGGCGCTCGATCTCGTTCAGAAAGATCCGCCCCGCCGCCACCCGCTCGGTTTCCGGCGCCAGTGGCGCCATGCCCGCCGCAATCAGATCCGCATTAACGAATTGCCGGCAACCGACCGCGTTCGGCAGGTATTCCAGCGCAAACGTCGTTTTGCCCGCACCGTTTGGGCCGGCGATGATCCAGCAGGTTGGGCTGCGGTTGGCAGCGCTCACCCGTCTGCCTCTCGTTTTGAGTTTGTCTCGTAAAGCGTCTCCGTAATGGTGCTGCGGTACTTCCGGTCTCCCAAGTAGCGATATCCCAGCCCGTTCCGGAAAAAGCGCAACACCTGCTGCTGGGTGAAGCGCTTGCATTGGCCGACGTTGCTCATGAGCTCGCCTCCTCGGGCGTCCAGTTCTTGAATCGCTCACGCCACTCTTTCAATGCCTGAACATCTTGCCGCAGCTCAGGTTCGTCCGGAATAAATATTGGCGTCTCTTCAGATTGGCTGTGCTCATAGCAGGAATACTTGGTCATCAGTTCATCAATAAACTGACAATCTTCTTGGTCAATCAGTGGCAAAGGTGCCAGCCGATTATCTGTCGTGACGCTGCGACGATGACGCCTTACAACCTGATTCAACAGGTCGTCTTCAACCGTCCGCTCAAGCAGTTTTCGAAAATCGCTGCAAATCCCTTGGGCCAGCGCTCTATACGCTTCCGCACCGCTTGCTTCACCGGCCTTCTTCGCCTCATCGAGACGAGACAATAGAATGTTATTCGCCTTCTTGGTATTCGCGTTCCATACTGCCTGGTCTGCCGGATGCCCCGCTGTACCGGAAAATGATTCGATGCAGTGCTGGTGCAAATTCTTGCGCTTCCAGTCATCACCAATCTTCCTCGCCGCATCTTCCATGGCGCCGTATAGCGATAGCCGGTGTGTGAATACCAGCACTTGTCGAGTCCGCGCCAACTGAGCTAACCGAACGGCGACATGCCATTCGTAATCATGGTCCAGCGAAGAGATTGGATCGTCGAAGACAAAGGGAGCCGGCTGCGGCTGTTCAGCGACATCTGCAAGAAGCGCCGCCAACCCAACAATTCGGCGCTCACCTTCACTCAGAACCGATTCAGGGACGGCCTGGTCTGTTCTGGCACCCTTCAACCGAAGCTTATGAAGCGCCCGCCCCCTATCTGTCCGCGTCTTGTAGAGCTCAACCTTAATCCGCGACGCTCCCAGCGCCTTTAGTTCGCGGTTGAAGCGGCCCACGAACCCTTGCGTAATGATTTCCTCGGCAATATCACCAGCCTTCAGGGAGATGCCTTGAGAATTGGCCAAGCGCTTCCATTGTTCGAATTCGCCTACACGCCGAAGGCGGTCAATCTCTGCGCGAATAGCGTCAGCCTGTTGCGATGTCCATTTCCGCGCTTCAAGCTGTAGTTTTTCCTTTTGGGCCTGTTCACGATCAAAGTGCTTCGCGTCTTCCTCGTATTGCCTTGCTTCCTGCTCTAGTGCCTGGGTTCGGTTGCTCAATTCGTCGAGGAGTTCTTTTGGCCAATTCATCGGACCAAAGGGGTTCTCTGCTTCATGGCCAAGCAGCGCCGATCGCACTCTGCCAACTTGCCGCCAGGCCTCCGTCATTTGTATCGCCAGGGGACTCTCGTTCAATCCGGCGGCTTGGAGTATTGTCGTGACTTGTTCCTCCGTCAGCCCGGTAGGCAGCGCGTCCAGCGCCCGCTTATAGGCATCTTCTGCCGCCTTCGCTTCCGATTCCAATTTTCCCTGCACAAAGCCCTCAAACTCTTCCAATCGCTGTTGTGCCTGTTCATCGAGCGTCTGGTGACATAAAACGCACCGAGCGTCATCGGTGACGGGATAGGAGCGCCCGGGATAAGCGGTTTGGGAATATGCTCGTGCCGCTTCCCATAGTGCCCGCCAGGTATCCGTTCCCACACCCTCCAGCTCGGCGGATTCCACCTTTGCCGCCTCGTTTGCAATGCGCCTTTTATTTTCTGCATCAGTACGTAACGACCGAATTTTTCTAATACCGTCCGCTCCAAATGCCGTCGCCGCTGCCTTCAGGCTCGACGCCAGTTGGTCGATCTGTTGCTTAATGCTTCGTTTGGACCGCGCAAGACGTGCAGGATCTTCCGCCTTCAGCCGCTCGCCCAGTTGCTCCAAAGCCTTCTCATCTTCCGGCGTCCACTGAATCAAGGACTCAATCTCAGCCTCGGGGAGGTCTGCCCGCAGTCGGCGATAGGTAGAGCCTGCTGGTGTGGCTGCATAGTCAGCGGGCAATTGCGGCAGGGAACTGACCAGGCCGTTCTGCTGGCTTTGCAGGCTTTCTCGGATGCGAGTGCACAGGCTCGCCAGCTTCTCGAATAGCGCGACTGTAGGCGGTGTATAGGTCGCTGCCTTCTCCTCGGTAAGGTAGGCAGTAGCCGCCTCGGCGTCGAATATATCGACCGAACGCAAGTCGTCTATCGGGGCACCATTCGCGATCCATTCCACCTCGCGGGCTTCCCGGTTGATGGAATAACCGATCTTGCACAGACGCTCTTCGGGTGTCGCATCAAAAACATTGGGCTTGAGGTCGGGTGACCGGGGTTTCCCGCAAATTTTATTCAGAATACGCGTATACCCTGATTTGCCGGAGCCGTTGTGCCCATAGATAACGCATAGATTCCCTTCGCCAAAGCTGAGCGGATGACGGGGAGAGAGGTTCTCAATTCCTCGTATATCGCCAATCTTAGTAAGTCGCAGCGCACTAGCGGCGAACGCATCGGCAGCAAGCCCCTCGAACTTCCGATGGCCAGTAACTTCTTGACCCTCAGGGGTCTTGAGATAAGCGATTAACTCATCAAGCCGCTCATCGGACACACTTCCGTCAGAGAGCAGAATCTCAGTGGCGTACTGGAGCCAGTCTTGCTGACTATGAAGCCACTCTCGGATTGTTTTCGTTGCATCAGCCATGCGAAGCGTCTTCCCTGTCTTCTTCGACCAACCGCACCCGCCCGGTGAGGAGGTGCTGCATCATGCCCTGCTTGATCTGGCAGGCCTTATCGCGGCGGGGTTTCAGGGCCTCGATTTCGGTGTCCATGTCGGAGAGGACCGAAACGATAGCTTGTTGTTCCTCGGTCGTTGGAGCCTTGTATGTAAACTCGGCCATATCTCGACCGTATATATGAAACACGGTCGTTCCGGATACGAGCTGCATTATCTGCCGGTGATCCATTCGGATTTTGTAGGCGAGAAATGTTCCGTCTATTTCGGCTCCATTCGGCCGAATGATGAGAATATCTCCTCCAAGAATGACATTAGATTCTGCAATGCAGCTTGCTGTTGCCAAGCCGTTGGGAGTGACATCCGAAGTCGGCATAAGAACGTCGTTTTCGATTGACTTGAAGCAAGCGGCCTTGCGATCTGTTCGACTGTTTACACTGGTAATCCTCTCGCCGTACTGCGTGAATAGCTCTCCGTAGTGGATACATGGACTGCTCCCATCGACCAGCAAGTCCGCCTTGGAAAGACCGCTTCCCTTATGAAAGGAGGCAACGTTACCCAACTGCGTCGTCTCCCACTCGCCAGTGAAGCCGGGCAGTCGGATCTGGCCGGTGAGGAGTTGTTGCATGGCGGCCTGTTTGATGGCGCGCTTTTTGGCGATCAGGCGGTCGAGGGATTCGATCAGCGCGTCCGCGTCCGACAGGGCGGTGGCGATGGCGCGTTGCTCTTTCTCTTCAGTCGGTATTGGTAGTACCTGTGAGAGTACATCTCCCCTTGATAGGCCAGGAATCAGGCCAGTGACTGCATCGGAAAGCGTCGAGGCATTTTCCAATAATGAGTAGAAAGTGAAGTCTGGATCCCACTTCTCCACATGTATCGCCATCAATTGACGGCTAATGCAATAATCGGCGTCTGATTTTACGAGGGTTCCTGCCCCAGAACCCTTTACGGTAAGCAGCAGGTCGCCAGCCTCACAAATGGTAGTTGGCTTCGTCGTAAACCTCGTTTGCTGGATGTAACCATCTGGAAAGTCAGCGGGCCCGGTAAGATAGGGGACGCCGTGACCTGTGGTGTTACAGAAACTAGCCATTACGTGGTGCCCAGAGAGTAGAGAAACGCCTTCTCCCAGTGCGACCGTTTCCCAATCCTCCGGGATCACCCCCACCTCGGTCCGCTTATAACCGGGCGGTACGTCCTCAGCAGTGGCGATTTCGGGCTCCACCGCGTAGGCGGCCGACGCATCCCGCACGGCCTGCTCTTCTATCGCCTCGCTGCGCTCAGCCATCGACTCGCACCCCCATCTTTTCCAGGTGGCCGGTAACCTTGGCGGCCAGTGCTTCCACCTCGCGCTCGATGGCCGGCAGGGGCTCGGCGTAACGCTCTTCCAGCTCGCGCACGCGGCCGGCGAGCTGGTTGGTGATGCGCTCGACTTCCGATTCGATGGCGGCGCGGATGTCGGCCAGCCATTTGTCGTCCACGGCGAGCTGTTTGATCTCGTCCTCGGTGAGCTCGGCGTAGCGGGCCAGCACGGCCTTTTCGAGTTCCGCCTGGGCGTCCTTGACGGCCTTCTTGGCGGCCGCCTCATTGTCCATGAGTTTCTTGCACTGCTGGAGGGCGGCGATTTCGTCATCGGCTTCCGGCTCGCCCTTGAGGGCCTTGAGGCGCTTGGGGATTTCGGTCTTGGTGACCTTGCCCTTGTCGTTCTTGACCTCGCTCAAGAGGTCTTCTTCGCCGTCCTGTTCCTCGATGAATTCCTCCAGCTCGCGGCTGGCAGTCTCGGCGTCGGCCTGCAGGGTGTCGAGCCGGGCCTGTTCGTCGGCGAAATAGCGGGCAATGACCAGCGCAGGCGGGATCAGGTCGAGCTTGTATTTTTTTGCCTTCTTGCCGCTGCCGACGGTCAGGTCGGGTTCTTCCTTGATCTTGCGTTCCTTGTTCTCGATCACGCCCCGGGGCCGGGCTGCTTCGACCCAGCCCTCGGCGGCGATGAGGTAGACATCGTCCTGCATGACATCCGCCCAGTAGTCCATCAGGCGCTGGTAGACGGCGTAGCGGTCCAGCAGGGGCACGTCGGTGAAGCGTTGCAGCAGGTCCTCGGACAGGCCGTGGATCACATCGCGCGGCTTGTCGCCCGTTTGCAGGGTGTAAAGGTCTGGGCGATGGGCCGCCTGCCAGTCGTCGGTGACGCCGGACACGCGCTCGGCGAAGGCCGTGAAGGCGGCGTGGCCCAGCACGGTGGCCTTGACTTCGCGGGCTTCGACCCGGGGCTCGAGGTAGCCGGGCCGGCCGTTATCGCGAAACAGCGCCTCGCGCAGACCGGGCAGCACGGACCAGTAGGGCTCGAGCGCGTCCACATCGCGCTCGGGGATGCCGCCGTTCAAGTGGGCGTAGAGGTCGTGCAGGTCCTCCGCCTCACCGGCGTCGATGTAGCGCGGGATGTTGAGGTTGTAGCCGTTGGCATCAGAGGCGATCTCGGCCAGCGGCACGCGGCGGGCATAGCCGGACAATTCGCGCTGGTGGTTGAACACGTCGACGATCTTGTGGATGTCGCGGGAGCGCAAGCGGTTCTTGTTGCCGTCCTTCATGAACTCGCGGCTGGCGTCGATCATGAAGATATGCTCGCGGTTGGCGGCGTGTTCCTTGTCGATGACCAGGATGCAGGCGGGGATGCCGGTACCGTAGAACAGGTTGGCCGGCAGGCCGATAATGCCCTTGATCAGCCCGCGCTGGACCAGGTTGCGGCGGATGTCGGCCTCCTTGTGGCCGCGGAAGAGCACGCCGTGGGGCAGGATAATCGCGCCCTTGCCGGTGGACTTGAGCGACTTGATCAGATGCAGCAGGAAGGCGTAGTCGCCGTTCTTGGCCGGCGGGATGCCGTACTCGAAGCGGCCGAACTCGTCGTTGGCCGGGTCCAGGCCGTTGGTCCAGGACTTGGCGGAGAACGGCGGGTTGGCCACGGCGTAGTCGAAGGTTTTTAGGCCGCCATCGGCATCCTTGAAATAGGGGCGCGAGAGGGTGTTGTCCCGCCACAGCTCGGCCGTCGGGTAGTCGTGCAGAATCATGTTCATCTTCGCCAGCGCCCAGGTGGCGTTGTCGTTCTCCTGGCCGTAGATGCTCAGGCCCTGCGGGGCCTCGTAGGCGGCGCGCAGCAGCAGCGAACCGGACCCGCAGGTCGGGTCATACAGGGTCTCGTCCTGGCGGGTGTCCGGCCCGATGCCCACCACCTGCGCGATCACCCGCGAGACCTCTCCCGGGGTATAGAACTGGCCCTTGCTCTTGCCGGACTCGGTGGCGAAGTGGCGCATCAGGTATTCGTAGGCGTCACCCAGCAGGTCGTCGCCGTCGGCGCGGTTGGCCCCCAGGTCGAGCTGGTCGAAGATGGCCACTAGCTTAGACAGCCGATCCTGCATATCCTTGCCGGAGCCGAGTTTGGTCTCATCGTTGAAGTCCGCCTGGTCGATGACGCCCTTCAGATCATTGGCCTCGGCCAGCCGGCCGATGATCTTGTTGATCTTGTCGCCGATCTCCTTGTCGCCCTTCAGCGCCACCATGTCGGCAAAGCTGCCGCCCTCGGGGACTTCGATCAGCGAATCCTTCTTGTCGCTGACGTACTTCATGAACAGCAGCGTCAGCACATAGTCCTTGTACTGCGAGGCGTCCATGCCGCCGCGCAGCTCGTCGCAGGACTGCCAGAGGGAACTGTAGAGCTGGGATTTCTTGATTGCCATTAAGTAGCCGTTTTTCCTAAATGTGAGTTCCGGGATTGCGACTTTTACGCATAACGCCTGCCATAAACGTCCGAGTGAAACGAGGTCCGGCGACCGTAGGAAGCGCATTTGAAGGCCTTGTTACGCTGCATTTAGTGGCTTAATTCGGGCAACTTCGTCCTTTGCTGACTGAGATGCAGCCCACAAGTCAACCGCCCTCTGCGCATTCAGCCAAAATTCCGGAGAGTTTCCAAACAGGCGACCAAGCCGCAGCGCCATCTCAGGGCTGACCGAACGGCGCTCACGCAGCAGCTCGTTCACGGATTGCCGAGAAACCCCCAGGAGTTCGGCAAGCCGCGCAACGGTCAAGCTGTAATCCGGGATAAAATCTTCTCTCAACATTTCCCCAGGGTGGGTCGGCTTACGCTGAATACCGCCAGTGTTGGAAATAGCCATAGTCGTTACCTCACTTCAGTGGTAATCACAGACTTCGACGTCGTATGCGTCACCATCCGTAAGCCGGAAACAAATGCGCCACTGCGCATTGATCGAAATAGCGTGCTGACCCTGTCTATCCCCGGACAGCGCGTGGAGTCTATTGCCAGGAGGCACCTTCAAATCATCTAAACTCTCCGCCAAATGCACGTATTCGAGCTTCCGGGCGGCCCTTGGCGCCACATCGGGAGGGAACTTCTTGGTCTTCCCGTTGGAGTAGAGCTCTTGGGTACACTTATCGACAAAAGTCTTGATCATGATCTAAGTGTATAGCGTCACGTGACAGATTTCAAAAGGGCAAAGCTATGCCTGCGTAACGCCAGCCATTAGCCGCGCGAGGCACGAGCGTCGGCTGCAGCGCCTTGTGTACGCCCGGCATGGGCATGAACTGATGGGGTGAAGGTCCCCTGTAGGAGCACCTGTGATGTCCACACTGTGGACGACTACTAATCGAGCCACCCTGCGCGGTTGCGGTCGTCAGCTAAACCGCAAGCGCTCACCAAGCCCCGAGTGGCGTTCGATCCGGGTGCGGACCCCGGCGCGCCACGTCGCCTCGCTACCAACGACGATCAGCTGCTCGCGGGCGCGGGTGATGCCGGTATAGAGCAGTTCGCGGCTCAGCTGCGGGGTCGGTTGCGGTGGCAAAACCAGCGCTACGGTCGTGAACTCCGAGCCTTGGGTCTTGTGGATGGTCATCGCGTAGACCGTCTCATATTCGGGGAGGCGGCCGGGGGCGAGCGGGCGAAAGTCGTCGCCGTTCGGGAACCAAGCGAGCAGTTGGCCCGTCTCGTCGGGCCAGATCAGACCGATGTCACCGTTGTAGAGTCCAAGCGGATAGCAGTTGCGGGTGATCATCAGCGGTTGGCCGCGGAAGAAGCGGCGCTGTTGTGGGTTGAAGACCTGCAGGATGCGCTCGTTGAGTGCCCGCACCCCGTGCGGCCCGCCCCGCTGTGGGCAGAGGATGCGAAAGGCGGCTAGCTGGGCGAAGGCATCGGAGAGGGCGGGTGCGGTAGCGATCGGCGCATAGTAGGCAGCGATCCACCGCTCGAGTGCTCGGGTTAGCGCATCTTCTGGCAGGTGCTCAAGGTCGTCGCCCGTATTACCTTGATGGCCGTGGTCGTCCCGATCCGCGCCCTGATCGCCCCCCCGATAACTCCCCTGATTGCTTTGACCGCCAGGGCTGCTATGGAGATCCAGGCCGCCTTGGTGGCCCGGGGTACCCGGTCGATCACCTTGTAAAATCTGCAGGCTCTTCTTGGCTGCGCCGCCGATGACCGCTGCGGCGAGTCGGCCAATGCCGCTGTCGTCGGCAAAGCGGCGGCTCTCGCGCAGCAGGCTGACTGCATCGGTCTCAGGGGCGGTGGGTGCACCAGAGGCTGCAGCGCTACAAGGGAGCGCGACCGCATCGGCAGCCGCATCGGTTCCCTTGCCAGCGTCCCGGTTCGTCTCGCCGCCCGTCTCACTGGCTGCGCGACTGGTTTCGTCACCGCTTCGGCTCTCTGCCCCTTCACCCGTCTCCACAGAACTGCCCAGACTCAACCCAAGGGCCGCGAATTGGCGCAGGCGCTCGCGACTGTAGCCCGGATGCGGCCGGGGGACGAGGTCGGCGAGCACTGAGCCGGCAGCGACCGAGGGCAGTTGATCGGCATCGCCCAAGAGGATGACGCGCGCGGTCTCGGGTAGGGCGCGAAAGAGGCGGGTCATCAGCGGCAGGTCGACCATCGAGAGTTCGTCGACGACGAGCACATCGAGCGGCAGCGGGTGTTCGCGATTGTGGCGAAAGCCGACGCCGTTGCCGCGCACGCCGAGTAGGCGGTGGAGGGTGGTTGCCTGTTCGGGGATGGCAGCAAGGAGCCTTTCCGAGACGGCGTGCGGTGGCAGTTGGCGGCGTGCCTGAGCGACGGCCTCGGCGAGACGCTGAGCCGCCTTGCCGGTGGGGGCGGCAAGGTGGATGCGTGGGGTCGCTGCGCTAGTGTTTGCCCCGTTCGCTTTCGTCTCGTCGGCAGTTGCTTTGCCGGCGCGTGCTTCGCCACCTACCGGAGCGAGCGGGGCGGCTAAGCCGCTGGCAAGTAGCAGGGCGAGTACCCGGGTTACGGTGTGTGTCTTGCCGGTGCCGGGGCCGCCGGCGATGACGCTGACGCGGTGCCAGAGGGCGTTGGCAGCTGCCACTTGCTGCCAGTCAGTGGGTGGGGGGGCGCTGGCTGCTTGCGCTGCAGGGTGCGGAAAGAGCTGCCACAGGAGGGTGCGCAGTTCATCGCAGCTCACCACACGTTCGATCTCGGCGCTCGGGATGGGCGCTAGACGCGGGCGCAGCAGTGCGGCCAACTCCGTCTCGAAGCGCCAGTAGCGCCGCAGGTAGAGGCGCTGGCGGTCAAGGACCAGCGGGGCGTGGTCGTCGGGGCCGAGTTCCAGCGCGGCGAGGCGTTCCAGCCACGTGTTCAGTTCGGGAAAGGCGAAGGGCGCTGCCGCTGCGCCGCCGCCATACGCTGGGCTGCCACACGCTGGGCTGTCAGACGCTGCAGAGTCGGAAGCGTTGGAAGCATTCGACCCGCCCCATCCGCCCCATCCGCTCGACTGGTCACCGCTTACAACCGGGTAGTTACGCCCTGCCCAATACGGCAGATAGAGACAGGAGTGACCGGCACGCAGCGCTTCGCTCAGGGCGATTACACTCGCTTGAAACCACGCTTCGTGGCAGTCGAACCATTCGCTTACAGTCTCCGCCAGAATGGCATCAAGCGGCTCGCTGCCGGCGGCCTCGACGCGCTCTCCCGTCGGCGCTAAGGGGTCCGGGCTCATGCGGTGGTCTCCTTGCGAGGCGTCATGCGGCCTTCGAAGAGGGCGTCGAGGGTCTCTAGGGTCGCGGGAGGGATCTCACGGTGGTAGAGCCCGAACCCGTGGTCAGGCGCCATCCCGCGCAGGTAGAGGTAGTGGACGCCGCCTAAGTGCGTGGCCGGATCGTAGTCGCTCAGGCGGGTGCGCAGATAGCGGTGCAGGGCTAGGGCGTAGAGCAGATACTGGAGATCGTAGAAGCTCGCCTCGATGTTATCGCGCATCTGTGGTTCGTTGTACGCCGCAAACTCGGCGCCGAGGTCGTTCGACTTATAATCGACGACGTAGAAGCGCCCCTGCCACTCATAGATCAGATCGATGTAGCCGTGCAGCATGCCCTTGAGTCCGCTCGGGTCGGGCAGGGCGTTCTGGATATGGCCGCGGTGGTCCGCGAGGAGGGCAGCGAGGCGCGGCCGACGGGGTGCGTTCATCGGAAAGTAGAAGCTCGTCTCGCGCAAAATCTGCGTCTGGGGCAGATCGGCAAGACGGGCACCGCTCGGCAGCGGGGTCGCGAGCACTTCACCGAGCCAGCGCTGCAACTGCTGCTGGACCCAGGCCCGGGCGCTCGCCGCGTCCGTGCCGGTCGCTGCCGCGTAGGTTGCCGCTGCCCCCTGCAGCAGCCCGGGGTAGCGATGCTCGGCGCGGGCGAGCGCGTCCTCCCATTGCGGGGCTGTGAAGTCGATCTGCTCCAGGAGATCGTGCAGCAGGTTGCCGGTCTCGGGGCCGCGAGCTAGGGTAAAGCGCAGCAGCGGTTCGGCGGCGGTGGGTCGGGTTGGTCTGGCCGCTTCGGAAGCCGCGGCGGAGTCGGCGGCTGCAGAGGGTGCCGCTTCGGAAGCCGCGGTGGGGTCAGTGGATGCAGAAGGTGCCTTATCGGTAGCCACATCGGTCGCCGCAGCGGTAGCGACAGGCGGGTAGGTGTCAGTACGAGCGCCGGCACCACCAGCCTCACCACCGCCAGCCTCACCCTCACTCCCACGGTCACGATCACGCGCGCTGGTGCCGCCGTGGCGGGCATTGCGCGTGAGCGCCGAAAACGACGAGAGCCACCAGTCGCGCTCAATCCGACCGGTAAAGCGGGCCGCCGACGGCGACTCACTTGGCGGTGCGCGGGGTGGCGGGGCAGCGTTGGGCGGCGGCTCGGCGCTCAGATCGATGACCCCGCAGGTGCCCTCTGCCTTCTGCTGCTCGAGCGCGGTGCGCAGCGCGTCAAAGTCTTTGATGCCGCCGAGGCAGTGGGCCAGCGGTGAGCGAGCCAGCGACTCGAAGGCGGCGGCCAAGAGGTAGACTCGGCGTTCGCCACGGGTCGCCCCGACGTAGAGCAGGCGCACCTCCTCGGCGGCCCGCTCTGCGGCGGCCAGATCAGAGATCTCCGTGGTGGGATTGAACGTCAGCTTGGAGTGGTAGTTGTCCTCCGGGTCGTGGTAGCGGACCAGCAGCGCGGTGCTGCTGCGATCTTGCCGCCCGTAGCTGATAAAGGGGAGGAAGACGACCGGGTACTCCAAGCCCTTGGCACCGTGCAGGGTGACGATGCGCACCAACTCACCGTCGCTCTCCAAGCGCAGCTCGCTCTCGCGGCCCGCCGCTTCGCTGCGTGCCTGCTGCAGCCAGTGCAGCAGTGCTTCCGGCTGACGGCGGGTTTGGCTCGCCTGCTGCAGCAGCTCGACGAGGTGGAGGGTGTTGGTCAAGGCGCGTTCGTGGCGCGCCGGATCGGGCCGGAACCAGTGCTGCATCAGGCGCAGCGCCATGCTCATGAAGCCGTTGCGCAGCCAGCGCTCGCGCAGAGCGGTAAGCGCCTCAAGCAGCTCTGCCCAGGCGCGCTCGGAGCGCTGCAGCTCGTAGAGTGCGACGGTGTCGTAGCCAAGGAGCGAGGTCGCCAGCGCGCCGATCAAGGCGCGCTCATCTTCCAAGTGGAGGATGCCACCGAGGACGCGCAGCAGCTCGTCGGACTCGGGGCTGACGAGGACGTTGTCGCGGGCGCTGAGATAGACCGACTGAATCTGGCGCTGCTGCAACGCGCGCTGCATGAGGGCGGCTTCGCCACCGCTGCGCACCAGCACTGCGATATCGCCGGGAGTCAGTGGGCGCCCATCGAGGTGATCTTCGCTGAGCAGACGGGCAATCTCCGCCGCTGACCAAGCCGCGAGGGCTTGCTGCCCCGCTTTGGTGTAGGCCGTACCCTTATGATTGAGCCCTGGTTGTTCGTCTGCGACCGGTAACAGGCCCCACTGCAGGGCGGCCCGTGGCGTTGCGCCGGTGATCGGCTGGCGCTCCGGCTTGCCGGCGGCTACCGGGTGGTAGGCGATGCCGTACTTAAAGACCTCGGTGCTCGCTGCCGGTCTGCCCGCTTCGTCGGTAGCCGTCGCGGTTGCTGCGTCCGTCGCTGTCGCTGCTGCTGTCTCTGTGGCCGCTGCCGTCTTCGTTTCTGGCGCTGCTGCTGTTGCCGTCCCTGTTGTGGCCCCTGTTGCCGGTGCTGTCGCCGTTCGCGCCTCGGGCAGCGGGGCGCCGAAGAAGAGCCGATTGTAGCCGGTGATGACCGCCGGGGCAGAGCGAAAATTACGATCCATGATCCACTGCTGATCGGCATCGGAGCGCGCGCTGAGATAGGCGAAGACGTCGCCGCCGCGAAAGGCGTAGATCGCCTGTTTGGGGTCACCGATCATGCAGAGCAGCCGCTTGTGGCGGTTTTCGGGATCGGCGTAGATCGCCCGCAGGATGGCGTACTGATCGGGGTCGGTGTCCTGGAACTCATCGACTAAGGCAGCGGGAAACTGCGCCCCGAGACGCTCGCACAGCGCGGCCCCGCTGTCGGCCGCTTCGACCTGGGTGCGCAGGCGGCGGATCAGATCGGCGAAATCGAGCTGATCGAGCCGCTCCTTGCTGCCGGCAACGTGTGCGCGCGCATAGGTCATGCCGCGCCACGCCCACCACGCCTGTATGGCGCTGCGCCGTTCGGCGAGGCGCTCGATGAGTGCGGCCAGCGCGGGGAGGGCGGCGCGTTTCTTTTCGGTATTGAACCCATCCTTGCGCAATGCAGGATCATCGAAGAGCTCCGGGGGCTCGGCAGGAGCCGGTTGCGTGCTCAGGGTGGTGAGTGCATCGTAGATCGCCTGCCACTCTGCCGCCTTTTCGGAGCTGCGCCGCGATTTGACGTTGAGCTTGATAAAGTGCGCCGCCTCGCCATCCTCCTGATCCGCCGCCCAAGCAGTGCAGAAGGCTTGCCACTCGGTGTCGAACGTCGGAACCTCCGGCTCTTCAGGCAGTGTTTCGTGGCTGAGGATGGTGCGCGACCAGCGCTCGGCGAACTGCTCCGGGGTAGCGAGGTAGCGGTAGAGTTGGGCGAAGTCGGGCTGTTTGGCGACCTCGCGATACCAATCCTCCAGCGCCTCGACCACCAGGCCGTGGGTCTCGGCCTCCATCTCTGCTTGGAAGCTGATGCCGCTTAGAAAGGCCTCCTGCGTCAAGGCGCGACGGCAGAAGCCGTGGATGGTGTAGATGGCTGCCTCGTCCATATGCAGCTGGGCGTTGCGCAGCAGGGCGCGGACCTTCACGGTGTCGGGCAGGCGGGCTCGCAAGCACTCATAGAAGGGTTCGTCGAGCCGCTCCCACTCGTTGTACGCGCGCTCGATCTCGGCGCTCAGCCGGCCTTTGAGCTCGGCCGTTGCCGCCCGGGTAAAGGTCATCACCAAGATGTGCTGGACGCTGAGCTCGCGTTCAAGCAGCAGGCGCAGGTAGAGGCGGGTGATGTTGAAGGTCTTGCCGGTACCGGCGCTCGCCTCAATCAGGTGGATGCCGTGCAGCGGCATCGCCTCGGCCTGCAGTGTTTTAGCCTCTTCTGTCATCAGCTAGTGTCGCTAGTAGGGGGAGCTGGCCGGCACCACGCTCCAGAATA
>NZ_NRRN01000026.1 GCF_016583625.1 Halorhodospira abdelmalekii | reverse complement strand
CCGTCACACCGAAGAAACCGACGTAAAACGGCCCGACCCAGAAATCAAACAGGTCACCGCCGAGGAGAGTGCCCCCTCTTACTCGGTATTTTCGCTCAAAATCTAACAACGCCATGGCTGAAGTCCCTCACACGGCACCTTTTTTCGGATCCCCGACCCTGATGGGGGACCGCCTCGGGCGCTCTATTGCAGCCGAAACGATCCCCCAATCGGGCCGAGGGGCTTTGGTGCTTAGCCCTGCTGCGGAGGAAGTTAGTCGCACCAGGCCAGGTCTTAAACCGATGGCCGAAGACCCCCTCCGCGACCGCACTACTCAGCCGAAGGCTATTAGCCGTCGTAAGAAGTGCGGGCCCAGATGCCGGGATCCTCGTCCATGTAGTACTCGGCAGCAGGCGCACCCTCGAGCCAGTTGAAACGCTCGGAGCTGATGCAAGCGAAGTGCACCGCAAACGCCAGGAGCGCGAAGAAGAGGTGGAAGCCCACCGCCGTCATGCGAAAGTCAACAAATTTCCAAAGTTTCCACATGGTCTAGTCTCCTTAGCCTTTAACCGAAGATCGGCGATTGTTGAACAGCGGCCGTGACCGAGCTCGCTTGCTCTTGGACCGAGGTCAGAGCGGAGCGGACGTAGTCAGGGGCATGGTCCTCAAGGCGGTTACCGGCCTTGCCCGGGTGGAACGGACGCCACGCGTAGGCCAGGGCGTTGGCGATCAGGCCGATCGACCAGTACGCGTGCATGCCCAGCATGTTCATCTCGTGGATCTCTTGGCACTCTTCGTCAGTGAGCCCCGTGCGAATATCAGACATAGTTCATACCTCCGTTCGGCGTTTTACCCAGCTCCGCGCTACACCCCGCGCGGCAAGGGATTGTCGCCACCTTGGTGGTGGCCTTTTTCCCCGCCGAGAACCCCGCTCTCGGCTGGAAAATCGATGAATTCGAAAACGCTGCCTCTGTTACCGCTCTTTCTGAACATCGTCGCCGCTGCACCGCCTAGTGACGCATCGCCTCAGCAGCCACCGGCTGCACTTTCATTACCGTCAGCTCATGAAAGCGTATGGGATCGCCGTCCGCGCGGCAGCGCGCGCCTCTTCGATGATGGAACGCCGCTCGCTCTTTCGTGAGCGCCAATGCGACGGCGAGAGACGAGCGATCAGGGCGCCCAACAGAAAGACGACAAAGCTAACGGCCAACAACAGACGATACTGCATCTCTTCGTTGCGCCGGGCTCTGCCCGAACCGGGCCGCGCTTTGATTGCCTCGCTCATCTGAAGTGCCTCCTTCGGTGCACCGCTCCGCGTTTAGCCTCGGGGTCAATCATCTACCGAAAGTGGCCGAGGCTTCAACGGGTAGCGCGCTTTCGCCGCGCCTCTCCGGGACCTCCCTGGTCACGCGCCTGGGCCTCAGCCCGAGCCTCCCGGCTCTTCCTCGTGCCGCAACCCTGGCAACACGTCGCTACAGCTTCTGACGTGCTCCTCGCGGACCCGATCGGCGCCAGCGGTCCGCGCTCGCCGCTCGGCCTCATCGCGCAGGCGCTTAGCCGCTGAGATCCGCACCAACATCGGCTGCTTCTCAACCCAGCGCTCCAGCACCGCGCGCGCACCCTCGTCCCAGGTCAGTGCATCGGTGCTCGCCCCGCCAGCGAGGGCCGCCGCCTCCGCTGCGGCCTTACCGTCTGCACCCTCTGCCGCGCCCTGCCCTGAACGGGCCAGGGTCGCCTCGACCTGATCCATCTCGGTGCCGAGCGGCAAGATGTGGAACAGGGCGTCGAAGAGCGCGTTGCAGACCTCCTGCACGATGTAAGTGGCCCCACCGTACCCCATGAACGGGGTTCCCGTGTGGCGGCGTATGACCGCACCAGGAAAGGAAGCGGGGATGTAGCGGGGACTGCCGCCGATCTCGGCGGCGTACATGCGCTCGTTGTAGCTGCCGAAGAGGACCAGCGGCGTCTTGGTGTGAACCGCGGTGCGCACCGCGTTGTTGTCGGTCTTGCCGCCAGGGCGGCGCTCGAAGCAGAAGCTGCACGGCATCCCGAGATCGTCGCTGAGCAGGCGGCGAATCCCGCGCGCATGGGTCTGGCCGGCGACGACCCCGAAGCTCGCGGTGGCGAAGAAGTCGAGCGTGCCGGAGCGCCACAGATCCCATAACGGCTTCAGCGTGGTGTGCTTCTCTTGCTCGATAAAGGGCTCGGGATCGAGTCCAAGCGCCTCGCCGAGGGCGCGCAGGAAGCGGGTCGTGTTCTCGAAGCCGACCGGGGCTTGCAGATAGGGGCGGCCAAGTGCCTCACAGAGGGCACGCCCGTACTCGTGGTACATGCAGACATTGAGATCGGCGTCGATCAGGCGGCCGATGTGGTCGACGTGGCAGCCGAGCGGAAAGACGACGTTGATCTCGGCCCCGATCCCTTCAATGAGTCGCTTGATCTCGGCCAGATCGGAGGCCATGTTGAACATGCCGTAGGCCGGACCGATGATGTTGACGCGCGGGGCGGCCCCCTCCGGGCGCGGCCGCGGTTTGGGGTCGCGTCCGCGGCGACGGCCGAACTGCTCCCAGAGCCAACGCAAGGCACGATCGGCTGCCTGCCACTGATCCTCGTCGATAGTCCGCGGGAGAAAGCGTAGGATGCCGGTGCCTTCAGGGGTCACGCCGCCGCCGATCATCTCGGCAATCGAACCGGTCACTACCACGCTCGGCTGCTGCGGATCGAGGCTCTCGTAGGCCGTCTTCATCGCCTCTTCGGTGCCGGCGCGGTTCAGTTCCTCCTCGGAGAGACCGGTGACGACCACCGGCAGCTCTTCGGGCGGCAGCGCATCAGTGTAGTGAAGCACGGCGGTGACGGGTAGATTCTCGCAGCCGACCGGACCGTCGATGATGACCTGCAGCCCCTTCACGGCAGTAAAGCAGTAGACGGCCCCCCAGTACCCACCCGCACGATCGAGATCGGGGATCAGCATCCGTGCGCTCCCTTGTGCTGCCCAGCTCGTTGCCCAGCGCCGGCGCTGCCGGTGACCGCCGCACTGCCGGCCGCTTGAGCCAAGGCCGTCGCCAGCTGATGCGGTGAACGGTGCCAGATACCCGCCGTCGGCCCCTGGCCGACCCCAGCAAAGAACTCGTTCATGGTGGTACAGCGCTCCTTGTAGCCGATCGCGGCGTTGATGACCTGCGCCAGCGAGCCCGGTCCGGCAGGCCCCATCAGTGGCCGGGCGGAGATCAAGTTGGTAAAGTAGAGACCCGGAATGGCGCGCTCTTTGGCCCGTTGCGCCAGCGGCGTGGTGCCGATGGCCAGATCGGGGCGGTGGGCATCGACCGCCGCGCTCTCATCGCGCAAGGTCGCGCGGAAGCGGACCGGGATACCGCGCGCCTCCAGCCAGCTGCGGTCGGGATCGGACCACGGCGTCTGCGGCAGGGCGGTGTTGACGGCACAGACCTCGGCACCGCACTCGACTAACAAGCGGGCGACGAGCAGTTCCGAACCTTCGTAGCCGGAGATGGTAACCTTGCCGCGGATCGGCGCCGCAGCGATCGCCTCTTCGAGTACCGGCAGGGTCGCCTCTTTCGCCGCGGCGATGGCCTCACGGCTGACGCCGCAGACCTCGCCGACCGCCTCCAGCCACGCCTCGGTCCCCTCGCGTCCGACTGGCGCCGAGGGCACCGCCGGCCGCCCGGCCGCCTCAAACTCGGCCAGCGAGGCGGTGTAGTGGGGGTGGATGGCGGCGGCGGCGCGGCAATCGAGCGCGGCGTAGAGCTCCCGCCACTCGCGCGTCGGCACCACCTGCCCGGCGGCCAACCCCATCGGCTCAAGCATCCGGCCGATGCTGACTGCATCGCCGGGGAACATCTCGCCGAGGAGGGTCACGACCGGCACCTGCGCCCGTCCACTGCGCGGCGCCTTCACCGGCCCGCGCTCAGCCTCGCTGCGGGCGTAGCGCAACATCGCCGCAGCGAGCCGATCTTTGGCCTCGGCGTGGGTTGTGACGCCGAAGCCCGGCACATCGAGTGGCAGGATGCGCACGCCGTTGATCGCCTCGGGCAGCAGCCGCAGCGGCACCCCAGAGGCGCTCGGCACACAGAGGTTGACGACGACGATGGCGTCGTAGTGGCGCGGGTCGGCGAGCTCGTAGACGGCCTGATGGACATCCTCGAAGAGCCCGCCGGTGATCAGCGACTCTGAGTCGAAGGGGACGTAGCCGATGCTGCGGCGGGCGCCGTAGAAGTGGCCGGTAAAGCTTAAGCCGTAGACACAGCAGGCCGAACCGACAGCGACCGTGGCCATCCGGCGCATGCGCAGCCCCACCCGCAGGGAGCCGAAGGCCGGACACATCGTTTGGGGTTGGTTAAAGACTCCCGCTCGCTCGCTCATTTCCATTCTCCGGCGCGAGGCAGCGTACCGTCCGTACCGTCATCGGTCTTCGTCGTAGACGATCTCGAGGGACGGCTTCTCCGTCGCCGCCTGCGTGCACATGTCCTCAGGTTGTGCGGGGATCAGCTCGACATCGCGGCCGACATCCTCGCTCTTGAACAGTCCCAGGAGCTCTTCGTGGGACAGGGGGTTGGGCATCACTGGGGGGGCCTCATCGACGTTGATCGCCAACTGCTCGAAGAGCCCGCCCCACTCGCCGCCCGGATAGCCGACGATCTCGTAGTTGGCACTCTTGCGCCGGATCTCTTCGTCGGCGGGGATGGAGGCCAGCACCGGGATCTGTGCCGCCTCGGCAAAGGCTTGCGCCTCGCCGGTGCCGTCGTCTTTGTTGATGACCAAGCCAGCGACCCCGACGTGACCGCCGAGGCGGCGGAAGTAGTCAACGGCTGAGCAGACGTTGTTGGCGACATAGAGCGACTGTAAGTCGTTCGCCCCGACCAGGATCACCTTTTGGCAGAGATCGCGGGCGATCGGCAGACCGAAGCCGCCACAGACGACATCGCCGAGGAAGTCGAGCAGGACGTAGTCGAAGTCCCACTCGTGAAAACCGAGCCCTTCAAGGATCTCAAAGCCGTGGATGATCCCGCGGCCGCCGCAGCCACGACCGACCTCCGGGCCGCCGAGTTCCATCGCGAAGACGCCGTCGCGCTTGAAGCAGACGTCGCTGATGGTCACCGGCTCGCCTGCAGCCTTTTTGCGCGACGAGGTTTCGATGATGGTCGGTGTGGCACGCCCGCCGAAGAGCAGCGAGGTGGTGTCGCTTTTCGGGTCACAGCCGAGCAGGAGCACCTTTTTGCCCTGCTGCGCCATCATGTAGGAGAGGTTGGAGAGGGTGAAACTCTTGCCGATGCCCCCTTTGCCGTAAATCGCGATGACCTGCGTCTCTTTCTCCGCGCGTTGCTCCGGTTGCTCGGCACCCATCAGCCTTCTCTCCAATCCAGGATCATTTTCAGACATTCGGGGTCGTTAAAGGCGATCCGATAGGCCGCATCGGCGGCCTCGACCCCGTGACGATGCGTAATCAGGCCGCTCAGATCGAGCGCCCCCGAAGTGATGCGCGCCATCACCGCCTCAAGATCGGCCCGCTGCCACTCGGCGGCGATGCGAATTGAGGCCTCGCGCATGAAGGCTTGGGCAAACTCGAAGCTCAGCGGCTGACTGTAGAATCCGGCCAGGACGACCTCACCGTTGCGCCCGAGGCGGCTGATCAAGGTATCGAGCAGCCGACTATCGCCGCTGACATCGCAGATCCGCGGGTAGTCTTGCCGATCGTCCTCGCTCGGGTCGACCACGGTGTAGCCGAGCGCACCGCCGCGCCGCTGCTCGTTCGTCTCCCAGACCGTCGGCGGCTCTCCGAGTAGGGTGCCGATCCGCGCCATCAACCGCCCAAGCACCCCGTGCCCGATGATCAGCTGTGGCGGCGCCGGCGCTACGGCGTGCCAGGCAGTCGCAGCCAAGGCCAGCAACACCCCGCGCTCACCGAGCGACTCGGGGATTGCCACCCCGCGCTGACCGCCGATGACCACCCGTGAGGCTGCCCCGCCGAAGACACCGCGGGCCTCGTTAAAGCAGCTCGCCCCAGGGACGAAGAGCAGATCACCGACGCTGCGCCCCGACTCAGGACCAGCGGCCACCACCCGGCCGACCGACTCGTAGCCAGGCACCAACGGGTAACCGAGCCCCGGGAAGTAAGGCATGGTGCCGGTCCAGAGCAGCCGCTCGGTGCCGGTGCTGATGCCGCTGTAGTGGATATCGACGACGACGTCCTCGGGACCGGGCTCGATCAGCGTCACCGGCTCGACGGCGAGCTGTTGTGGGGCTTGAAAAACGACCGCGCGCGCTTGCTGAATGACCGTTGACTCCTCCACCACATCCCCCTCGCCTGCAGTATTGACGTCCGACATGGCAGGGTAGCCTAACCGTTCGCTGGGCGATGTCAAGAAGACGTGCGCGCCTTGCGGTCCGCCTCCAGCCGACCACGACCACCGCGCCGCGTCCGCCGCCACCGCACTGGGGGCGACTGAACGCGGCTGAACGCGACGGGGCACGACCAGGCGGCGCGCTCAGGCGGCGCTGCGTCCGAGTTGCTTGGGCAGGACCCGCTCCATCTCCTTGAGAATCCCGGCGCGCAGCTGCTCGGCCCCGGCACAGTCGGGCACGGCGGCGACGGCCTCTTCGACCAAGCGATCGAGACGCTCTTTAGCGCCCTTCACGCCGAGTTCGCGGACTGCGCTCGGCAGCCCGTGCGTGACATCTTGGCCGGTCGGTTTGCCGAGCTCTTCTTCGGCGCCGACGGCATCGCGCAGATCGTCGGCCACCTGGTACGCTTCACCAAGGCGCTCGCCGACCAAGCGCCAACGCTCAAGTTGACTGTGATCGCCGGCCGCGATTGCCCCAGCGACGGTCGCGGCAGCGAAGAGCGAGCCGGTCTTCGCTTGATGGTAGGCGGCCACCGGCACCTCCGGCTCCGACTCCCACGCCTGCCCGGCGGTGATACCGTACGGCATCCCGGTCGCCCGGCTCACCGTCAGCAGCAGCTCGGCGGCCCGCTCGGGGGCTGCGGTGATCTGCAGGGTTAAGGTTTCAAGGGCGTGGACGATCAGGGCGTCGCCGGCGAGCACCGCCAGGCGTTCGCCGTAAGCGACGTGGACGGAGGGCTGGCCGCGGCGTGTCGCCGCATCATCGAAACAGGGCAAGTCGTCGTGGACCAACGAGGCGCAGTGCATCAGCTCGATGGCTACGGCGGCAGCGTCGGCCAACTCCGGGCACTCGTCGCCACAGGCCAGCGCCACGGTCAGACAGAGCCGTGGCCGCACCCGAGCGCCGCCGCCAAAGACGGCGTGCCGGACCGCCTCGGCTAGGAGCGGCGGGGCCGGTTCAGCCACTGCGCGGGCAACAGCTGCCTCTAGTGCGCGTTCGATGCGTTGACTCGGTTCCATGTAGCCCCTCCCGACGGCGGCGTGTACGCTTTAGAGTGGATCGATGCAGTGACCATGTACGCTAGACAGGGACCCGATTGATGTCAACGTTACCGATGCAAATGCAGATGCCGGGGCCGCTCAGTCGGCGCATCGGCGCCCTCGACGGCGCCCGCCCCGACTTCGGCTACACCGTCCCCCCCGGCGGCTACACCTGGTGGTATATCGATGCCCTCAGCGACGATGGCCGCGACGGCATCACTTTGATTGCCTTTATCGGCAGCGTCTTCTCGCCCTATTACGTTGAGGCGCGGCGCGCACGCGGGGGCGCCGCCGAACCGCGCGATCACTGCGCCTTCAACATCGCTCTCTACGGCAGCCGACGCGGCCACTGGGCGATGACCGAGCGCGATCGCCACGCCCTGACCCAGCACGCTGATCGGCTCGCGATCGGGCCGAGTGAGTTGCGCTGGGAAGGGGGGGCACTGATCGCCGAGTTCGCCGAACGCACCACCCCGAAGCCGGGCGAGATCCGCGGGCGGCTGCGGGTCGAGCCGCAACTGAGCAACAGCGAAGTCTTCGCCCTCGCCGCCGACGGCCGCCACCGCTGGCGACCCCTGGCCCCGCAGGCCCGCATTGAGGTCGCCTTGGAGCGCCCCGAGCTCTCGTGGAGCGGCACCGCCTACGTCGATACGAACGCCGGTGACGAGCCGCTGGAGGCGGGCTTTAGCCACTGGCAGTGGTCGCGCGCCATCGGGCCGAACGGCACGCTCGTCTTCTACGACGTCGTCCCGCGCAGCGCAGCGCCCTTTACCCTGGCGTTGCGCTGGCCGCGCAGCGGGGCACCACAGCGCTGCAGCGAGTTGCCGGCTGCGACCCCGCTGCCGAAGACGTGGTGGGGTATTGAACGCAGCTTCTTCGCCGATACACCGGGCACCGCTAAGGTCCAGCAGACCTTGGAAGATACGCCCTTTTACTCCCGCTCGGTGGTCGCCAGTCCGCTCTACGGCGAGCCACTAGTGGCAGTCCATGAGAGCCTGTCGATGCGCCGCTTCGTCCGCGGTGCGGTGCAGTGGATGCTGCCGTGGCGCATGCCGCGGGTCACCGCGTAACGGCATCAGGCAACGGCCGACCAGCCGGGGGGCACGGCGGACTGGGCCTGGCCGACTGGGCCGACTGGGCCTAGCGAAACCCCTCCGCCAAGGCGCCCCCCGGCGCTGGCTCAATGCTCTCGAGCAAGTGACTCGCCTGGGCCAGCGGTGCTACGCCCAATCCGCGATGCGCCACCGCCAGCTCTGGGGCGATGCGCAGCAGCACGACGCCCTTGCGCCAGCCGGGGACGACGGCACGCCGATTGATTGAATCGAGTCCGTTGCGCTCAAGCTCGCGGCCGATCTCGGCATAGAGCAGTCGGGCCGCACAGATCCCGCCCCGGGCATCCCACGGCAGCCGCTGGACCCCGGCCATGGAGCGCTCGTAAAGGGCATCGGCGTGTTTCAGCAGCCGCTGCACGACCCACCCTAACTCTGGGGTGAAGCCGGGAGCGGCGAACAGCTCGGCGGGCTCGATGCCGACTTCGCTGAGCCAGCGCCGTGGTAAGTAGAGTCGCCCACTGCGCGCATCCTCGCCGACGTCGCGGGCGATGTTCGTCAGCTGCATCGCCACCCCAAGGTCGCAGGCGCGGGCCAACGTCTGCGGCTCGCGGACCTGCATCAGCAGCGACATCATCAGCCCCACGGTGCCGGCCACCCGCACCGCGTAGTCGAAGAGTTCATCGAGCGTGGCGTAGTCCCGCCCTTGTGCATCCCAACTGAAGCCTTCGATCAGCGCCTCCGGCAGCGAGCGCGGAATCCGGTAACGGTGGACCGCCCAGGTGAAGGCGCGGTCAGCCGGCTCCGGGTGCGGCTCACCGGCGTAAATGGCATCCAGGCGATGGTGCAGATCACGCAGCGCCGCCGCCCCACCCCCGCCCTCATCGACGGCATCGTCGGCTTGACGGCAAAAGGCATAGAGGGCGGTTGCCGGATCGCGCAGCCGCCGCGGCATCAGCCACGATGAGGCGAAGAAGGTACGCGAACCGGTCGCCAGCAGCCTCCGACAGGCGGCACGATCCTCGGCGCTCAGGGCCGTCTGTCGGGCCAGCTGCGGGTCAGGTGAAAAATTCAGCATCGGGCACCACCCGGTCGAGAATACGGGCCGAGGAGAGCACGCCCGGCAGCCCCGCCCCCGGATGTGTTCCGGCACCGACTAGGTAGAGGTGGCGAACCTCTTCGCTGCGGTTGTGCGGCCGAAACCAAGCACTCTGATGGAGCACTGGCTCGAGACTAAAGCCGCTGCCACGGTAAGCCTTAAGGCGATGGAAGAAGTCGAGCGGTGTTGCCACCAGGGAGGTGGCTTGCGCCGTATCCAACCCCGGCAGCAGCTTCTCCTGGAGGTAGTCGGCGATCGCCTGGCGGTAGGGCTCGGCACGCTCCTGCCAATCGACGTCGGCATCGAGATGAGGCACCGGCGATAGGGCGTAGAAGGTATCGCAACCAGCTGGGGCGACACTCGGATCGGTCGCCGTCGGCCGATGCAGATAGAGGCTGAAGTCGTCGGCAAGGACCTTGCGCTTAAAGATATCCTCAAGCAGCTCGCGGTAGCGCGGCCCCATCAAGATGGTGTGGTGCTCGACATCGGGGTATTGGCGATGGGTGCCAAAGTACCAGACGAAGAGCCCCATCGAGTAACGCGCCCGCTCCAGGCGCCGATTGGTCCAACGCCGCCGTGCGGCGGCCGGCACCAGGTGACGGTAGGTCCAGGCGGCATCGGCGTTGGAGACGACGATATCGGCGGCGATGTGTTCGCCATCGGCTAAGTCAACCCCGGTCGCCTGTCCATCAGCGACGGTAATCCCGGTGACATCGGCGTGGTAGCGGATCTCGCCACCCTGCTCGGCAATCAGGTCGACGAGACCGGTGATCAGGCGCCCCGTCCCGCCCATGACGTAGTGGACCCCCCAATGCTGCTCAAGGTACTCGATCAGGCAGTAGACGGAGGTCACCGAGAAGGGGTTGCCGCCGATGAGCAGCGGATGGAAGCTCAGGACCTGCTGCAGGCGTGGGTCGCGCACGAAACGAGAGACCATGCCGTGGACGCTGCGATAGCTCTGCAGCCGAATCAAGTCGGGCAGCACACGCACCATGTCGCTGAAGTGACTAAAGGGCTGATTGCTCAGCTGCTCGAAGCCGACGCGGAAGATCTCGCGGCTGATGGCGCTGTAGTGCTCGAGACCGGCGACGTCTTGCGGTGAGAGGCGCGCGACCTCTTCGCGCAGGCGCTTCTCATCGCCGTTGTAGTCGAAGCGGCTGCCATCCTCGAAGAGCACCCGGTAGAAGGGCTCCATCAGCCGCAGATCGATCTCCTCGTCGAAGTTTCGCCCCACCAGCTCCCATAGCTCACGCAGCAAGAAGGGAGCAGTGACGATCGTCGGGCCGGCATCGAAGGTAAAGCCGTCCTGACGATGGACGTAGGCCCGCCCGCCCGGAGCATCGAGGCGCTCTACGACCGTGACCCGGTAGCCGCGCGCGCCGAGTCGTACCGCCGCCGCCAAACCGCCAAAGCCGCTGCCGATGACAATGGCGTGGGGGCGTGTGCGCGCTGCGCCGGCGCTCCCTCCCGTTGCCGAGTTCATTCCCATGCCTCACTCCCAGAGCCGTCGGTCATTAGTTAGTCAGTCACTCTCTCTTCGCCGCGCTCATCGCCACCATCGCTTGGCTCATCGTCACCGCCGCTTGCGCTCATCGTCACCGCCGCTTGCGCTCATCGTCACCGCCGCTTGGTGGTTGCGCGGTGACCCTGAGCCACGCCGCCCACACCTGCTCAGCCACCGCCTGCGGCTGCTCCTCGTGCGCCAAGTGCCCCAACCCCGGTAGCGACTGCAGCCGACAGTACGGTAGGCGCCGGCAGACACGCGCGGCCTGGCGCGGTGGCACGGCGCCATCATTCTCGGCGGCGAAGAGCACCACCGGACAGCGCAGCTGCGACAAATCGCCCATCAGCAAGTGCAGATCGTCGTGGCTGCCAGCCATCAGCGCCATCGCCCCAGCAACGTGCCGCGGGCTGCCGGCTAGGCGGCGATAGAGCGCGACCCCGCGGGCATCGATCTGTGACCCAGTATGCCGGATCACCCGGCGAATGAAACCGGGCTCATAGGCACGCAAGGCGATCCAGTACGGCAAGACGGGGTCGAGACTCAGCAGGCGCAAGGCGCTCGGAAAGAGCTGCCCCGCCAACCCCGGAAAGGGCTCGAAGGCGCCGTTCAAGCCGACGAGGAGCCGCGGTGCCACCCGACCATCGAGTATCATCCGGGCCCCGATCGCGGCTCCGACCGAGTGACCGACAATCAGCGCACAGTCGTCTAGCTCCAGTTCGGCGAGCAACCGCGCCAGCGCGTGGGCGATGCCGTGCAGCCGCGGCAAGCGATCTTTGCTCGCACCGGTGAAGCCGTGTCCGGGCAGATCGGGCGCCACCACAGTGCAGCGCTCCGCTAGGGCGGGACCGAAATCGCGCCAGGAGTGACTCGATGCCGCCGTACCGTGGAGCAGCAGTGCCACCGGCCCAGAGCCGTAGACCTGCACATGCCACGAGAGCCCATCGACGGCGACAAAACGGCTCGCCGCGCGCTGCGGCCAATCGGCCCCGCTGCGCTCCCACGCCAGTGCCGCCATCCCCCTCTCTCTATCTCGCTCGATCCTACTCTTCTGGCCCCTGCTCGCTCTTAGCTCTTAGCTCTTAGCTCTTAGCTCTTAGCTCTTAGCTCTTAGCTCTTAGCTCTTAGCTCTTAGCTCTTAGCTCTTAGCTCTTAGCGCCTGTGACCGCCTGCACCGCCTCGCTGATCGACGCAGCATCGGCGCGCGGCAGCGGCAGGTATTCGCCCCCCATCGCCTCGGCCAACTCGCGCCCGAGCGGGCGTGGCCGTGGCGAGGTGTCGACGAGCAGCGCGCGAACACCACTCAACCGAATCACTTGAGCGGCCTCGTTGGCCTCCTGCTGCGCCTTCTCCCGCCCTCCGGTGCCGGCCCGGGTGACGTTCGCCCGGCCGTCGGTGAGCACGATCAGCACCGGCGTATTGCCCTTGCGCTGCACCTCTTCGATCAGATCGCGCGCGGCATCAAGCCCGGCAGCGATGGGGGTGCCACCACCACCGGGGAGGCCGGCCAAGCTGCGCTTCGCCCGCGTTAGCGAGCGGGTCGGCGGCAGCAGTTCATCGGCCCCGGTGCCGCGAAAGGCGATCAGGGCGACCTCGTCACGCCGGACGTAACACTCGGCAAGCAGCAGTTCGATGGCCCCCTTCGCTTCGGCCAGTCGGTGCATCGCCGAAGAGCCGGAGGCATCGACGATAAAGATGGTGGTGGTCTGGGTGCGCTGCTTATAGCGAGTCACCCGGAAGTCATCCGGCTGCACCAGGACGCGACGGCCCCCCGCGCCTTCCCCCTTCTGCTCCTGCTGCGCCCGGCGCAGCGTCTGCCAGGGGGCCGCAGCGCGCAGCGTCTCGACGACGTTCAGGCGCACCCCGGAGCGCGGCGAACCGCGCCGAACCCCGGCCGGACGACCGCGGGCGCCGCCTTGCTGCAGCGCTCCGGCCTGTCCCGGCGCCGACTGACTGCGCTGGGCCAACTCGCGGATCTTCAGCCGCTCGAAGAGGTTATCGGGGAGGACGGCGCGAGCCGCCTCAAGGACGAGCTCGGCTGGGATCTCGTCCGGGAGCTGCTGCTCTTCCTCTTGCTCGGAATCGGGCGGCTCGGGCTCCTCGGGCGGCGGCTCCTCGGGCTCCTCTGGAGGCTGCTCCTGGGGTTGCTCCTCGGGCTGCTCTTCGGCCTCGTCCGGTGGTGGCGCCGGCGGCACTTGAGTCGCCCGCGGGACGAGGATCAAGCGGGTCGCCAAACGCACGTCGTCTTCATCGACCTCGCAGCGACCATCGAGGGCGGCCGCCGCCCGCGCCGCCCGCAGAGCCTGCAGCGGCGCGCGCAGCGAACCGATGCCGAGCGCCAAGCCGCCGGCGCAGAGCGCCTCGGCGAGATAGTCGCTGCACTCGACCTGCGGCAACAAGCCCCGCGCCGCCACGATCTGCTCCGGTGTGTACTCGCTGCCGCCGGCAACATTCACCGGAATGCCGTTGAGCTCAAGGTGGCAGCCGATGCGATCGCGCAGCGGTCCGACCGGGCGCTCATCGTCGTTCGCCCCCTCATCGAGGGCAATCACACCAAAGCGGGTCGGCAGCCGCTCCGCTAGGCCGTCGCGCTCGACGGCGACCTCGCTGTTATCGATCACCGCCCCAAGCTTACCGGCGGTCGCTAGGGCGATCCGCTCGGCCATCGCCAGAACAACCAGGCCGCCGTCGGCCTCGGCCAACACCCCGCGCTCAAGGACGGGTCGCCCGGCGCGCAGAGTCGCCGTTAGATCGAGCCCACCGAGCAGGCGGCTGTCACTGACGTTGATTGGGATACGGCGCCACGGCGTACCCGGCGGCTGCAGTTCGTAAGCGATCTGCATCCAGCGATCGCGCACCGGTCCGGGCAACGCCCGCAAGCAGACACCACCGACGCCGGGCGGATCGACGGCGAGCAACGCGGCGGCGGTGACGGCGTCCTGCCAGGCCGCTGCCGCGGTGTCGTAGTCGAGCACCGCGCTCATGCGGGCAAATGCTCCTCGACGGCACGCTGTACCCGCGTCGTCGAACCTGACTCATCGAGCGGGTTGCGCCGCAGACGGTGACGCAGCGCCACGCTCGCCACCTGCCGCAGATGTTTGACCTCTACACGGTCTGCCAACTCCAGGGCCGCCGCCGCCCGCGCCGCCCGCATCAGGGTCAGCTCACCGCGCAGCCCGTCGGTGCCGAGCGCCATGCAGAGCTGCGAGGTCCGCTCCAGCACCTCGTCGGTGACCTCGACCTCAGGCAGCTGATCGCGCGCCCGCTCAATGGTGCGCCGGACCTGCCCATCTTTGCGTTTCCACTTCTCGACAAAGGCTTGCGGGTTGGCTTCGTACTCGTCGCGCCGGCGCACGACCTGCATCCGAACGTGGAGATCGTTCGGGGTCGAGACCTCGACCGAGAGCCCGAAGCGATCGAGCAGCTGCGGGCGCAGCTCCCCCTCCTCCGGGTTGCCGCTGCCGATCAAGACGAACTTCGCCGGGTGGCGGACACTCAACCCTTCGCGCTCAACGACGTTTTCGCCACTGGCTGCGACATCGAGCAGCAGATCGACGATGTGGTCTTCGAGCAGGTTAACCTCGTCGATGTAGAGGAAACCGCGATTGGCCCGAGCCAACAGCCCCGGCTCAAAGGCCTTCTCGCCGCTGCTCAGGGCGCGCTCAAGATCGAGAGCGCCGACGACGCGGTCTTCGGTCACCCCGAGCGGCAAGTCAATCACCGGCACATTGATCCGCCGTACCTTGAGGCTCTTGCCGGTCGCAAGGCGCTCCTGGCAGTGCCCACACAGGGCGTCTTCCTTATCGGGATTGCACTGATAGGGGCAGTCGGTGGCGCGGATCGTCGGCAGCAGGCCGGCTAGGGCGCGCACGACCGTCGACTTGCCGGTGCCCCGGTCGCCGAATACGAGTACACCGCCGATCGAACTGTCGACCGCAGCGATGGTCATCGCAAGCTTCATCTCATCTTGTCCGGCTATCGCGGAAAAGGGAAACGCTGGAGCCATGGAAGTCCCGTCCCGAGGTTGCTAAGTAACTTCGTTCGCGTCACTGCTGGTGAGTCCCGGCGCAGCTTACCAAAGCGCGCTGCCCGGCACAGCCCCCCCCCGACGGCGGCGACCGCTGCCCTCCACCACGTGGCGGGCTTGTGGACCAATGAACGATCAAGGCCCTCCCGGTTGGCTCCCGGTTGGCTCCCGGTTGGCTCCCAATCGGCTTCGGAACCGACCTCAGCGAACATTATGCCTGGACAAAGGACCGTCTATCCGTGCATCTTATGCCCTTTGAGCGGGACGACAACCGAACGAGACGCGCGCAGAACAACCGAACAGATGGATCGCGCTTACTCGAATCTCTAGCCTTTACTAGACCTTATTAGAGAAATCAACACCGCGGAGGATCGGCCCATGCGTATCGTCTTCATCCATCCGAATTACTCTTCGGGCGGCGCAGAGATCGCGGGTAACTGGCCGCCGGCATGGGTCGCTTACCTCGCTGGAGCGCTCAAACAGGCGGGTTTTGACGACCTGCGGTTCATCGACGCGATGACCGACGACCTCTCCGACGACTACATTCGTCAGGAGCTTGAGAAGGAAAAGCCGGCCATCGTCGCGACAACGGCGATCACCCCAGCAATCTACATTGCCGAGCGCGCCTTGCAGATCGCCAAGGAGGTCGACCCCAATGTCGTCACCCTGATCGGCGGCATCCACCCGACTTTCATGTTTAAGCAGGTGCTCAGCGAGGCGCCGTGGGTCGATGCGGTGGTCCGCGGCGAAGGCGAGGAGATCATGGTCAACCTCGCACGCGCCATCTCCGAGGGGCGCTGGCCGGCCGAGCGCGACAGCATCAAGGGCATCGCCTATCGCGACGATGAGAAAAACGAGATCGTCGCCACCCCAGCAGCACCAACGATCAAGGATCTCGACTCGATCTGGCCCGACTGGGGGATCCTGGAGTGGGAGAAGTACACTTACATCCCGCTCAATACGCGCGTTGCGATCCCCAACATGGCGCGCGGTTGCCCCTTCACCTGTTCGTTCTGCTCGCAGTGGAAGTTCTGGCGCGACTACCGGGTGCGCGATCCGGAGCGGGTGGTCGACGAGATCGAGCACTTGGCCAACGAGCATGGGGTCGGGTTCTTTATCCTTGCCGACGAAGAGCCGACGATCAACCGCAAGAAGTTTATCGAGTTTTGTCAGGCATTGATCGACCGTGGGCTGCCTGAGCGCGGCATCCTGTGGGGGCTCAACACCCGGGTAACCGACGTCTTGCGCGATGAGGATATCCTCGATTTCTACCGCAAGGCCGGTCTGATCCACGTCTCGCTCGGCACCGAGGCGGCCGCCCAGCTCAAGCTCGACCGCTTCAACAAAGAGACCACCGTGGCGCAGAACAAGCGCGCCGTGGAGCTGCTGCGCAACGCCGGTATCGTCGTCGAGGCGCAGTTTATCGTCGGCCTGGAGAACGAGACCGCCGAGACGCTGGAAGAGACCTACCAGATGGCGTGCGATTGGGGCACCGACCTGGCCAACTGGGCGATGTACACCCCGTGGCCCTTCTCCGATCTCTTCCACGAGCTCAGTGACACGGTCGAGGTCTTCGACTTCGAGAAGTACAACTTTGTGACCCCAATCATCAAGCCCGATGCCATGGATCGGGGTGAGCTACTCGATCGCACCATGAGCAACTACCGCCGCTTCTACATGAAAAAGGCGCTCTTCTCCTATCCGTGGGCCGGCAGTGGTGATCGCCGTAAGTACCTGCTCGGCTGCTTGAAGGCGTTCCTCAAGGCTGGCTTCCAGCGTAAGTTTTACGATTTGGGTAAACACGGGTACTGGGGACCGCAGACGCGCGATCAGGTCAGCAAGAATATCGAGGAGAACTTCGATAAGTCGCGGACCATCGCCGATGTGCAGCGCGCCGACTGGGAGGCAGCCAAGCAGGCTAAGGGCGACAAGGCACAGCTCAAGGCGGCCCGTTCGCATAAGGGCGGCGATGAGGTTGAACGCACCTCGACCGAGCAGGTGGTCAAGGTCCAGGGACGGCAAACACAGGCCGATCGGCAAGAGAAAAGGGCCACTGAGACGGACGAGGCGTAACCGGTGATTACGGCCATGGTGGCATCGAGCGCTCCGCGTCCACCAGGAGGAAACGCTCCCGGGCAACCGCCTGCGCAAGAGATGCAGGAGGAGGCCCGGATCGGCCCGAACGCCATCACGCAGGTCGCCGCGGCGTTGTACGCGGCGACCTCGGCCGGCACCGTGCGGGCGATCTTCAATGCCGCCGATCAGGGCGATTGGCTGGAGACGCCGCCGACCCAGATGGTGCCCGAGTCGACTGTCGCCCGCCTCCACCACCAAGTGCGCGTTCAGCTCCCCGCGACCGAAGCGCAAGCGGTGCTCAGCGATGCCGGGGTGCGCACCGGGCACTACGTACTCCAGCGCCGCATTCCCGCCTTTGCACGCCTGCTGCTGCGCCTGCTGCCGCCGGTTGCCGCCGGTCCGCTGTTGCTGCGGGCGGTGGAGCGCAACGCCTGGACCTTTATCGGCTCCGGTGCATTCAGCGTCCAACGGCGCGATGCGCGCTCGGCCTACTTAGAAGTGCGCAATAACCCGGTGATCGCCGGCGAGCAAGCTGACGAGCCGATCTGCCACTGGCACGCCGCGGTCTTCGAAACGCTCTTTCAGGAATTGGCTTGGCGCGGTGCTACGGTCGTCGAGGAGACGTGTTGTGCGACCGGTGCTGAGGCGTGTCGGTTCGTGCTGACCTATCGCTGAGCCCCCCCCCACCTTACGCCTTCGCTTCTATTCCCCGCTTCCCGTTCTAATACTGGCTACTCCTAAGCACTGCTATAGCGGTGACTCCTGCGCAGCGCACAGTGCCGCTCCTGAGCTAGGCGTTTAGACGAGGCGCCTTACTTACGGCGGCGTCAACCCTGAGTAGAGCGGGAAGGTCACAGCCAGCGCCCAGGCGAAGGCGACCGCGTTGACCAGGCCGGCGACCAGCGGGCAGCCGGTGCGCCGGTAGCTCCAGCGGCTAAAGAGGCCGTAGAGGATAAAGAAGATGACCGTGACCGGCAGGATCATCGGTAGGAAGGAGAGCGACTCGTAATCGAGCGCCACGGCGATGCCGAGCGAGATCAGGAAGAGCAGCTTCGTTAACGGGTAGGCGCCCCGACGTGCGCCCTGCCCGCGGGTCAACCACTCATCAGCGAGGAAGAAGGGCAGCGTGCCGAGCAGGATCACGGCCAGCAGTGGCAAGCGCTCGGCAACAGGGTAGAAGGAGAGCACGAACTGCTCCAGCGCCCAGCCGAGACCGACCAACGAGACCAAGAGCAGCAGCAGGGTTGCCGCCACCATCCGCCCCGGGGCGAGATCGACCGTCGACCACCACTGCCGCGGCGCCGGACGGCCACCACTCCACCACAACGCGATCAGCATCAGCGTGCCGTAGAGGGCAAAGTGGAGGGCCAAATAGTCGCCGACGACCACCGGTAGGAAATCGGTCGGCAGCGGCGCCAGCAAGAGCGGTGTGGCCAGCGCGGGCAATCCGGCGACCAGCAGCAGCCGCGGCCACCCTGCCCCTGCCCCGCGCGGTGTGCTCGAGACGACCGGCAGGATTGCGATCAGGCGCCGCGCCAAGAGCAGCAGGCTGGCGAAGAGCAGCGCCAACCAGCCACCGTTGACCACCAACCAACTGCTGGCGCTGTCACCATCACGCTCACCATCGCGCTCAAAGGCCTCGTCGAACCAGGCCCGTGCGGCATCGGCGGTGCGTGCGCTAAAGAGGATGCCGACGTGCTCGACGCGAGCGATGACATCGAGGCGGCGGGCACTGCCAGCGGCGAACTCACCGTAGGTCTGGCCGATCTCGATCGCCTCCGCCGGCACCTCTGCCGCCATCGCCACGATCTCGCGCCCCTGCTCCAGGAAGCGCGGCTCCCAACCGCCGACGATAGTCAGAAGGTTCAGCGGTGTCTCCGGGGTCGTCTTCGGCGAGACGAACGAGATGCTGACGGTGGCGTCGACCCCTTCATAGAGCTGCGCAAAGCGGGCCATCAGTCCAGCGCCGAGAGAGTGACCGAGCACCGCCACCCGCCCATCGCTCTGCGGCAAATCACGGGCAAACGCCTTCACGGTCGCCGTCTGCGCCATCAACTCAGCCGCTGCCCCATCCCACTCGCGCAGCTCACCGAAGAGCGGCTGCGGATGGCGGCCATGGCCTAAGTAGTCGAAGGTCACAGCGACGTAGCCGTTTTGGGCGAAGGTCAGGGCAAAGCGCTCCATCATCTGCCGCGAGCCGGCGAAGCCGTGCGCGATCAGGATCGTCGGCGCTGGCTCCGCGAGCTCCTGTGGGGTGTAGACCGAGACCGGGGTTTCGTCCACTACGGTCTGCCAGCGCTCCACGCCGCTGCGATCGGCCAGCAGCTGCGCCAAGGCGAGCAGCAACAAGAGCAGTGCCGCGACCGTGGAACCGCGGCGCCACCACGCCGCGTAGCCATCACCGCCGGTAGGGCCTCCCGCAGAACCACCACCAGAGGAGGTGGTCCGCAGCACGTTCAACCACCCCGCGCCGTCACTCATGATGAAAGTGCCACCACCCGTTCAGCGGCCGCTGAGTGTTCCCTTGAGGCGCGCGCGCAGCGGCGCAGGGCCTCTTCGAGCGGCTCCGGGGCACTCGCCGCCGGGCCGATCGCCACCACTCGCGGCACCTCGCTCTCATCGGGGGTAAAGGCGGTCATGCCGACCCGGCCACCGGCGACATCGAAACGCACCCAGGAGGAGGCGAGCCGCGCGATCCCCTTCACTCGTTTAAGCTCGCCGTAGCGCCCCGCAGCGATCTCTTCGAGCAACTCACGCAGGCGCGTGACATCGAACGTCCCCTCCAGCGTGGTGCTCCACAACGGCCCCTCGGGGCCGTGCTTGGGAACCGGCTCGAAGCGCGCCGCATCACCGGCCTCCATGCGATTCTCATCCTCTTGCTGAGGAAGTTGGCGCGGCAGCTGGGCGAGCTGCGCCGCATCGACCGCTCCGTAACGGGCGTGAAGAAACTGTGCTTGCGGGTTGATCTCGCGCAGCGTCGAAATCACCGTCTGCAACTCCTCTTCGACCACCCGATCGATCTTGTTCACCACCAGCGCCGGGCTCTGCAAGATCTCGCTGCGTACCCCTTCCGGGTTGCGCGCATAGTCGATCTGGAAGGTCTCGGCGTCGATGACGGTAAAGCAGCGGACACCGCGGACTAGCCCTTGAACACTTGGCTGCTGCAACGCCTCAAGCACGGCAACGGCATCCCGGCTGCCGCTCGGCTCGATGAGAATTCGCTGCGGGGCGTAGTCGCGCGCGATCTCGCGCAGCTGTTCAGCCAACTCCTTATGCAGGGCGCCGTAGCCGCCGGCATCGACAAAGTCGATTACCTCCGCCCCTTCGGCCCGTAGCACCGCCGCATCGACGCCGCGATCGCTAAAATCACTGATCAGCACCACCGCCCGTTCATCGGCCACATGCTCCTGCTCCAGCAGCCGACGGATAAAGGTCGTCTTGCCAGCCCCGAGCGGCCCCATGACGACATCGATAGTAAAGCACGACGTGCTGCCGCGTGCCTTCAGCCCCCAGTGCCAGAGCACGGCGGTCGGCAACGGGATGACCAGAAACCAGTGCTCGAGGATCGCCAGCGCCATCAAGGTGGCTACCAGGATCAGGCCGACGGTGGTGTAGGGGTCGACCCCGGGGGCAACGGCCTGCTGGATCAGCAAGACCAATGCGACCGTCGAGACCGTCACCGAGAAGGGGAAGAGGAGGTTCATCGGTCGGCGCCGGATAAAACTCCGCACAAAGTGCATATGCGCCGGGACGAACTCCTCGTTCGGGTTGCGCACGCCGAGAAAGACGTTCAAGCGCGCGCTCTCGTGCATCCAGGCCAAGACCAAGTAGGCCCAGAGCGCGGTGTAGTGTCCCCCGCGCCAGCAGAGTAGGAAGATGACGATGCCGAGGACCAGGATCGCCAGTTCGTGGTAGAGGTTGCTCTGCAGCGCCAGACGGAACCGATGCCACCCTGCCGTACCCTCCGGGCACGGGGTCTGTCGGGGACCGGTGACGTAGTTGGTGTAGTAACTCAACTCGACCCAGGCCCAGACCAACAAGGTACCGGTAAAGGCCAGATAGGCCGAGGCGACCGAGCCGGGGGCGCTGCTGATCGCGATCAGATAGAGGCCACCGAACATGGCGACCGTTCCGCCGATCATGCTCCAGCGGAAGGTGCGCATGGGCAGGTTGTCGAGGTAGATGACCACCCCCGTGCTGAACCACCAGAGAAACAGTGCGAACAGCACGGGAAGCACGTATTCAAACATCCGCTAGGGCTCCGAACGGCGCACTATGGTAACCGTGACCCGCTCATCAATGCCAGTCGGGAAAGCAGTCGGGACCGGACCCGACCGCTGCGAGAAGCGACCTGAAGCTCAGTCCGAATCCAGGTCTGAATCCAGGTCTGAATCCCAGTCCGAATCCCCCTCTTGGGCCTGCTGCAGCGACCTGATGAAGGCGTAGGCGTTATCACGCCCGAAGGAGTTTACGGTCACCCGCCGCTGGGTCATCGGGTCGGCCACGACGACGTGTCCATCCTCATGGCCACGCACAATAAAGGGCAGCTGTGTGCGCACATTATCGCGCGCGCGGTACTCCTTCAAACGCTGCGCCGTGCTGTGGATGTACGCCTCTTCATCGTACGCGATGCTCCACAGTTCGTTGCCCTGGTCATCGAGGAGCCGCAACCCACCGTCTTCCAGCGATTCAAACCAGATCCCGGTCTCGTAGACGACCGGTGCGTCGGTGCCACCGCTATCCCGCGTACCGTACCCGAGAACCAGGCCGCTATAGATGACGTAGACAGTAAAAAGGGCGACCGCCGTAAAGGCGGTCACCGGGAAGATCACGTTGCTGATAACTCCCGCTCGCAGGTGTTCGTGCTCTTCTCTCATTCCCTCACCTCCTCACCTCGCGTCGTTTGCGTAGGCGGGGGCCTCGCTCTTCTGCGGCTCCGCCCCACGGCCATCCTTGCGCCTTTTCCCGGACCCTTGCTGCTCAGCAAGGTGCCGCTGTAGGGCATCGCTTAGGATTCGCACCGCCTCACCACCATCGGGCAGGGAGCGCAACATCGGCTCTGGACGATGCAACCGCCACGGACGAACATGCGGCCAGAAGAAGAGAAAACTCAAACGCTCACGCGGATCGATCCGAATCATGATGTCGCTGCGGCCATCGCGATGTTTACGCAGATCAACCGCTTCGATCTGAGTAAACGGCAGGTTGATTGAGGCCTGCCACGATGCACCGATCCGCATCACGATACGACGGTTGGTCACCGTATAGAGCGAGTTCTTCGCCATCCAGCGGCCGATCAACGCCAACCCGCCTGCAGCCAAGAGGCCGATGACGACTTGGCCGACGAGTTCCATCACCACGTAGTTTACGCTGTTGCCTTCCTGCCATGCTAGGTAAGCGTACCACGCACCGATGAGGCAAAAGAAGATAAAGACCTTGCGAACATGGAGCGCCCGCTTGGCGAATGACCACCAAGCGGGCTTGCCTTGCCAGAGGATTTCTTCGCCTTCCGGCGGCCTCTCGGGGAGGCCGAGGATAGGCTCAAAGTCGTGCTCCCTCACGGCAGGAACGGCTCCTCACGACCCGGATAGGCGTAGAGGGTACCACCACCGTAGTAGGCGCAGACCATGTCCTCTTCTTGAGGCGTGATCTGATCGGCGTTCGACAGACGCGGCACATCACGGAACTGCTCCGCCGTGATCGAGTTGACGCGAATCTCCCACACCCCGTCGAGACGGCGGGTCTCCTTGGCAAAGCACTGCGGCAGCAGCACCCGATTCTTGCCAGAGGTGTGCGGGCTCAGCTCGACCTCGTAGTACATGATGCGGTTCTCGCTGCGATCGACCCAGATGTCGCTGACACGACCACCCTGACCACCGCACAGGCCCTTGACCGGGGCACCACGCAGATCAGGATCGCCCTCGCAGACCGTAAACTCGGTAGCGACACGCATCGGGACAATCTTCAGCTTGCCGTGCCACGTCGTCTCCGGCGTGTCCTCACGCTTGGCGTAAGCGCCAGGACCAATCGCCGACTTCATCGGATTGCCGATCGGCTCCAACGGCGAACCCGGCCACGGTGCCGTCGGCTGCGCCTCAAGCTTGTAGTTGCGGTCCCACTCGACCTTCTCTTGACGCGGCACTTTGATCGTGCGGCCGTCCTTGAGCAGGAAGGTCTTCGCCATCGGAACCCGCGGCAACGTACCGGAGACCAACCGAGGCGCACCGTACTTGTCGTTCGGATCCGAGATCAGCGGATACCCCTCCCGCTTGTCTTCTTTGCGCAGGTAGACGACCAGACTCGCAAGGAAGACGAAGAAGAAGATCACCGCCCAGAGTCCCCAATCGAACCTGGCGATTCCCATTGGATAGAATGCTTCCATAACGCACCTCCACACTTAGTGGCCCTAGCCGCTAGCGGCCAGACCGAAACGAGACGATGAATCACGCCGGCTGACTTGATCGCCTACTCACTCGCGCCAAGGGCCAAGCAGCCAGCACCATCGCCACTAACAGCACGATTTCAATCGAGTACACCACTGTATATCCCGCCGCTGGGTGCATAAAGAGCTCTCCCAAGTGGCCGGCGCGGGCTAGTGCAGGAATCAGGTCGCTCAACCCAGCACCGATCGCTAAAGCCACGCCCAACGCCGTCGCCTGTACCGCTCCCCACGCCCCGATGGCGAACCCGCTCTGCTCCGGTGGCGCCATCTCCATCGTTGCCACCAGCGTCCCTACGTAGAACAGTCCTGCCCCGAGCCCGATCACAAAGTTGCCGAGCCTAAAGAGCATCGGCGAATCGAGCGGGGCCGAGGCAATCACCATGCTGAACGCCGCCACCCCGATCAGCACCCCAACCGTAGCAAGACGGTAGGGATTGACTTTACGGTCGAGCGCAACGCCGCAGATCGAGAATGCGACGAGCATGCCAACCGCCCACATCCCGGTCAGTACGGTCGTCCCGGCCACATCCAAGCCCAATACACTCGCCCCGTACGGCTCAATGATGATGTCCTGCATTCCAAAGCCAGCGGCACCCAGACCGATGATGACCAACAAACGCGCCACCGGGCCCAGCTCACTGAAACTTTGCCATGCTGAGGCGAAAGATGGTCGCGGCCTATCGACGCGGGTCTTGCTTGGATCGCGTGGTTCCTGCTTCCACAGGGCGATTATATTGAGCACCCAGGTCGCCACAGCCGCTCCTTGGATCACCTGAATCAGCCGGAAGTGGCTGTAATCGCTCAGGAAGAACCAAAATGTCGCAGCTGCGATGACCATCCCCACCATGAGCATGACGTACATCAAGCCGACCACCTGCGGCAACTTGTCCGAGGGGGCCAAATCGTTCGTCAACGCCAGTCCGGCGGTCTGCGTCATGTGCACACCGATGCCGGCGAGCAGAAAGGCGAACGCTGCCCCTATCGCCCCGAGGACCGGATAGTCGGCGCCGTGCTCGGAGAGCACCAGGATGGCGAAGGGCATAATGGCCAAACCGCCGAACTGAAAGAGCGTCCCCATCCACAGGTAGGGCACGCGCCGCCACCCCAGGTGCGAGGGGTGGTTATCGGAGCGGTGGCCGATCAACAGCCGCAGCGGCGCGAGCAGCACCGGCAGCGCCAGCATGATCCCCAGCAGCGTCGCGGCAATCCCGAGTTCATGAATCATGACCCGGTTGAGTGTCCCGGTAAACAGGACGTACATCATGCCGACCGTGACCTGGAACAGGGCCAGGCGGAAGATGCGTGTCATCGGCAGCTGCTCGGTCGCCGCATCGGCGAACGGCAACATAATTCGGCTGACATTGCGATAAAGGTCAGCGATCTGTGGCTTCATGTCCGTTGCAGCTCCAGTGCCTGCGAAATGTAAAAACCGCGCCGAACACGCTGCGTGCGTCCCACCGACCACGCGGCCAGCCGCGGCTCGGCGCGCAGTGCCGCGGCCAGACGCGAGTGCGCCACCGGCTCGATGGCCGGGGAGCGATCGCTGCGCGGAAAGAGTTTGCCGATGACGTGCATGGCCGCGAGCAACGGGGTGCGCGGGGCGAAAGTAAAGGCGATACCGCGACGAGTCCGGCTCGCCAGTTCAGCCACGGCCGCTACAGCGTCTGCACAGGGGTAGTGGATCAGGACATCCATTGAGACGACGTAGTCGAACTCGCCGTGTGCCGGGTCGAGCATATCGCCGACTTGAAAATCGACCGCGTTGCGATCGATCTCGGCGGGCAAACGCTCCCAGGCGATCTCGATCAGCTTCGTCGAGACATCGACCCCGGTCACCCGCGCCCCGCGCCGCAGCAGCTCGACGCTGAGCATGCCCGGTCCGCAGCCGGCATCCAGCACTCGCATCCCACTGAGATCGGCCGGCAGCCAGTCGAGCAGGGTCTGGCGCATCTGCTCGCGCCCGGCACGCACCGTCGCCCGCACCCCGCTCACCGGGGCATCCGAGGTCAGGCGCTGCCACGCCTCGACCGCCGTCTTATCGAAGTAGGTCTCCACGCGACCACGGCGTTGCCGATAAGAAGAGGTCGGCATCAGTCAAACCCCAGCAAATCGAAGACTTCACGATCCTTCAGGGGCGTTGGAATGAGTGGATCGACCCCATCCCAAAGCGCCTGCGCCAACCCCAGATACTCAGCACGCGCGCGCTCCAGCTCTGGGGACTCCTCCTCCATCTCAAAGAGGGTCGCCTTTTGCAGACGACTGCGCCGGATTACGTCGTAATTGGGCACATGCGCCAGCATCTGCAGCCCGATCGCCTCGTTAAAGCGCTCAATTTGCTCGGTCGTCTCGCTGCGGTTGGCCACCACGCCGCCGAGGCGCACGCGGTAGTTCTTCGCCTTCGCCTGGATGGCTCCAGCGATCCGGTTCATGGCAAAGATCGAGTCGAAGTCGTTGGCCGTCACGATGAGTGCCCGATCGGCGTACTGTAGCGGCGCGGCGAAGCCGCCACAGACGACATCGCCGAGGACGTCGAAGAGGACGACATCGGTCTCCTCGAAAAGATGGTGCTGCCTAAGGAGCTTGACCGTCTGCCCGACCACATAACCGCCGCAGCCGGTCCCGGCCGGCGGCCCTCCAGCCTCGACACAGAGCACGCCGTTGTAGCCTTCGTAGACGTAGTCTTCGGGGCGCAACTCCTCGACGTGAAAATCGACCTCCTCGAGGCTGTCGATGACGGTCGGGACCAAGCATTTCGTTAAGGTAAACGTCGAGTCGTGTTTCGGGTCGCAGCCAATCTGCAACACCCGTTTACCGAGCTTACTAAAGGCGACCGAGAGGTTCGACGAAGTCGTACTCTTGCCGATCCCGCCCTTGCCGTAGACGGCGAAGATCTTCGCCCGCCGTCCGGTCTCGGTCTGACCCTCGGGTGCCAGATGCACCTGTACACTGCCCTCTCCATCACCGCTGTTGCGGCATACACGCTCCCTGTCTCCGCTCATGCAGCGGCCTCCTCGTTCTCGCTAACCCCTTCGAAGTAGTCCTCAAGCTCATCACCGACCTTACGCAACGCCTCTAACGTCTCCTCGTCTGGATTCCAGTAGTTGCGCTCGTGTGCCTCCAGCAAGCGGTTGGCAAGCTTCGCCGAGGCCGCCGGGTTGAGCTGCGCCATCCGCTCGCGCATCTTCTCATCGAGCATGAAGGTCTGGGTGAACTGCTGATAGACCCAGGGCGAGACCTGGCCGGTGGTCGCCGACCACCCCATGGTGTTGGTCAGATGGACCTCGATCTGCTGCACACCCTCATAGCCGTGCTCCAACAGACCTTCGTACCACTTCGGATTGAGCATTCGCGTCCGCGTCTCCAGGGCGACTTGATCGGAGAGGGTACGCACCTTGCCCTCGCCGCGGGTCTGATCACCGATATAGACCGGCACCGACTCGCCCCCGCGCGAGCGGGCGACGGCCCGACTGATGCCGCCGAGGGTATCGAAGTAGTGATCGACCGTGGTCACACCGAGCTCGACCGACTCGAGATTCTGATAGGTCAGCTCGACGCCGGAGAGCATGCTGCCGAGCAGCGCCTCTTGCCGCACCGGCTGTCCACTGCAGCCGTAGGCGTAGCACTTCCGGCGCGTGTAGGTATCGGCGATCTCGTCTTCGTCTTCCCAGGAGCCTTGATCAATCAACGAGCCGACATTGGAGCCGTAGGCGCCATCGGCGTTACTAAAGACGCGCAGCGCCGCCGTCTCGAAGTCACACTCGTGCTTCTGCTGATAGGCCAAGGCGTTGCGCCGAATCGGGTTCATCTCCAGCGGCTCATCCTCAGCACTCGCGGCGAGGAAGGCCGCCTCGGCGAGCACCCGGGTCTGCAACGGCAGCAGATCGCGGAAGATGCCCGAGAGGGTAATGACGACATCGATCCGTTTGCGTCCGAGCTCGGCCAGCGGGATCAACTCGGCCCCAGCGAGCTTGCCGTAGGTGTCGAAGCGCGGGCGGGCACCGACCAGTGCTAAGGCCTGCCCGATCGGGCCGCCTTCGCTCTTGAGGTTATCGGTCCCCCACAAGACCATGGCGATCGAATCGGGGATCGGCTCGCCGGCCTCGCGGTGTTTATCGAGCAGCCGCTCGGCCTGCTTCGCCCCGTCCTGAACGGCGAAGGCGCTCGGAATGCGGAACGGATCGAAGCCGTGCATGTTGCGCCCGGTCGGCAGGATATCGGGGCTGCGTAAGATATCGCCACCGGCGACCGGCGGGACGAAACGCCCATCGAGCGCCCGCACGATTCCCTCCAGTTCGCGGTTATCGGCCAGCTTCTCGGCGATCCCGGCGAGCGCCTCAAGCACCTCACGCGTGGTCTCGTGATCGTCGCTCTCGGCCGCTGCCAACGCCTGCTTCGGCGTCTTGCCGTCGACCAGCGCCGCGACACAAGCCGGATCGACCCGGGTCCCGTGGGCGGTCTCGGCGATCGAGACGAGTTGATCGATTTGCCCCTCGCGTGAGGGCGGCTGACCGACCACGTGCAGCCCTTCAGGGATGAGGGTGTACTCCATCTCGAGGATCTGATCACTGAGTTGAGCGATGCGTTCCGGCGCCTCCTCAGCGCTCCACTCCGGCTCCAGCTCGGCAAGATCAACCTCGGCCGCCTGCGCCTGGATGAGCTTGGCCAGCTCCAGCCGCTCATCGATGTTATCGGGCGGTGCACTGCGGTAGCGCTCAACCGACGACTTCAGCTCGAGCAGGCCGCGATAGAGACCGGCCCGGCCGACCGGCGGGGTCAGGTAACTGATCAGCGTCGCCGCCGCCCGGCGCTTGGCGATCGAGCCCTCGGAGGGGTTGTTGGCAGCGTAGAGATAGAAGTGCGGCAGATCACCGATCAGGCGATCGGGCCAGCAGTGCGGGCTCATGCCGCACTGTTTGCCCGGCATAAACTCGAGTGCGCCGTGGGTACCGAAGTGGAGCACGGCATCAGCGCCGAAGTCCTCGCGGATGTAGCGGTAGAAGGCGCACATGGCGTGGGTCGGGGTCAGCCCCTGCTCAAAGAGCAAGCGCATCGGATCGCCCTCGTAGCCGAAACCGGGCTGGATGCCGACAAAGACGTTGCCGAGCTGCACCCCGAGGACGAAGATCGACTGCCCATCGCTCTGCTGCTTACCCGGCGCCGGCCCCCACTGCTCTTCGAGCTGTTTCAGGTGCGGCTCGCGGGCGACGTAGTCATCGACCGGCACGCGGAGGTGGACGTTGGCGTGCGCCCCGAACTGCTGCGCGTTGCCGTGAATGATGCGTTCGCGCAGATCGTCGACCGACTCCGGCACCTCGACCCGATAGCCGGCGTCGTAGAGCTCCTGCAGGGTGTGATAGAGGGAGCTGAAGACCGACAGATAGGCCGCCGTGCCCAACGAACCGGCCTGCGGCGGAAAGCTAAAGAGCACGATGCTCAGCTTACGATCGGCACGGGCGCTGCGGCGCAGCTGAATCAGCCGCTCAAGCCGACTGGCCAGCATCTGCGTGCGCTCCGGATGGGGCTCCATGCGGCAGACGCCATCGGGCCCGGGGACCGCGGCACGGCCACCGAAGACGATCGGCGCCGTCGAGCCGTCGAGCTCCGGGATCGCCACCATCATCGTCGTCTCGACCGGAGTCAGGCCGCGATCGGAGATCTCCCACTGCTCGAGTGACTGGAACTCAAGGGCTTGTGCTGTGACGTACGGCACATCGAGGTTGCGCAGCAGCGCCTCGGCGGCATCGGCGTTGTTGTACGCCGGCCCGCCGACGAGCGAGAAACCGGTCAGCGAGACCACGGCGTCGACCGCCGAGCGGCCATCGCGCATAAAGAAGCGCTCGATCGCCGGGCGATTGTCGAGACCGCTGGCGAAGGCGGGGATCACGCGATAGCCACGCGCCTCCAGCGCCTCAATGACGCCGTCGTAGTGCCCAGCATCGCCCGAGAGCACATAGGAGCGCATCAGCAGCAACCCGACTACACCACGCTCCTCGGTCGCCTCAGGGCGCGGCACAGCGCGCAGATCGTCGCTGACCCGCCCCTCCATGCGCGGGTGGTAGAGCCCAACTTCGGGGTACTCAATCGGATCCTGGACCGTCAGCGTACCGCGCAGCGCCTTGCGCGGGCCGTCGGCGTAGCGGTTGACGAGGTAGCGCACCATGTTGGCGACGTTCTCATCAGAGCTCGCCAGAAAGTAGAGCCATGTTAAGAAGTAGGCGCGCACATCTTGGGCCGAACCGGGGATAAAGCGCAGCAGCCGCGGAATCCGGCGCAGCATCGCGGCTTGCTTCTCGCCAGAGTTCCCCGCCCCGTCGTCCTTTTTGTTCTTCTTCTGGCCACGCAACTTTTTGAGCAGCGACATCGGACCGCGGCTCGTCCCATCCATGGTGAACTTGCCCATGCGGGTCAGCTTCATCACCTCGCCGGCCGACATGATGACCACCATGGCATCGCAGTCGCCCTGGCGCGCCTGCAGATCGGGCAGCACCGGCTCGATGTGCTCCTCCATGAAGAGCATAGTCACGACGACGATGTCGGCTTGGGCGATGCGCTCCCGGCACCGCTCCAGCGCCGCCGGGTTGCTGTTCCAGTCCGAGGCGGCGTGATAGGTCAGCTCAAGCCCCGGGATCTCTTTTTTCAGGATCGGGCGTGCGCGCTCCACCGAGCCCGCCATGTGGTTATCGAGCGTGATGAACGTGACGCGCATCGGCGTCGGATCAGCGGCTGAAGTGGGCTTTGGCATCGTAGATGGTCTCCACTGTGATAGTCGCAACACCCCGCTCGGCGGCAAAGTGCTCGGTATTGCGCCGCGCCTTGCCGCGCACGAAGAAGGGGATCTTGCGCAGCTCCGACTCCGCTTCCGGCGTCCAGCGCACCTCCTCTACCGAAAGCGCCCCCGCAGCGGCCGCGGGCTCACTCGCCTCGGCCACCGCGGCCTCGGCGGCGACGGCAGCCGCAGGCGTGTGGGACGGGGCCTCGACGCTGAACTCTGGATCCTCGCGGAACATCCCCAACAGGTGCTCCTCGAGTCCCATCATCAGCGGGTGTACCCACGTGTCGAAGATAACATTGGCGCCCTCGAAACCCATATTCGGGGCGTAGCGTGCCGGAAAATCCTGTACGTGAGCTGGCGCCGAGATGACTGCACAGGGCAGCCCCAGGCGTTTGGCAATATGACGCTCCATCTGCGTCCCGAGGACCAGTTCCGGTGCGGCCTCAGCGACGTGTCTCTCCACTTCCAGGTAATCGTCGGTAATCAGCGGCGTAACGCCGTACCGCTTGGCCGCCGCGCGCACCTCGCGGGCAAACTCACGGCTGTAGGTGCCGAGGCCGACGACTTCGAAACCGAGTTCGTCGTGCGCAATGCGTGCCGCCGCCACGGCGTGCGTGGCATCGGCGAAGATGAAGACCCGCTTGCCGGTCAAGTAGTTCGAGTCGACCGAACGGCTATACCATGCCATTCGGGCATCCGCCCAAGGGGCCATTCGGGCATCGGCATCGGCCAGCAGCGACCCGACCTCAAGGCCGGCCACCTCACCGACCTCGCGGATAAAGTCGCGCGTCGCCGCCAGCCCGAGCGGCACCGTTTCGACCATAGGCTGGCGATAGGTTCGCCGCAACCACTCACAGGTCGTGCGCGCCACCTCGGGGTAGAGGCAGATGTTGAAATCGGCCTGGGGAATCCGGCGCAGATCGTCGGGACTCGCGCCGAGCGGGGCGACAACGTTGACCTCAACCCCGAGTCGATTCAGCAGGGCGCTGATCTCTTGGACATCGTCGCGGCAGCGGAACCCGAGTGCACTCGGACCGAGGAGGTTGGCCCGCGGCGCCCGGCCGGCCGCAGTCGCCGACGCCGCAGCACCCTGCGCCGCATCGCTCTGTTCACCTTCCGCACCCGCATCGCCTTTATCGCTCAGTACGCCACGGACGAGTTGGTAAAAGGCCTCGCTCGCGCCAAAACCCTCTTTGCGCGAGAAGGCGGCCGTCTCCAGCGCGATCACGGGGATCTCCACACCGGCTTGCTCGGCCCACCCCTGCGCCAGCGTCCCGGGCTGATCCTGGAGCAACTCGGCAGTGCACGAGTCACCGACCATCAGCAGCTGCGGCTGGTAACGCTCATAGACTTGACGAACCGTCTCACGCACCAGCTCGGCCGTATCCCCACCCAGATGGCGGGCGTGGAAGGTCGTATACGTCACTGGGGGACGCGCCGGACGGCGCTCAATCATGGTGAAGAGCAGATCGGCGTAGGTATCGCCCTGCGGGGCGTGCAGGACGTAGTGCACCCCCTTCATGGAGGCGGCAATGCGCAGCGCGCCGACGTGCGGCGGACCTTCGTATGTCCAAAGCGTCAGTTGCATCGCGCACCTACACCTGCAGTCGCTCGTGACGAACCAGCGGCCGGGCAAAGAGTTCCGCTAGATCGGCCGCTTGATCGAACCCCTGAATCGGAGAGAATACCAGCTCGATCGACCATTTGGTGCGCAACCCCTCGGCCTCCAGCGGGTTGGCCAACCCCAAACCACAAACGGTCAGATCGGGGCGGTCGTTGCGCAGCCGGGCCAACTGAGGCTCAAGATCCTGCCCCTCGATCAAGCGAACCTGCTCACCCAGCGCCTCAGCCTCGTGGCCGTGTAGCTGTCGATCGAAATACGGCGTCGCCACCTCCACCGGCTGCATCCCGCACTCCTGCGCCAGAAAACGCGCCAACGGCAACTCAAGCTGCGAGTCCGGCAAAAAGGTAATCCGTTTGCCCTCAAGCACCTCGCGCTGACGCGCCAGCGCGCTGCGCGCCCGGGCGATCGGCGCGGCGGTCACCTCGGCGAGACGCTCCGGGGCGACCCCAAAGGCGCTTGCCGCTGCCTGTAGCCAACCCAGTGTACCCTCAATTCCTACAGGATAGGGGGCTTCTAGGTGCTGTGCACCGCGGCGAATCAGAGCACGGGTCGCCTCGCCGACGAAGGGCTGCGCCATCAGCACCCGCGTCTGCGGTCCGACCGGCGGCAACTGCTCACCGCTGCGCGGCGGCAGAAAGTGGACCGGGGCGATTCCCAATGCGTCGAAGAGGCGACGAAACTGATCCTCGACGATATCGGCCAAGGTGCCGAGCACAATCAGGCCGCCTGCGGCCGCCTCCGGATCACTGTTGGCATCGGCTTGCGGCAGCTGCTCGACGAGGGATAACAGACACTGATCCTCGCCCTGGGTAAAGGCCGTCTCAAGACCACTGCCGGAGTAGCTCAGCACCTGCACCCGCTCCTGATGGGCGGCACTGAGCCGTTCAGCGGCGGTCTCCAAATCGAGTTTAATGACCTCGGAGGGGCAAGAGCCGACGAGAAAGAGGGTGCGAATCTCGGGGCGGCGGGCGAGCAGCTCGTGGACGATGCGATCGAGCTCGTCGTTGCAATCGGCCAAGCCGGCCAAGTCGCGCTCACCGAGCACCGCCGTGGCAAAGCGCGGCTCGGCGAAGATCATCACCCCGGCAGCCGCCTGCAGCAGGTGGGCACAGGTACGCGAGCCGACGACCAAGAAGAAGGCGTCGTGCATCTTACGATGCAGCCAGACGATGCTGGTCAGACCGCAGAAGACCTGCCGTTGGCCGCGCTCCTGGCAGAGCCGGCCTGCTGCCGAGGAGCAGCCGGCCCCGATCTTGGTCTCAGCAGGCGCGGCATCGGCGAGCAGTGGATCACTCATCCCCCCGCTCCCTCCTGCCCCTGGGGGCCGCCCTCGGCAGCAGCAGCGGCCCGCATTCGCCGCTCTTGCAAGCGTGCCGCCCGCAGCTTGAGCACGAACTGCCCGGCGTTGACCACGTAAGCGAAGTAGGCCGCTAGGGCGATCATCATCTGCTGCACGGGGGTGAAGATGTCGCCGAACCACACCACAAGATAGGCGGTATGGAGCAGGATCACCCCCATGCTGACGACGTCTTCCCAAAAGAAGGCCGGGGCAAAGAGGTACTTACCGAAGACGACCTTCTCCCAGATCGCCCCAGTCACCATGATCGTATAGAGGACAAGGGTCTTGATTATAATCGACCACGCCGCCCATTCGAGCAACTCACCGGTTCTCAGGTACCAGATCACCAACCCGAGGCTGACCAAAAAGACGACGAACTGAGCCGGCGCCAGCACCCCCTGCACGGTCGTCCACCAGGTGGAATCCCGCCGCCGCCGCTGCTCTTCCGTGTAAAGGGGCGAATCATCTCCGAGCCACGATGCATGATGCTGCATTGCGCTGCATCTCCCGTTGCCTAACCAACCGTGATGTGCCGGCTTCGACGCGAGTCTACTGACGGCCGCGATAAAGTGTCAACTTGCCATAGGGCGCTCCAGCAGGCGCCACTGCGGGGCTGACGGAGTGACGCTCAAGCACGCGCTCGGCAACCACCCAAGCACTCTACGGCCGCACCGTCACCCCCGCGCCGCACCGCGCGCGCCTTAGGCGCTGCTCTTGCTCCCCTCGGTCAGGGGCTCCAACAGCAACAGATAGCGCAAAGCCGCCGCGTAGTCGCGGTCGTTGACCTGCTCATCCTCTTGCTCACGCTTGAGGACGCGGTCGATCTGCGCCTTAGCCACCACAGAGAGGTGGGCGTGCAGCGCCGCCTCGCCACCAAGCTGGTCGACATACTCGCTGACAAACTTCTGCGAGCGCATCCGGTTCAGCTCACCGCGAATCGCCCGCTGCCAGAAGACCCGCCGCAACCCGACAAAGACGAAGACCGCACCCGGCAGAGCAAACGTCGCCACCAAGGCCGCCAGTGTATGCTCCGCCCCGGGGAGCAAGTCGTACTGTGTCACCACCCAAAAGTAGAAAGCGATCGACACCAGGGTGACTAGCGGGATCGAGACCACTAGACCTTTCCATGTCGAGGCGGTCAGCTGTTGTGCCAGCCGCTTACGCTCTTTGCGAATCCAATCTTCTGTCATGCCGGGCTCCTCAGCTTGATGCGTCTTTGATCTGCATGAATCGGCGCATTGTATGTATCTGCGTATGTGCCTGCGTATGTGTCTGCAACCTCGGTGTGCGTAGGGTCCCCGTACGCCACCAGCGTCACTCGCCCACTCTCACTCTACGTGCGGCAGTCCGGAGAGGGCTGTCGCCACTTCATCGCTACTGCCGCCTAAGTCCGTAAGCTTACCAGCCAAATAGTCCGTATAGGCCTGCATATCGAAGTTGCCGTGCCCACTCAGATTAAAGAGGATCGTCTTCGCGGTGCCGTCGCGGCGGCAGGCGGCGGCCTCATCGAGCACAGCCTTGACCGCGTGCGTGGCCTCCGGCGCCGGGATGATCCCTTCGGCACGGGCGAACTGCAGCCCGGCAGCGAAGCACTCAAGCTGATCGTAGGCGCGCGCATCAATGTACCCCAGCTCTTTGAGATGGCTGACTTGCGGTGCCATGCCGTGATAACGCAGACCGCCAGCGTGGAAACCACGAGGGACGAAACCCGAGCCGAGGGTGTGCATCTTGGTCAACGGTGCCAGCTGCGCTGAGTCGCCATAGTCGTAGGCAAAGCGCCCCTGGGTCAACGTCGGACAGGCCAGCGGCTCGACGGCAATCGCCTCGACACTCGGCCCGCCACGCAACGCCGCGCCTAGATAGGGAAAGACGAGGCCGGCGAAGTTGCTGCCACCACCGGTGCAAGCGATGATCGTATCGGGGTAGGCGTCGGCCATCGCCATCTGCTCCATCGCCTCAAGGCCGATCACCGTTTGGTGGAGCATGACGTGGTTGAGCACGCTGCCGAGGGCGTAGTGCGTATCGTCACGTGCCACGGCCATCTCGACCGCCTCGCCGATGGCGATACCGAGGCTCCCGGTGCTCTGCGGATCTTTCGCCAGCACGGAGCGGCCGTACTCGGTGCGCTCGCTCGGGCTCGCCGTACAGCGGGCCCCAAAGCTCTCCATGAAGGCGCGCCGGTACGGCTTTTGGTGGTAACTCACCGCGACCATGAAGACTTCGATCTCGAGATCAAAGAGTGCCCCAGCAAGCGCCAGTGATGAGCCCCACTGCCCGGCACCGGTCTCCGTGGTAATCCGTCGCACCCCTTCGGCGTAGTTGTAGAAGGCCTGTGGAATCGCGGTATTCGGCTTATGGCTGCCGGCCGGACTGACGCCCTCGTACTTGTAGAAGATACGGGCCGGGGTATCGAGCGCTTGCTCCAGGCGGCGGGCGCGGTAGAGCGGTGAGGGTCGCCACTGCCGGTAGGCATCGCGCACCGGCTCGGGGATCTCGATCTCGCGTTCGGCGCTCATCTCCTGCTCAATGACGGCGCGCGGAAAGAGCGGGGCTAAATCGTCGGCGCTCACCGGCTGTTTGGTAGCCGGGTTCAGCACCGGAGCCAATGGCTGCGGCAGGTCGGCGTTAATGTTGTACCAGGTACGCGGCAACCGGGCCTCGTCGAGCAGGTATTTGGTCGTCTCGCTCATCGGCGGGCTCCCCAGGTGGTCGTGTGACAGAACGCCGGTATGTTAGCGGGGGGAGCGGCCCAGGGGAAGAAGAGAGACGCCTATCAATAGGCCGCAGAGGCCCCGTGGAGTTGCCGTGGAGCTATCGCCCACTCGCTGCGGACTTGTCAGGCAGGCGCGAAGCCCTTAACTTTTGCGGTAAGATACGCGGTCGGCCGGATGCAGCGCGCCGAGCGAAGACCTGAAAAGACAACGACATTGCGAAGGGGATTGAAGAACATGGACCTGGATACCAGCACCTGGAGCGGTAAAGTGATCGTCTCAGCCGGGGTCGGCATCGGCTTTACGCTGCTGTTGATGATCTTCGTCGCTACCGCGCTCAGCCCGCGCTTAATCTCGCTGAGCTGGATGATCACCTCGATCTGCGTCGGCAGCGGCATCGCCTACATGATCTTGCGCGAGAAGGGCTACTTGTAGCGGGGCGGCGTAGGCAGACGGCCCTAGGAGCCCTCCAGCTTCTTCGCCAACTCGCGGGGCAGGCCGAAGGTGACGTGCTCGGGTTTGCCGGCGATGCGCTCTTCGGGCGCCTCACACCCCCAGAGCTGCAGCTGCTCGACGACCTCGACGACGGTGCTCTCGGGGGCTGAGGCCCCGGCGGTAACGCCAACCGCCTGACAACCGTCGAGCCATTCGCGTTGCAGGTCGGCCGCCCCGTCGATCAGGAAAGCACGGGTGCCGCAGCGCGCGGCGAGCTCGCGCAGGCGGTTGGAGTTCGAACTGTTGACCGAGCCGAGCACGAGCAGCAGCTCGACCTCATCGGCGAGGCTGCGTACCGCATCCTGCCGGTTCTGGGTGGCGTAGCAGATGTCGTTCTTGCGCGGCCCACGGATCTTCGGAAAACGCTCCTTGAGGGCGTTGACTACAACCGCTGCGTCGTCGACCGAGAGCGTGGTCTGGGTGACGAAGGCCAGCTCGTCTGAATAGCGAACCTGTAACTCGCGCGCCTCTTGCTCGCTTTGCACGAGGTAGATTCCACCCCGCTCACCGGGCGGCGGAATGTACTGCCCCATGGTCCCCTCGACCTCGGGGTGGCCGGCGTGGCCGATCAAGATCACCTCGCGGCCTTGCTCGGCGTGGGCGCGCACCTCTTTATGGACCTTGGTGACCAATGGACAGGTGGCGTCGAAGACCTGCAGCTGACGGCGCAACGCCTCGTCGACAACGTGCTGCGGCACACCGTGAGCACTGAAGATCACCGTCGCCCCATCGGGCACTTCATCGAGTTCTTCGACAAAGACCGCCCCGCGCTTGCGCAGATCCTCGACCACATAACGGTTGTGCACCACTTCGTGACGGACATAGACCGGCGTGCCACACACCTCCAGCGCCCGCTCGACGACCGCGATCGCCCGATCGACCCCGGCACAGAAGCCGCGCGGATTGGCCAAGATGATTTTGGTCACGGTTGCTTCCTCTCCCGAAACAGCGCCAGCAGGACGAACCCAACCCCAAGGGTAATGGCGATATCGGCGACATTGAAGATCGGCCAGTGCCAATCTTGATAGTAGAGGTGGATAAAGTCGATCACGTAGCCAAAACGCACCCGATCGATCAAGTTGCCGATCGCCCCGGCCAAGATCAAGGTCAAGCCGCTCGCCAGCAGCATCGAGTGTGCAGCGATTTGCCGCAGCCAGTAGAGCAGATAGGCGCTGACGCCGACCGCGATCGCGATCAGAAACCACCGCTGCCACCCGCTGCCCTCGCCCAGCAGACTAAAGGCCGCCCCGGTATTGTAGCCCAGGGTCAGATTCAACACCGGCAACAGCTCCAGCGACCCCCCCAGCGGTAGTGCAACATCGGCCCACAGCTTGGTGAACTGATCGAGCACAATGATCGCCGCAGCGACCCACAACCAGCGATAGAACCCCATCCGACTAGGCCACCTGCCGCTGCTCGCCAGCCCCGCTGACGTTCTCGACACAGCGCCCGCAGAGCGCCGGGTGCTCGACACTCGAGCCGATATCGGGCCGTCGGTGCCAGCAGCGTGGGCACTTCTCATGGGCACTGGCGGTGACGACCATACGCACCGCGGTGCCATCTTCCAGCGTTGCCGCTACGGCCTCCTCCGGTGCCTGGGCCAGCGGCGCCAGCGTCGCCGCCGAGGTGATCAGCACGAAGCGCAGCTCATCGCCCAGCGGCGCCAACTCCGCAGCTAGCGCCTCGGGGACGTAGAGGGCGACCTCGGCATCGAGATTGGCGCCGATGACCTTGGCGTTGCGCAGCCGCTCCAGCTCGCGGCTCACCACCGTGCGCACCTCGATGACCCGCTCCCAAAAGCGCTCCGCCGCCACCCCGGCGACCGCATCGGCCGACTCCAGGTCGGCGTACCAGTGGGCGGCAAAGACCGTCGACTCGCGCTCCCCGGGCAGCAGCTCCCAGATCTCATCGGCAGTAAAGGAGAGGATCGGCGCCAGCCAGCGCACCAAGGCTTCGGCGATGTGATAGAGCGCCGTCTGGGCCGAGCGGCGGGCGCGGCTCTCAGGCGGCGTCGTATAGAGGCGATCTTTGATGATATCGAGATAGAAGCCACCCAGATCGACGACACAGAAGTTGTGCAGCAGGTGGTAGATGCGGTGCATCTCGTAGCGATCGTAGGCGGCGACGATGGCCTGCTGCAGTTCCAGGGTGCGGGCGACCGCCCAGCGATCGAGCGGCAGCAGCTGCGCACTCGGCAGTCGATCGCGCTGCGGCTCGAAGCCGTGGAGGTTGCCGAGCAGGAAGCGGGCGGTGTTGCGCATGCGCCGGTAGGCATCGGCGGTGCGCTGCAAGATGTTTTCAGAGACGGCGATCTCGCCGCTGTAGTCGGCCGAGGCCACCCACAGCCGTAAGATATCGGCGCCGAGCCGGTCCATGACGTCTTGCGGGGCGACGACGTTGCCGCGCGATTTTGACATCTTCCGGCCCTGCTCATCGACAGTAAAGCCGTGCGTCAACACCGCCTTATACGGCGCATGACCGTGGATGGCGGTCGCGGCGAGCAGCGACGATTGGAACCAGCCGCGGTGCTGATCGGAGCCTTCCAGGTAGAGATCGGCCGGCTGCTGCAGATCGGGATGGCGCTCCAACACGGTCGTGTGCGTCACCCCGGAGTCGAACCAGACATCGAGGATATCGGTCACCTTCTCGTAGTCCGCCGCGGCATCGCCGAGCAAGTCGACCGGCTCAAGCCGCCACCACGCCTCAAGCCCCTCGCGCTCCATGCGCCGGGCCACCTCTTCCATGATCGCCGGTGTCTCCGGGTGCGGCTCACCGCTGCGTCGATCGACAAAGAGGGCAATCGGCACCCCCCAGTGGCGCTGCCGCGAGATGCACCAATCGGGGCGGCCACGCACCATGGCCTCAATACGCGCCTCACCCCACTGCGGCAGCCACTCCACTTTGGCGATCTCTGCCAAGGCCCGAGCGCGCAGCCCCGCGCGCTCCAGGTCGATAAACCACTGCGGGGTGGCACGGAAGATCACTGGGCTCTTATGGCGCCAGCAGTGCGGGTAGCTGTGCTGATAAGGGGCGTGGTGAAGCAGCGCACCACGCGCCTCGAGGACGCGGATGACTTCGGGGTTGGCGGCGAAGACGTTCAGACCGCCGAAGTGCTCGGTCTCGGCGAAGAAGCAGCCGTTGCCATCGACCGGATTGGTCACCTCCAGGCCGTAGCGCTTACCGACGATATAATCGTCCTGACCGTGTCCCGGGGCGATGTGGACACAGCCGGTGCCGCCCTCGACGGTGACGTGGTCGGCCAGCACGACCGGTACAACGCGCTCCAGGAAGGGGTGGTGCAGTTGCAGGTCTTCCAGGTCGGCCCCGCGACAGCGTCCGACGATCTCGTAGCGCTCGATACCGGCACGCGCCAGCGTCGCCTCAAGCAGCTCCGCGGCGAGCAGCAGGCGTTCGCGCTGCTCAACCGCCACGACGACGTACTCCAGATCACAGTGCAGCGCCACCGCCCGGTTCGCTGGCAGCGTCCACGGGGTCGTCGTCCAGATCACAACCGCCGCCGGCCCGGCCTGCGCCCCCTCCCCCTCTAAGTGGAGACGACCCTCTAAGTCGGCGGCGTCGACGAGGGGAAAGCGGACATCGACGGCCGGTGAGGTGCGCTCTTCGTACTCGACCTCGGCCTCGGCGAGGGCCGAGCCGCAATCGGCGCACCAGTAGACCGGCTTAAAGCCGCGCGTGATGTGTCCGGCTTCGAAGATGCGCGCTAACGCCCGCAGAATACCGGCCTCGGTGGCGTAGTCCATGGTGCGGTAGGGCCGATCCCACGCCCCAAGCACCCCGAGGCGTTCGAAATCGCGCCGCTGCTGCTCGACTTGGGCGCTGGCAAAGTCACGGCAGTGCTGACGGAATTCGGCGTAGTCGAGATCGCGCCCCGGCTTCCCGACGCTCTCCTCGATCTTGTGCTCGATCGGTAGGCCGTGGCAGTCCCACCCTGGGACGTAAGGGGCGTCGTAGCCATCGAGGGTACGCGCCTTAACGATGATGTCCTTGAGGATCTTATTGACGGCGTGGCCGATGTGGATATCGCCGTTGGCGTAGGGGGGACCGTCGTGCAGGATGAAGCGCTCGGCACCACGGCGGGCCTCACGCACCCTCTGGTAGAGCCCCTCGTCGTGCCAGCGCGCCAACCGCTGCGGTTCACGCTCGGCCAAACGAGCGCGCATGGGAAATTCGGTATGGGGAAGATTCAGAGTCTGCTTATAATCGCTCACGTCACCGCCTCGCTTGGATCGAGATCGCCCTGTAAAAGTCGTCGTGCAGTTTCGACATCGCGCCCGATTTGCTGAGCCAAGGCCTCAAGCCCAGGGAATTGCCGCTCACCGCGCAACCACTGCACCGGCTCAATGCGCAAGTGTCGACCGTAGAGATCGCCGCTGAAGTCGATCAGGTGGGCCTCGAAGACGGCCTGCCGCCCGTCGATGGTCGGGCGAACACCGACACTCACCGCTGCCGGCCACCCGTCCAGCACCTGAGAGGATGCGGCAGCACGCCCGCGCTTAGGCCGCTCTTCGTAGGCACGGGCGGCGTAGATCCCGCGCAGCGGCAGGCGCGCTGCCGGCACCCGCAGATTGGCCGTCGGCCACCCCAACTGCCGCCCCATGGCATCGCCGTGGACCACCCGGCCGCTCACCTGGAAGGGCTGCCCGAGCAGTTCGGCCGCCTCAGCAAACCGGCCGACCGCCACGGCCGCACGCACCCGGGTGCTGCTCACCCGCTCGGCGGCTACGCAGACCGTCTCCATGGCGTGCACGATAAAGCCAGCGCGCGCGCCGAGGCGACTTAACAGCGCAAGATCACCGCCGCGAGCAGCGCCGAAGCGGAAGTCATCGCCAACCAAGACATACTGCACACCTAGGCGTCGACCAAGCAGCTCTAGGGCGAAATCCTCGGCGCCTAAGCCGGCCAGGCTGTGATCGAAGCGCAGCGCGACGACCCCGTCGACCCCGGTCGCCGCAAGGCGTCGCACCTTCTCGCGCAGAGTGGTGAGGCGCGCCGGTGCCCGATGCGGCGTCAGATACTCGGTCGGGTGCGGCTCAAAGGTGACGACGTATGCGGCACAGCCGCGCTCGGCAGCGGCTTGGCGCAGCTGCGCGATCATCGCCTGATGGCCGCGATGCACCCCATCGAAGTTGCCGATGGTGACGGCAGCACCGCGATGGCGGGCGCGCACGTTGTGTATTCCGCGAACGATCTCCATCAATCATCGACAAAAAGGGGGAGTATACGTGAGCGGGGCGGCACTCGGTAGGGCGCTGCCACCAAGAGGCTGCGTGCGCCGGCTTGCCGCTGCCAGTACAATGCCCGGCGCCATCGCCTGACCGGTTGCACACAGGTCACTGAGGCCATTGGGCTCGTTGAAACCGTTGGGCCGTTGTGGGCACCGGTGTGGCCACCGGGATAGGCTCTTCCAGGGGGCTCTGCCGGGGCTTTGGGCTGCGAGCCATTGCGGCTACCGAACCCTTCAGGGCCAGCGGGACCAGCGGGGCAATTTGAGAGATCGGGGAGCGCACACTTGTGGTTACCGGCCTATTCCGCCACCTCTTGACCTTCGGCTCGCTGACCTTCCTATCGCGCATCCTCGGCCTCGGGCGCGATGTCATCATCGCCAACGTCTTCGGCTCCGGACCACAGACCGACGCCTTTATCGTCGCCTTCAAGATCCCCAATTTCATGCGCCGGATCACCGCCGAGGGCGCCTTCTCGCAAGCGTTCGTGCCGGTCTTGGCCGACTATCGCGCTCATCGCAGCCACGCTGAGGTGCGCGCGCTGATCGCCCGCACCGCCGGCACCTTGGCAGTGGCACTGTTGGTCGTGGTGATCATCGGCATCGTCGCCGCACCGGCCCTCGTCACCCTCTTCGCCCCCGGCTTTCGCGACGACCCCGAGCGCTTCGCCTTGACCAGCGAGCTGTTGCAGCTGACCTTCCCCTACATCTTGCTTATCTCGATGGTGGCGTGCGCTGGGGCCGCCCTGCACGTCTACAACCGCTTCGCCTCCTTCGCCTTCGCCCCGGTGCTGCTCAACGCCACCCTCATCAGCGCAGCCTTGTGGCTATCGCCGCTGCTCAGCGAGCCGATCGTCGCCCTGGCGATCGGGGTGGCGGTGGCCGGGGTGCTGCAACTGCTGCTGCAGCTGCCCTTCCTGGCGCGCGAAGGGCTGCTGGTGATGCCACGTCCCGCCTGGCGCGACCCGGGGGTGCGCCGCATCGCCCGGCTGATGGGGCCAGCCGTCCTTGGCTCTTCGGTGATGCAGATCAACCTGTTGGTCGATACCATCCTGGCCTCTTTTTTGATCGCCGGCAGCGTCAGCTGGCTCTACTTCTCCGATCGCTTAGTCGAACTGCCGCTGGGGGTCTTCGGCATCGCCCTGGGGACCGTACTGCTGCCACGGCTCTCAGCGGAGCACGCCGCAACCACCCCAGAGCAGTTCTCACGCACCCTCGATTGGGGACTGCGTCTTGTCCTGGTGGTGATCGCCCCAGCCACCGCTGGCCTGATCGTCCTCGCCGGACCGATTCTGACTACGCTCTTTCAGTACGGCGCCTTCAGCCCTTCCGATGTCGTCGCCTCCGCCCACTCGCTGGCCGCCTACAGCCTCGGGCTGTTCGGGTTCGTGCTGGTCAAGGTGCTCACTCCGGGCTACTTCTCACGCGAAGATATGCGCACCCCGGTCTACTGCGCGGTGGTGGCCGTGATCGTCAATTTGGTGCTGTCGATCACGGCGGTCTGGCTCCTGCGTGAGACCGCCTACGGCCACGTCGCCCTCGCCGGGGCGACCGCTGCCTCGGCAACGGTCAACTCGGCGCTGCTCTTCTACGGCTTACGCCAGCGCGGCGTCTACCGCCCAGAGGGCGGCTGGCGGCGGCTCTTTGTGCAGGTTGGGATCGCCACCGGCGCTATGGTTTTGGTCCTTCTCTATCCGGCCCTGCAGCTGGAGGCGTGGCTGGAGGCCGGAGTGATGACCCGCATCGCTTGGCTCTTTGCTGCGGTGGGCGTCGGCGCCGCAGTTTACACGGGCGGCATCCTGGCGCTGGGGCTGCGTCTACGCGAGTTGCGTGAACCGACAGCCGACCGTACCCCTTGACAACCCCCGCGGCCATCGGCATATTGCGCGATTCTATCGCGTAGCCGCCGCTTCGCTGCTTAATCGTGGGGTCAGCCGCTTCAGCACTGAGCCGAGCGATGGCCGAAGCAATGACACGGGGTCAACCTGGGCCAAACCTGGGCCAACCGATCCGGAAGACGGTTTGACTGGATCCGGTCGGCTCGGCGGTCGACAAGGTGGCGAAGCGATTCAACGCATTCAACTCAGACGAGCCAACCGAACCACTGCAGGAGTGTAACCGTGGCAAATAGCCCCAGCGCCAAGAAGCGTGCCCGCCAGGCCGAAGTTCGTCGACTGCGCAACAAGTCGCGCCGCAGCGAGATGCGCTCCTCGATCAAGAAAGTCTTGCAGGCCGTTGCCAGTGGGGACCACGGTCAGGCACAGACGGCCTATCGTGAGGCATCGCGGATCCTTGATCGCGGCGCCCAGTACGGCATCATTCACAAAAACAAGGCCGCGCGCCATAAGTCACGCCTTAACGCGCGCGTTCGTAGCCTCGCGAGCTGACCCAACGGCACCGGGGCGCGCGTTACGCCTCGCGAGCCTGGGAGCGCAAGCGTCCTCGTCGGCATTCTGCTTATCCCTGCCGGCGGGGACGTCGGCGCTCCCGGGAAGAGCACTCGACCACCGCCATGCTGCGGCGTCACCCTACGCACGCACGGGCCTGGTGTCGATCGCTACCAGATCAAGCCGCCACTGACCGCCCGCAGATCAATATCAAAGGCCTCGACCCAGCGCATGCTGCGAATGTGAGCGATGCGACCGATGGTCACCTCGCTGCTCGCCGCCCCCGCTGGCGGCCACTCGCCGAAAAACGAATCCTCAAAGAGCAGACCGCGCAACCCCGCCTCCTGCACTAGGTAGACACTGTAGAGACGGCCGTCATCGCCAGCCTCACGGTAAAGCAACTCAACGACCGTGCCCCGCGGCAGCACCACAATGGGCGGATAGATGCAGCTATAACCGCTGCAAGTTGTCGTATAGGGCAGCAGTCGGCCGCGCTGCTCATCTTCCTCGCGAGCGCTGTCGTAGATGGCCACCGCACGATCGAGCTGCATCAGCCGACGCTCGTCCAGGCCGATCGCCAACGGTGGAGTTCCGCGCCGCGGCCCTGGAGCCTTGCCCCCACCAGCCTCACGCAACGCGGTCCGCGCAGCGGCATCGCCTGCCATAGCAGCCGCTAACCGGGCATAGGTTATCGGTGTCCCGCCCCAGTGATCGACCGGCGAGGGATCGGCGCCACGGCTCAGCAGCTCTTCAACAGTCTCGTGGTTCCCAAAAAGAGCGGCGAAGGTCAGAGCCGTCCGACCGTTGCGATCCTGCTGCTCCAGCGGTGCGCCGGCATTGAGCAGGGCGGCCACGCTCTCCCCATCGCCCCAAGCAGCCGCGGCGTGCAGCGGGGCAAAGCCGTAGTGATCGCCACCACCGGGAGTGGCCCCGGCGGCCAACAGCGCCAGTACCGTCTCACTACGGCTGGCTGCGCGCTCCAGCCCCGCCACCGCATCCCCCGAGGCGACATAGCCCACGGCTGCATGCCAGAGGGCATCGGCCCCGTAGGCATCGGGGCGCGCCGGGTCGGCGCCGTGTTCGAGCAGCTGTTCGATGATGGCCACCCGTCCCAAGCGAGCCGCCTCGTGCAGCACTGTGCGCCCGCCAACCTCGCCCCCCGGCACCGCAGCATCGGCATCGACAGCGCGCGCCAGCAACGCCTCGACAGCCGCCTCATCGCCGCTGAGCACCGCCGCGGCCAAGGCCGCCGACCCTGCCGTCAGCGGTCGGACACCGTAGCGCTGCAACAGGGCAGCGATCTGCGCGCTCTCAGCCACAGCGATATCGGCCAGATTGACGCGCCGCCCCTGCTCCATCCAGGTCGCTTCGGGGTTCAGGCCGTGCGCCAGCATCCAGCGCAGTGTCTCAATATCGCGCGCACGCACGACATCGGCCACCGCCGGCGCTGCCGCAGCCTGCCGACTGACCTCGCGCAGCCGCGCTGCCGCAACCCGATGGCGGGCTGCAGCAGCGAGCGACAACGCCGTCGCCCCAGCGGCGTCGCGCCGATCGGGATCGGCCCCCGCCGCCAGCAAGGCCTCGAGCAGTCGTGATTCGCCGCGCAAGGCGGCGATCATCAGCGGTGTGCGCCCCTGCTCATCGGCCACATCGATGCGCTGCGCAACACCCAGCAGGCGCAGGGTTGCCCGCTCGTGTCCACCCTCGACGGCGTAGTGAAGCGGATGACGCCCTGCCGCATCGACTGGATCGGTCGCCACCCCGCGCTCAAGCAGTAAGGCGACCGCCCGTTCACGCCCGTAGACCGCGGCATAGTGAAGCAAGGTGCGTTCATGTTGATCCGCTGCGGCGGGATCGATACCGCTGTCAAGCGCCTCGACCAGGGCGGCATGGTCGTCGTCACGAATCGCCTCGATGGCGGCTCGTTGCGGCTCCCCCCAGAGCAGCGCACAGCTGAGCTGTGTCGCCACCAGCCCACCAAGCAGTAAGCGCAGCCCCAACGTGCATCCAGCGCCAACGCCTCTCACGCGCTCACCGTTTGACATCCTCTCCACGACTAAAGCCGGGAAGTTCTCGCGCCAGTTTGGTGATCACCATGTTGTCGCGGTGGATCAGCTCTGGCTCATCGACATAGCCAAGCGCCCCCTCAATCTCGCTGCTTGAGCGCCCAGCAATCGCCCGGGCCTCTTCGGCGCCATAACTGACCAGCCCGCGCGCGACTTCGCTGCCGTGCACATCGAGACACGCCACCAAATCACCCCGGGAAAATTCACCCACCACCC
>NZ_NRRN01000025.1 GCF_016583625.1 Halorhodospira abdelmalekii | reverse complement strand
CGATGAACTCCCGCAATTGGGCCTCAGTGTAAAGACGACGATTGCTGTCAGTTCGTGCCGCTGGAACGAGGCGCCCCTCGCGGTCCCAGCGCTGCAGGGTCTTGACCGAAACACCCAGCCGCTTCGCCGCCTTGCCTGTACTCATGGTGTTCTCCATGAGTCAAGAGTACACTATCGCGCATTTTTTGCAAGACTAGAGTCTAGCTCCCGCCTCGCCCAGCGCAGGAGCTCGGCGAGCGCATCGAGGCGAATAGGCTTCGTCATATAGGTATCGGCGCCGCTTTGCAAACATTGCTCGCGCGCTTCGGTAGTGACATGGGCAGAGAGCATCGCGATGGGGGTCCGCCGGTGACGCCCCTGCTCGGCTTCGGCCGCGCGCACAGCGCGGTCGGTCGCCGCCCCATCAAGGATCGGCATCTGCATATCGAGCAGGATCAGATCGAACTCGTGCTCGGCTTGCTGCCAAAGCTCCAGCGCCGCCTGGCCGTGCTCCGCCACGGTCGGCTGAGCACCGCAGCGCTCAAGTAGCGCCCGGATCAACAAGGTGTTGGTCGGATCGTCCTCGGCGACCAATACGCGCATCCCGGCGACAGCCATTAACGATCAGCTAGCCAACCGATAACCGGGCAGGGCAGGGCAAAATGCCAGGGGTGCAATCAGCATTTGGCATGCATGTTGTTTTTATTTTTATCAAAAAAACCCGAAGAAAGTGTGCAGAGCCACCACGGCTCTCCCACTATGTACTATCATAAATACGGTCGAAGACTGCAACGCCTCTTTTTCGCCCTCTGGCCGAACGAAACAGCGCAGGCGGCGACCTGCTCTCGCGCGCCCCACCCTTGGTGCGCTAACTCAGAGGACGGTTTAGCTATGGCTGGAGTTTTCAGGGGGTGCCTATGGATTTTCTGATCTACGCCGCTATCGGCGCGGCTCTTCTTGTGGTGGTGGGCTTTGTGATCGGCTTCGTGATTGGCTTTCGTCGGAGTGTCGCCGAGCGGCGCGCATCGAACCCCGGCGAGACGTCTGACCCTCCGTCTGCGTCCACTGCCGAGTCTCGCACGGCTGCGGCACCTTCGCACAACCAAGGCACAGCCGCTAACCATCGCCAAGAGCAGAGCCCTCGGGGGAAGGAAGAATAGCTCGCGACGCTCTGGTCGAGGCCTTCGCAGCGCCGGTCGAGCCGGCCACGGCATGCGCCCGAGCGACCTCATTCGAGATCTCGACAAACTTGATCCGCATAACACTGGCCACCTCTCTTCAGGTGGTTCTAGGCAGCGGATCCGTGCCCTCGCTAAGAATTTTCAGATAAGCACGATAGCTGAAAACGCGCCCTCGCTTTCGGCCTGTGATCTCCTCAAGGATTCCGATGCGTTCGAGGTCGGCGAGCGCCGCGTTGACCGTCGGTGCCGACAGGCCAGTGTGCTCAACCAGTTGGTTCGCGGTCAGAAATGGGTGCCGCTGGAACAGCTCAAGGATGCGTAGTGACGAACCGGCGCGGTCGCTTTTGTCCGTGATACGCTCGCGATCCACCTTGAACAGGTCGACAATCCGCGTAGCGGCGTCGAATGCTTGGTTCGCCGTTTCGGCCACGCCGGCAAGAAAGAAGTCGAGCCAGGCTTCCCAATGCCCGTGTTCGCGCACTTCCTGTAGCAGGCGATAGTAGTCCGCGCGATGTGTTTTGAGAAACAGGCTGAGATAGAGAAGCGGCTTTCGCAGCACGCCATTCGCGCAAAGATACAGCGTCACCAGCAAGCGGCCGATACGGCCATTGCCGTCGAGGAACGGATGGATGGTTTCGAACTGGACGTGCAACAGGCCGGCCTTGATGAGAGCCGGAAGGCGCGACTGGTCCTCGTGTATGAAGCGTTCCAGAGCGGCCAGGCAGTTGTCCAACTCGGTGACCGGCGGTGGCACGTAGAGCGCATTGCCGGGGCGTGTGCCACCGATCCAGTTCTGCGACCGTCGAAATTCGCCGGGATCCTTGGTGCCGCCACGCCCGCTTTGCAACAGGCGCGCATGCATCTCGCGGATCAATCGCAGGGACAGCGGCAGTTCCTGCAGCCGTTCCAACCCATACACCATGGCATCGACGTAATTCGATACCTCGCGGATATCGTCAATCGGCTGACCGGCCTCTGCTTCGGTCTCGAAGCGCAGCAGATCGGAGAGTGTCGATTGCGTTCCTTCGATCTGTGAGGAAAGCACCGCCTCCTTGCGGACATACATATAGAGAAACAGCTCCTGACGCGGCAGCAGCATCGTGATGCCGTCCAACCGTCCAAGGGCGCGCTCGGCAAGGCTGAGCCGGTCCAGAAGCGCCAGCACGTCGATTGTCGGCACGGGCGGCAGCGGAGGTGGCACGAAAGCGCGCACCATCTCTCCCGCAACGGGTGTTTCCACCATGCGGCCCAGGCGTTGGTTGGGGGCGAAGTCGCTCATAGTTCATGATGGCGTCCAGTGCTTATTTAAGCAAAGCGCCCCTCCCTTAAATAACGGATGGACTAAGATAACCGAGCTTAACTAGCGAAGCGAGAGCAGCATGAGCGGGTATACTCAGCAGGTTCGTGACAGCATCCTGCCGCTATCCATGGCCCCGGACGTCAAAGAGGACACGTAACCGCACTGCCCTAGCAGCAATTTGATAGACTGCACGGAAGGCGGTCGTCGATCGGGCGATCGCTTACTCACGGGCCGTCAGTAGAAGCAGATACCTTCCGATGCCGAGTGTAGCGCTGCCTCTCTCCTCACCCAGACCCTTGTGCGGTGCTGCACGGCGGGCACATTTGCCAATCCCGCTGCGCATTGCATTGCCGCTCCTGCTGCCGCTCCTGTTGCTACTGTTGGCTGCCCCAGCAGGCGCCTCCGGTGATCGTCTGCCGGAGCCGATTGCGGCGGCGATGCGTGCCCAGAATCTCCCCCCCGATGTTGTCGGCCTGTGGGTACAGCGGGTGGGCGACCCGGAGCCGCTGGCCCAGCTCAACGCCCATCGCCCCTTCAATCCGGCCTCTACGATGAAGCTGGCGACCACCCTCGCCGCACTCGCCGAACTGGGTCCTACCTATACCTGGAAGACGACCATCTATGCCACGGCACCGGTGCGCGACGGCGTACTGAAGGGCGATTTGGTGCTGCGCGGCACCGGCGATCCCGGCATGGTCAGCGAGGAGCACTGGCGTATGCTGGGGGCGCTGCGCCGCACTGGGTTGCAGCGCATCGAAGGCGACGTCTTGCTGGATACCCGCTTCTTCGATCTGCCGCGGGAGGATCCCGGCGCCTTCGATGGGCAGCCCCTGCGTGCCTACAATCAGCCGCCGCATGCGCTTCATGTCAACGCCAACGCCGTGCGCTTTCACATCATCCCCGATCCGGTCAGCCAGCAGATTCGCATCGAGCCCGACCCGCCGCTGCCCGGCCTAGAGATCGTCAATCAGCTGCGTGCTGTCCACGGCTCGTGTAACGGCTGGCTGCAAGGTCTCCACTATGCGGTCGACAACAGCAGCGCCCCGCCGCGGGTGATCCTCGCCGGCGATTATCCGGTTAACTGTGGCGACAATGTTCTGCTGCGCACCGCGATTTCTCCGGAGTCTTACAACCGTAAGCTCTTTCGGCTGCACTGGGAACAGTGGGGCGGCGAGCTACTGGGAGAGGTCCGCTACGGTGCCCCCGCCGACTCGGCCGATGAGGCGATGCTGTTGCCACTGCTTGTCAACGAGTCCCGCCCGCTGAGCAAGCTCATCCGGGTTGCCAACAAATGGAGCCTGAACGTGGCGGCACGCCACTTAGCGCTGACGCTGGCCGCCGAACGCAACGGTCCGCCGGCGACACTCGAAGAGTCGCGAGAGGCGATCTACCAGGTACTCGCCGGCCTCGGCGTCGATGTCAGAGGTATGATCGTCGACAACGGCTCGGGGCTCAGCCGCACTGCCCGCATGACACCGGCGCAACTGGCCCAAGTGCTGCAAGCTGGGTGGGAGAGCCCGTGGCGCCCCGAGTTCGTCTCCTCGCTGGCCCTCGCCGGCATGGACGGCACGCTGCACCGACGCTTCCGCAACGGTCCCGAGACCGGACGCATGCACTTGAAGACGGGCCATCTGAACCAGGTCTCGGCAGTAGCCGGCTACGTCCGCAACCGCAGCAACGAAGACGTCATCGTAGTGCTTCTGGTCAATTACCCGACCGCCCACCGAGGCAGTGGCAGGCAACTCCAGGAGGCGGTACTACGCTGGGTTCACAACCTGTAGGCCGCATCACCACAGTCTTACCGCAGGAGTGTCGGCGGCACACCAACACCACCACGCCTCACGGCAACCCCCGAACCCACTGCAGCTAAGCTGCGAGCTGCAAAAAGTTCGATTTTTTTGTCCTATCCTATTAAGAACATCCATACGCCCAGAATAACCACCGGACGCCGGCCTGCCTCATGCGAGAGAGGCCGTTTGCTGCAAACGGACCGGTTCAACCGGGACAACGAGGCTCGTCCAAGGCAACAGCAAAAATCCGCTGCATTCAAATAATTTGCAGCAGGGGATGCGATTTACTATCGTTTGGGGAACAATCAGCGCCATGACAAACAACCCCAAAAGTGGGCGCTCCACTCCGTTAAAACCACAGCCCAAAGCGGACCACTACCGCGCGAAGCGAGCCTGCAGCAGCATCAGCACCTACTTTCTCGTCGGCTTCATCCTACTGGTTTTACTGCCAACGCTCCTCTTAACCGGCTACATCCTAACCACCTCTGAACGCTCACTAAAGCGAAACGTGGTCACAACTGTGAGTATCTTGGCCGATCACAAAGCACGTGAACTCGACTCTTATATGCAGGAACGCATATACGATGCTGTGCTAATCAGCAAATCGCAACTGGTTCGCAACACTCTTACCGCCCCACCAAACGAACACGAACAAATTGATAAACTTGAATACTTTATCGAATTCTTTATGCAAAAACCTGGTTACCGCGACCTGTTGCTAATAGACAAAGTAGGACTTGTGACCTTTAGTGTCTCAGGCAAGGTACAGCCGCATACTAGCCTACTCTCTGAGCGGTTTCAGGAAACCGAACTGGCAAAAGGTTTTTCTTATAGCAAGCGTCTGCTCACCCCCTACTTGACAGCCTTCGGCCCCTGCCCGTTAGCAGACGGCGGACTGGCCGCCTTTTTAATCACCCCGGTTATTGAGGAGGGGCAATTGCTTGGGGCCGTGGCACTACAACTCGACCTCTTGCTGCTCGATCCGGTCCTCAACAGTCACACCAGCTTAGGCGCTAGCGGTGAAATCGTCATGGCGCAACGCGACAGTCATGATGCCGTACTCTATACAGCGTCTTTGCAGCGCCTCTCACAGACGGCCGACCACCACCGTGTCCCCCTAACCAAACTCACCCCTCCTTTGCAACAGGCGTTAGCCGGTAATACTGGACACGGGCTAACCTACGATCAGATGGGGCACGTGGTCGTTGCCGCCTGGCGCTATATCCCAGCGCTGCGCTGGGGCATGGCGGTCAAGGTCGACACTGCTGAAGCCTTTGCTCCGGCGTTCCAGTTGCGGTTACTGACCGGTGCCGCGCTAGGGATCATCCTGCTGCTAACTGCGGTGATGGGGTTTGTATTTGGTCGTAGCCTCGTCTTATCCATACGCCGCCTGACTGCGGCCACTGATGCCATCGCAGCAGGCCACTATAAGCACCGAGCGCAGCCTAGCGGCCCCCTGGAGTTTCAACAATTCGCCAAGGCTTTCAACAAGATGGCAAAACAACTGACCCACGCTCAAGCGGTACTTGAGAGTCGCGTCGAGGCACGCACGCGGGAATTGCGCGAGGCCAACGCCCAGCTAGGAGTCGAGATTGAAGAGCGCCGCCGCGCCGAGGCTCAACTCCAGCATCTTGCCCACCACGATGCACTGACCAACCTGCCTAACCGCTACGCCTTACAAGAACAACTCAAGCAAGCACTCGCTATTTCACAGCGTGAGGCAAGGCGCCTAGCGGTACTCTTTCTCGATCTCGATCGGTTCAAAGCAGTGAACGATCTTCACGGCCACCAGGTCGGTGACCAACTACTGATTGAAGTGGCTGATCGCCTGCGCGGCAGTCTACGCGCCAGTGACATTGCAGCGCGTCTCGGCGGCGATGAGTTTGTGGTCGTGGTAACTCAGCTGACCGACCCACGTGAAGTGCGACCGGTTGCCGAGAAGATCGAAAGTGCCTTATCAGCACCCTTCGAGATCATGGGGCTCACGCTCTTTTGCCCACCTAGTATCGGCATCAGTCTCTATCCCGATGATGCACAGAGCGCTGAAGAACTCGTTCGACATGCCGATATGGCAATGTACGCGACCAAAGCCAACCGCCGTTGCACCTAGCGAAGGAGTGATGCGATGACGCAATCGACACAGGCGATCACCGAGCTCTTGGGTGCCTTCCGCCGTTACCGCCACCGCTCTGGATCTGGCCGCCCTGGATCTGGCTGTGTCTCACTCGGCCGACGCGGCTCTCTGACTACAATGTCGATACTGCTCTGCTGCAGTGTTGGGTTCGCAACCGGTACAAGCCCGAGCCATGCAGCCTCTCGCTGCGTCGAAGACGACACCGGGGCAGAGATCTGCCTGAGCGAACCGGCGCAACGCGTCGTTGCGCTCTCCCCCGGCGTTACGGAACTGCTCTTTGCCGCCGGGGGCGGCGATCGGGTAGTGGCCGCGGTCAGCCACGCCGACTACCCGGCGCAGGCCGAAAAACTTCCGCGCGTCGGCAGCTACAACCGCATCGATATCGAGGCCGTGCTCGCCCAGCGCCCCGATCTCGTCGTCGGCTGGCTCAGTGGCAACTCACCGAGTCAGCTCGAACGCTTAGAGCGGCTTGGTCTGACCGTCTATCGCAGCGAGCAACGCGAACTCGCCGATATCGCCACCACCCTGGAGCGACTGGGCACGCTGCTCGACAGTGAGCGGGAAGCCGAGGAGACGGCTGAGAGCCTGCGCGCGCGGCTAGCCGAACTCGAGGCCCGCTACGCCGCGAGCGAACCGGTCGAGGTCTTCTACCAGGTCTGGGCCGATCCGATCATCACCGTTAACGACACGCAGATCATCAGCGAGGCGATCCGCCTCTGTGGCGGTCGCAACCTCTTCGGCGAGCTTGAGCGCCTGACCCCGCGACTCGATGTCGAATCGATCCTCGCCGCCGATCCGCAAGCGATCGTCGCCGGCGGCATGGGAGAGGCGAGCGAAGAGTGGCTGGAGCAGTGGCGGAAGTACCCTGACTTGAGCGCAGTCAAGAACGATCATCTCTTCTTTGTGCCGCCGTCGAAGATTCAGCGACCGACCCCGCGGATGCTCGACGGCATCGAGATCTTGTGCGATCAGCTTGAAGAGGTACGCTGAGCAGTGATGCGCACGAGGTCGGCGGTCGCCCAGGGCCGTCACCACTCCCACGGTAAGCAGCCGTGAGCAGCTTGTAATCGGCTCTGGGTAGCTGTGAGTGGCTGCGCGCAACTGTGAACAGCTATAGGCAGTCGAACTGCCTCTCTCAGAAAGCTTTGCTGGAGTCTTCTTTGGTACTGCGCCTAGTCTACCCGTTAGCGACTCTCGCCCTCTTCGCCCTCCTCGCCCTGACGCTTGCGGTGGCCATCGGCAGTGTGCCGATCACCCCGACTGAGCTGTGGGCTGTGGTCCGCGGCGCCGGAGAGCCGCTTCACCAGACCTTGATCTTTGAGCTGCGGGCGCCCCGGGCCCTCGCCGCCTTCGCCGTGGGCGGTCTGCTGGCGATCGCCGGGGCGCTGATGCAGGTACTGCTGCGCAACCCGCTCGCCGATCCCTATGTGCTCGGCCTCTCCGGGGGGGCCGCAGTCGGCGCCCTCAGTGCGATGGTGGCCGGTCTCGGCGTGGCGCTGGTCTCGGGGGCGGCCTTTGCCGGCGCCCTCTTCTCGACCCTGCTGGTCTTCGGTCTGGCACACGGTACCGGCAGCTGGACGCCGACCCGACTGCTACTGACCGGCGTGGTAGTCGCTGCCGGCTGGGGGGCGGTGATCACCTTCATGCTGGCGGTGAGCCCCAGCGAACAGCTCCCGGGGATGCTCTACTGGTTGATGGGCGATCTGGCCTACGCGCGCAGCCCGTGGCTGGCGCTGGCGGTATTGGGGGCTGCGGTGGTGGCCGCCGCTCCTCTGGGCCGCAGCCTTAACGTCCTCGCCCGTGGTGCCTTACAAGCGCAAGCCCTCGGCGTGGCGGTCCGCCCCCTGGAGTGGGGGGTCTACTTGGCGGCGAGCCTACTGACCGCCGTCGCCGTCACCACCGCCGGCAGTATCGGCTTCGTCGGGCTGGTCGTGCCGCACATGCTGCGCTTGGTCTTGGGCAACGATCAGCGACTAATCCTACCCGCCTCGGCGCTCGCCGGCGGCACCCTGCTCGTCTTGGCCGACATCGTAGCTCGCACTGCGATCGCCCCTGAGCAGTTGCCGGTCGGGGTCATCACCGCCATGCTCGGGGTGCCGCTCTTTCTCTACCTGCTCCATCGGAGTCGGTAAACCGTCTCACAAGAGATTGAATATGCGACTGATCCACACCGCCGATTGGCACCTCGGCCAGCTCTTTCACGGTCACGAGCGCAGCGCGGAGCACCGCGCCTTTCTCGACTGGCTCATCGCTCTGCTCGCCGAGCGGCAACCCGATGCGCTGCTGATCGCCGGCGATCTCTTCGATCACGCCAACCCCGCCGCTCAGGCGCAACAGCTCTTCTACCGCTTTCTCGCCGAGGCACGCCGGCAGGTGCCGCAGCTTGAGATCGTCGTCATCGCCGGCAACCACGATTCGGCCGGACGCCTGGAGGCCCCGGCTCGCCTGCTCGCCGAGTTCGGCGTCCAGGTGATCGGCCAGCTGCAGCCGCACGAGCCGCCAGCGCGCGCGCTCTGCCCGCTCCACGACCGCCACGGCCGCATCGCCGCCTGGTGCCTGGCTATCCCGTACTTACGGCCCGGCGATCTGCTCACTCGCAAGGCGTCCACACCAGACTGCGCCGGAAACTACGCCGGAAGCTACGCCGGCGGCATCGCTGCAACCTACCAGCGCCACCTCGAAGCCGCCTTGGAGCGGCGCAGCGCCGATCAGGCGATCGTCGCGATGGGCCATCTGCACGCCAGCGGTGCTGCCCTCTCCGTCGACTCGGAGCGCCGTCTGCTGATCGGCGGCGAGGAGGCGGTCGATGCCGCTCTCTTCGGATCTGAGATCGCCTACGTCGCCCTCGGCCATCTGCATCGAGCCCAGCGGGTCGGTGGCTGCGAGCACATCCGCTACAGCGGCAGCCCGCTCCCACTCTCTTTTACCGAGACCGACTACCCGCACCAAGTCCTCGAAATTACCCTTGAGGGGGCGCAACTCGCCGCCGTCGAGTCGCTGCGGGTGCCGCGGCCGGTCGAGATGCTGCGCATCCCGCGACAACCGGCGCCCCTCGCCACGGTGCTCGAAGCGCTCCGCGCGCTGCCGGCATCGATGCCGGAGGGGGAGGCGGGATCGGACGCCGCAGAGGCGCCCCAAAAAACGGGGGCAACAGAGGCAGCAGGGACAGCAGGGGCAACAGGGGCAGCTGGGGCAACGACAAACGATCCCCCTACGCCTCGCCTGCCGTGGCTGGAGGTGCGGGTGCAGCTCGACGCCCCCGAACCGGGCCTGCGACAGGAGATCGAATCGGCCCTAGAGGGCAAGCCGGTGCGGCTGATCAAGATCACCACCAGCCGCGCCCAGCACGTTCATGCGGGGGCCGAACAGACCGCTGCCGAGAGCACGGCAGACGCAACCGCCGGCACCGAGACCGCAGAGGCCGCGCTGGAGCTGCGTCTTGAGCAGCCCGATCGGCTCTTTGCCCGTCGCTACCGCGAGCAGTGGGGCCACGAGCCCAGCCAGGAGCTTCGGGCCCTCTTTCGCGAGCTCCAAGAGCAGGTGCAGCAGGAGGAACAAGGATGAGAGTGCTGGCCATTCGCGGCAGCAACCTGGCCGCACTCGCCGAACCCTTTGAGATCGACTTTCAAGCCGCCCCGCTGGCCACTGCCGGCCTCTTCGCCATTACCGGGACGACCGGCAGCGGCAAGAGCACCCTGCTCGATGCCCTCGCCCTAGCGCTCTTTCACGATACACCACGGCTGCGCAGCGCCTCCGAGCAGAGCGTGCAGATCCCCGATACCGCCGACAGCGCGCTGAGCCCACACGATCCGCGCAACATCCTCCGCCGCGGCGCCGGCAGCGGCTTTGCCGAGGTCGACTACATCGGCATCGACGGTGGACAGTGGCGGGCACGCTGGGAGGTCCGGCGCGCCCGCAACCGCCCGACCGGACGCCTGCAACAGGCCAGCGCCAGCCTCGAGGATCGAACCCACGGCCGCGTGGTCAGCGGTCGCATCCGCGAGACTCGCGAGAAGATTGAACAGACGCTCGGTCTCTCCTACGAGCAGTTTTGCCGCTCCGTACTGCTCGCCCAGAACGAGTTCGCCGCCTTCCTGCGCGCCGATGTCAAAGCCCGCGCCGAGCTGCTCGAATCGCTCACCGGCACCGAGATCTACCGCACCCTCTCGCAGCGCTGCCACCAGCGCACCGCCGAAGAGAGTCGGCGCCTTGATCGACTCGAGAGCGAACTCGCCCTCGATCCCCCCCTTGAGGCACCGGCGCGGCAAGCGCTGGAGAGCGAGCTCGCTGCGGCACAGCGGCACCGCGAGCAGGCGCAAGCAGCGTTCGATCAACTGCAGCGCGAGGCCAACTGGCACGAGCGCGGCCGCGCGCTGGAGAAACGCGGCAGCGAGCTGGCAGACGAGCTGACCGCCTGCCGTAAAGCGCTCGCCGAACGCCACGACGAAACACTGTGGATCCGGCGCCTTGAGGCGATTGAACCGGCCCGCCCGCTCGATCACGAGCGCCAGCGCAGCGAGCGAGCGCTAAACGCGCACTTAGCGCAGCAAGGTCAGCTCACCGCGGAGCACGAGAAGGCTAAAGAGGCGCACGCCGCCGCGCAGCAGCAGCTCACCACCCAGCAAGAGCGGCTGACCGCTGCCGAATCGACTCAGCAGGCACAGATCCCTGTTATCCGTCAGGCGCGCGCCATCGATCAAGAGATCGCCCGCCTCACCGAACAGCTCCAGGAGCAGGAACGACAAGCCGACGCCTTAACCGAACAGCGCAACACCCTCAGCGAGCAGCTGCAGAGTGCACAGAGGACGTTAGAGGCGAATCGGGCGCAGCGCGACGCTTGGCCAGAGTGGCAAGAAAAACACCCGCAGCTGGCTGCTGCGAGCGCCACTGTTGACGAGTGGAGGAGCCTCGGACGCGAACTTGAGGCCGCGGTCAACGCCGGCGAGCAGCGCGCTCAGGCCGCCGCTGCGCTCGCTGCCCACGCCCAAGAGGCCGCCGCGGCGCGCACACAGATCGCCCAGGCGAAAGAGGCGCAGCGGATAGCCGCCGCCGCCGTTCAAGAGAAGCGAACGGCACGCGATGAGGCCGCCACTGCCGAACAGCGCTTCGATGCCGCGGCCATTGAGCAGCAGCGCAGCGCACTAAGCGCCAACGAACGCCAGCTCGAACGCTTCGAGCGGCAACTCGATACCACCGCAGCGGCCGCTGCCACGCTCACCGACAAACGCAGCGAGCTGAGCGCTGAGCGCCGCCAGCAGGCAAGCCGCGTGGCCCGTCTGACGCAGCTGCAGGCGCTGCGCCCAGCGGCCGAGGCTCGCCTTAAGGAGGCCGAGAAGGCGTGGCAGATCAGTGCGAATATTGTCGATCGCCACACCGAGGTGCTGCGCCGACAACTCCACGCCGGCGAACCGTGTCCGGTCTGCGGCTCGCGCGAGCACCCCGGCCACGCCCAGAGCGATGATGAGCTCCGCACCTGGGTCGATGCCTTGCAAAGGCAGCGCCAGGAGGCCGAGGCGGACTGCCAAGCGCTGCTCCAGGAGGAGACCGCAACCCACACCGAGATCGGACAGGGTGCACTGCGCTTAGACCGTCTGCACGCCGAGGAGAAGGGGCTTCGACAGAAGGTAACGCTTGCGTATCTGCAGCTGCTGCATCAAGCCGGTGCCGCCGGCGCCCGCGGCACCCTTGAGTTGCAGGGTCTGAAAGCGCAGCTTGCGCCGCTGCAGACGGCTCTCGGTGAGCGCCAAATAGCACTCCAAGAGCAGCAACGCGCCCTGGAGACGGCCCGTCAGCGCTATCGCGAGGCCCAGAAGGAGCTCGGCGCTGCCGAAAAGAGGCTTGAACAACACAACGAACAGCTTGCTAAAACCGAACAACAGGCCGCCCCGCTGCTTGAGGCCAACGAGCGCGCTCGGATCCAGCTCGAAGATCGACAGCAGAGCGAGACACAGAGCCTCACTGCTGTCCAGCGCCGTCTGCGCACGACCGTGCCCCCGACCATCGCCACGGTGACCAACCTGCTCGCCCAGTGGCAAGAGGGCGAGCAACTGCGCCAACAGGCCGAGTCGGCCGAGCAGCAACGCCCGCTGCTGGAGCGGCAACTGGCCGAGCATCAGCGGCAGCTCAGCCAGCTGACCGAGCAGGAGCAGCACGACCGGACAGCACAGAACGAGCTGGCGCAGCAGCTTGAGGCGCAGCGGCGACAGCGCCACGAGATCCTCAGCGCCAGCGACCTCAACGCCTACGAAGAGCAGCTCGCCGCGGCCAGTGCCGCCGCCCGCCGCGCTCATGATGAGGCCGTACAGGCCGAGTCGACCGCCCGCACCGCACTGTCGACCGCCGAGAACAATCTGCAGCACTGGCAACGCGAACGCGAAAAGCTAGAGCGCGAGCAGCAGCACGCCCATCAGCAGCTCGCCGAGTGGCTCCGCACGCATCATGCTGATGCCGCCATCGATCTACCGGCCGACGACCTCGATACGCTTTTGGAACTGCTCGCCACCCCGCCGGAGCAGTGGCAACCGCAGCGCGACGCCTTAGAGCAGCTTAGACAGGAGCACAGCCGGCTCGAGATGCGACAGCAGGAGAACGCCGAACAGCTCGAGCGCTGGCGTGCCGAAGGGATCTCGCAGCGCGGCGCCGAAGCCGTCGCTGCGGCGCTGACCGAGGCCAATACAGCGCTGACGGCCGCCGCCGAGCAGTTAGCCGACCTGCGCAGCCGGCTCAACAGCGACGATGAGCGTAAGAAGCGCACCGCCGGGCGGCTCGAAGCACTGCGCCAGCAACAGACGGTCACCCGGCAGTGGCAGCAACTCGATGAGCTGATCGGTTCGGCGAATGGAGATAAGTTCCAGCGCTACGCACAGCAGTGGACACTCGATGTGCTGCTCACCTACGCCAACGCCCAACTCGCTAGCCTCGCCCCGCGCTACCGCCTCCAGCGCGGCAGCGATAACCTGAATATCCTGGTCAACGATGACGATATGGGCGGCGAGATCCGCGGTGTTCACTCGCTCTCCGGCGGCGAGACCTTTCTCGCCTCACTCGCCCTCGCCCTCGGCCTGGCCGAACTCTCCTCGCAGCGCGTGCGTCTGGAGTCGCTCTTTATCGATGAGGGCTTCGGCAGCCTCGATGCCGATACCCTCCGCATCGCCATGGACGCGCTCGACCGGCTCCAATCACAGGGACGCAAGGTCGGCGTGATCTCGCACATCGACGAACTCTCCGAGCGCATCGGCACCCGAATCGAGATCACGCGCACGGCCCCGGGCAAGAGCGCCGTGCGGGTGCGCGGCGGCGGCCTCGATCATTCCGGTGCTGTTTAATGTTGCATCGCACGAAAACAGTTCTTACAATCCAGTGGCGATTGAGCGCTGTGCCCCGCACGGTGCGTGATCGCTCCCTCCCCGACCGAGAAGACTCGCCCGAGAAGAAGAAGGCCCTGCGCACCCAATCCGATGAACATCGATCCGGTTCTGCTCTTCTTTCTACTCGGCCTCACCGCCGGTGTACTGCGCTCCGAGCTGCGGCTACCGGCTGCGGTCTACGAGCTTGTCAGCATCCTACTGCTGTTGGCGATCGGCCTGAAGGGCGGCATCGAACTGGCGCAACAACCCTTCTTGCAGCTGCTGCCGCAGATCGTGGCGGTCATCGCCATGGGCGCCCTGTTGACCCTAATCGCCTTTCCCCTGCTCCTCTACTGGGGGCGCTTCAGCCGGGCCGATGCCGCCTCCATCGCCGCCCACTACGGCTCAGTCAGTGTGGCGACCTACGCGGTGGCCGCTGCTTACTTCTTGACTCGCGACATCCCGTTTGAGTCCCACATGCCGCTACTGCTTGCGGTGCTGGAGATCCCAGCGATCCTCGTCGGCATCGTCCTCGCCCGCGGTCGATTGCGCTCCATGCGCCTCGGCGCGGTAGCGCATGAGGTCTTCCTCGGCAAGAGCATCGTACTCCTCGGTGGCGGGCTGCTGATCGGCTGGGCTGTCGGCCCCGAAGGGGTAAGCGCCATAGAACCGCTCTTCTTCGATCTCTTCCACGGCATCTTGGCCCTCTTCCTGCTCGAGATGGGGTTGATCACCGCGGCTCAGTTCGGCAGTTTGCGTCGCCACGGCCTCTTTTTGATACTCTTTGGCGTGGCCATGCCAATGGTGGCGGCACCGATCGGTTTGGCGGTAGGCTGGCTGCTCGGGCTCTCGGTCGGTGGCTGCGCGATGATGGCCGTCCTGGCTGCGAGTGCCTCCTATATCGCGGTGCCGGCGGCAATGCGCATCTCGGTCCCGAAGGCCAATCCGACGCTCTCCCTTGCCGCTGCGCTGGGGGTGACGTTTCCGTTTAACGTCTTGATCGGGATTCCGCTCTACTATGAACTGGCGGTATGGGCGGAGGCTCTCTGGGGAGCGTAGTCGATGACTGATTATGCCAAACGGCGCTTGCTGACAATCGTCAGTGAAACGGCCATAGAGAGCCGCTTAGTCGCCGATATTGAGCGGCTCGGGGCGCACGGCTACACGGTTACCGATGCCCGCGGCAAGGGTCACCGTGGGGTGCGCAGCTCTGCTTGGGAGGCGAACAGCAATATCCGCATCGAAGTGGTCTGTGATGAGGCGACTGCCGATACCATCGCTGAGCACTTGCGGACCCACTACTACGCCGATTTCGCCATGATCCTCTTCATTAGCGAAGTCGCGGTCCTGCGCAGTGAGAAGTTTTAGCGCTCACCGAGTTCGGGGGTGATCATCGCTTGGTCCACTTTGCCAAACAGCGCCCAACCTCTGTTCCCCGGGACTCAGTCACACTGCTAAAACGTGGCGGTGGTCGAGCGCTTTACCTGGGAGCGCCGGCGTCCCCGCCGGCATTCTTCTCACGCATACCGGCGAGGACGCCGGCGCTCCCAGCCGACGACCACTGTCCTCCGCTACGTGGCGGGCTTGTGGACCCATGAATGATCAAGGCCTCTTCCCGAGCTTGAGGCATCTTGAAAATCCGCCATCAATTCGATAGCCGATTGATAGTGGGAATAGTTGTTAAGGTTTTTGGGGCTCTCGAAGGAGCGGATTCCTTGGCGGAGGTTTGAGTGGAGCTGAAGGAGACACCCGCGCTTTTCGACTACCGACCGCACTGGGCAGCACGCCTACGGACGGCACCGGCGCCCTTCCTGCCGATGTCGCTGCGCGAGATGGGCGAGCTTGGCTGGGATCGCTGCGATGTGGTGCTGATCTGCGGCGATGCCTATATCGATCACCCGAGCTTCGCCGCCGCTTTGGTCGGCCGTCTGCTTGAGGCGCAAGGCTTTCGTGTCGGCATCATTGCCCAGCCCGACTGGCGCTCGGCCGCTGACTTTCAGGCGCTCGGTCGTCCGGAGCTCTTCTTCGGCATCACCGCCGGCAACATGGATTCGATGGTCAACCGCTATACCGCCGACGGTAAGCGGCGGCGCAACGACGCCTACAGCCCCGACGACGCCGGCAATAGGCGGCCCGATCGGGCTGTGATTGTGTATAGCCAGCGCGCCCGCGAGGCGTACCCGGAGGTGCCGATCGTCATCGGCGGCATCGAGGCCAGCCTGCGCCGTTTGGCCCACTACGACTACTGGTCGGATCGAGTCCGCCGCTCGATCCTGCTCGATGCCAAGGCCGACCTGCTGCTCTACGGCAACGCCGAACGTGCGCTCGTCGACGTCGCCCATCGCACCGCCGCCGGCGAGCCGCCACGCACCATCCAGGATCTACGCGGCACCGCCGTTGTGCTTGGGCAATCATCAGGGCAAACGGGGCCAGGTGAGCCGCCTGGGTCATCTGAGTTCTCTGGGCAGTCTGGGCAGTCTGGGCGGTCGGAACAGACCGCTGCAGCACGCACCACGCCCGCTCAGCGCGCACTGTCGCCGTCGAACAGCGGCAGCGCGTCGGGTACGACCATCGTACTGCCGAGCTTTGAGCAGGTCCGCGACGACCCCGTCGCCTACGCCTACGCCTCACGGGTGATCCGCCAAGAGACCAACCCCTACAATGCGCGCCCGCTGATCCAGCCCCACGGCGACCGTGCCGTCTGTGTCACGCCGCCACCGCTGCCGCTAAGCACCGCCGAGTTCGATGCGCTCTATGAACTCCCCTATGCGCGTGCGCCGCATCCGAGCTACGGCGAGGCCCACTTTCCCTCGTGGGAGATGATTCGCTTCTCGGTCAACAGCGTTCGCGGCTGCTTCGGCGGCTGTACCTTTTGCTCGATCACCGAGCACGAGGGGCGCATCATCCAGTCGCGCTCACCCGCTTCGATCTTGCGCGAATTCGACGCGATCCGCGAGCGCACCGCCGGTTTCACCGGAGTGATCTCCGATCTCGGCGGCCCCTCGGCCAATATGTATCGGCTCGGCTGTCGCAACGCCGAGGCCCAAGCCCGCTGCCGTCGTCAATCGTGTCTCTACCCGCGCATCTGCAGCCAGCTGCGGACCGATCACGAACCGCTGATCCAGCTCTTGCGTCAGGCCCGCAACCACCCGGGTATCAAAAGAGTACTCGTCGCCTCGGGCATCCGCTACGATCTAGCCGTCCGCTCGAAGGGCTTCGTCCGCGAACTGGTGACCCACCACGTCGGCGGCTACTTGAAGATCGCCCCTGAGCACACCGAGCCGGGGCCGTTGGCGAAGATGCTCAAACCGGACATCTCTGCCTACGACCGCTTCAAAGCGCTCTTCGACGACTACAGCCGCAAGGCCGGTAAGGAGCAGTATCTCATCCCCTACTTCATCGCCGCCCATCCGGGGACGCGCGCCGAAGATATGCTCGAATTGGCCCTGTGGCTCAAACGCAACGGCTTTCGCCCCGACCAGGTGCAGGCCTTCCTGCCTGCCCCCATGGCGCTGGCCACGACGATGTACCATACCGGGATCGACCCACTGCAGCCGATTCATCTGCCGACCCCTGGTAAAGATAGGGATGGGGATGGAGCAGCGCGCTTCAGCATGGTCACCACGGCGAAGGGTCTCCGAGAACGTCGTCTGCATAAGGCCTTTTTGCGCTACCACGACCCGGAAAACTGGCCGCTGCTGCGTGAGGCGCTGCAGCGGCTGGGGCGCGACGACTTGATCGGCCCCAGCAAACGCCACCTGGTGCCGGCCCACCAGCCGCGCGGTGCGAAGCAGCACGGCACAAAGCAACAAGGGCCGAAGCAGCGCGCGGCGGAGCCGCGTGAAGCGAAGCAGCGCCGCGGGGAGCGCCGCCGCCATCGACCTACCGGCCGATGAGAATTTCGATGGGGCGTACGGCGGTGGCTGACCATCGCGGAGCCAACGCAGTTTGACTTGATAATAGCAACCATTATCATTGCTGTTGAGCTGTTGATGGCGTACGCCCCGAGGTTCCGTGCCTATCACCGGGTCCGGCTGTAGCAGCGGTTCCGTGCCAGCGGTTCCGTGCCTGTCACCGGTTCTGGCCACCGGTTCCGGCCGGTTCCGTACCCGCCGATGCTTCCGCGCCCACTACCCACCGCGCTGAGCGATCGGATTGCTGAGTTTGCCGAACGCCCCTGAGCAGAACCAGGAGATCTCTATAGATGCCGTGCCCGCACCCTCCTTCATCGCCCCTCTGTTGCCGTCAACAGCGCACCCATAGAGTGCTGCCGCTTCTCACCAGGCTACTGCTCAGCGCGACGGTGACAACACTCCTTGTGCCGCTAGCAGCAACGGCAACTGAACGGGGCGATGAACACCGCGCTGAACACAGCGCTGGAGCGCTCGCCGAGCAGCATTCGGGGCACCATTCGGGGCAGCACTCCGAACACCACCACTCTGAGCACGACGCCGGAGGTGACGGCCACAGCAGCTCCGGCCACAGCAGCTCCGGCCACAGCAGCTCCGGAGAGCTGGCTTCAGGCGCACGTTTTAACCCCGAGGTTACGGTTATCTTCGATGGGGTCTACGCTACGGAGTTCTCTGGACACAGCCGCACCCCGGGAGGCTTCGACCTGCCGCGTCGCACGGCCGGTCACAGCCACAGCAGCCACGCCCACGGCTTTACCGAAGGTTTTCAGCTGCGTGAGACCGAGTTCGTCTTTCAGGCGACGGTCGACCCCTTCTTCGATGCCTTCGCAATGCTCGTCGTTGAGGATACGGGGCGCATCGACCTAGAGGAGGCCTACTTTACGACCCGGCAGCTGCCAGCCGGACTGCAACTAAAAGGGGGACGCCTTCTTTCCGGTATCGGCTATATCAATGGGCGCCATGCCCACAGCTGGGAGTTCGTCGATCGCCCATGGGTCAATGAGTACCTGTTTGGCCACCACGGTTTGCAAGAGATCGGCGTGCAACTGACCTGGGATATTGGCGATCTGCAATTCGGTGCCGAGGCGCTGCAGGGCGACCAGGACGGACCGTTGACACGCTACAGCGGGGCAACAGGGCCACATCTGGCTACCCTTTTCGCGCAGTGGGCCCCATCGCTAGAGGCGCAGCATAGCGCTCATTTTGGGCTCTCCGGCGGCTATGGACGCTCCTGGGAGGCCGCTCACGCAGAGCGTGAGGCGCAACGCTGGGAGAGTGGCACGAGTTGGTTCGCCGGCGTCGATGCCCGCTATCACTACCAGCCCACGGCGACCGCCCGCGGCCATCGTACGATCACCTTGCAGGGGGAGTGGTTCTACCGCGACATCACCGCCGACTACCTCGGCACCCAGGCCACAGGAGCGACTGAGAGTTGGCAGCAGGACGGTCTCTATGTCCAGGCGGTCTACGGCATCGCACCGCGTTGGCGTGCTGCAGTACGTGCCGAAGCGCTCGGCTTGGTCGCCAATCAAGCGTGGCATAGTGGCAACGCTGACAATGGCTTCGCTGCCTTCGCGGATCATGATGCGTCGTATCGCTACGCCTTGGCGCTGACACATCAACCGAGCGACGCCTCTTCGATCCGCAGCCAACTCAATTACGCCGATCTAACAGCTGGCAAAGAGAGCATCCACGACGGCAGCCATCATTCTGATGCGTGGCAGTTTTTTATTCAATACAGCATGAAGTGGCCACATCACCCGCATGAGCATTAAGCGAGCACAACCTGTTAAACCGCTCAACCTCCTCCCCGCCGGCGCTTTTATACTTCCGGCCAGCGGTCGCACTGGCACGCCTGCAGACGGCACCGGCCCCTTCCTGCCTACCCCCATGGTGCTGTCCACGACGATGTATCATACTGGGAGCAGGTCACTAGCGAAGCAGCGCGCGGACGGCCGACGCACTGCAAATCGCAAACCATCAGGAGGGCGGCCCTCGTGAGCACTCCCAGCCAACAACACCCGACCCGCGGTGAAGAGATCGCCAACGCTCTGAGCCATGGGATCGCCTTGCTGATCATTTTGATCGCCACGCCCTTTTTGCTGATCGAGGCAGCCAGTACGGGCGGTGCACGCTTTATTGTCGGGGCGAGTGTTTTCAGCGCCACCATGATCATGCTCTATCTGGCCTCGACGCTCTACCACGCCATGCCGCCCGGCGCGAGTAAAAACCTCTTTCGTCTGCTCGACTACTCGGCGATCTATCTGCTGATCGCCGGGACCTACACGCCCTTTACCATCGGCGTTGTCGGCGGCGCGTGGGGGTGGACCCTCTTCGGGATTGTCTGGGGATTGGCGGCACTGGGTATCCTTCTCAAGATTATCTTCGGGGTGACTCGACCGATTCTCCGTGTCTCTCTCTACCTGGCGATGGGCTGGATGGTCTTGATCGCGCTCGAACCCTTCACCGCCGCCCTCCCGAGTGTCAGCTTGATGTGGCTGCTTGCCGGCGGGATCGCCTACACCGTCGGTGTCATCTTCTTTTCGCTCGACCACCGCCTGCGCTATAGCCACTTTGTCTGGCACCTCTTCGTCGCCGCCGGCACCACCTGTCACTTTATCGCGGTGATGCAGTCGGGGGCTGCGATCAGTGGGTGATTAGCGGGTAACTGGCGGGTAACTGGCATGCCTCGAATCGCTATTGTGTGGCTGCGGCGCGACTTGCGCCTCGCTGATCAACCGGCCCTCGCCGCCGCAGCCGAACAAGCCGAGCGAGTGCTGCCGCTCTATGTCGACGATCCCCACGACCCATCGCTCTCCTCGGAGACAGCAGCATTAGCAGCAGCGGTCGGCGACGCCCCGCTCGGACCCGGCACCGCCAGCCAATGGTGGCTTCACCACAGCCTAGTCGCACTGCAAGAGGCGCTGCGCCGTCACGGCAGCGAACTCTTTATCGCCAGCGGCCCTAGCACGGCCACGCTGCTGCACTGGGCCCAAGCGTGCGGCGCCGAGCGGGTATTCGGCACCGTAATCCATGAACCGTGGGCGCAGCGCTGCGAACGTGAAACGGCCCACACCCTCGCCGAACACGGCATTGAGCTGCACCTTGTTAACGACGCCTTGCTCACCGAGCCGACCGCTATTCGCAACCGCAGCGGCCGACCCTATCGGGTTTTTACCCCTTACTGGCGACAGGTGCGTGCGCAGTTGGCCCCGCCGCTGCCGCAACCGGCGCCGGCACTGCCACCCCCTCCCACGCTGCCGGAGAGCTGCCAGGCACTCCACCCGCTCCACCCGGAGCAGCTCGGCTTACTACCGAAGGTGCGCTGGGACCTAAAACTAGCTGAGCACTGGCAGCCTGGCTGCACGGCGGCTGCGGCACGGTTTGAAGCACTCGATGGGGATTTTTTCGCCGCCTACCCGCAAGCCCGGGATCTACCCGCGCAGCCTGGGACCTCGCGCCTCTCACCGCATCTCCACTTCGGCGAGGTGAGCATCCGCGCCCTATGGCATCGCGCCTTGTCGCTTAGTGGTAGTACAGCAGATATCGAGTCCTTCCTAGCAGAGCTCGGTTGGCGCGAATTCGCCTACCACCTGCTGGCGCAGTGTCCCGATCTGGACACGCAGCCGGTCGATCGTCGCTTTAGCCGCATGCCGTGGCGACCCGATCCCGACGGTGCCCTCCTCGCCGCTTGGCAGGGCGGTCGCACCGGCATCCCGTTGGTCGATGCCGGGATGCGTCAACTCTGGGAGACTGGCTGGCTGCACAACCGCCTGCGCATGGTCGTCGGCTCCTTTTTGGTCAAAAACCTGCGCCTGCCGTGGCAGCATGGGGAGGCCTTTTTCCGCGCTACCTTGGTCGACTGGGATCTCGCCGCCAACAGCATGGGCTGGCAGTGGGTCGCTGGCTGTGGTGCCGATGCCGCTCCCTACTTCCGCATCTTCAATCCGGTTCGCCAGGGGGAGCGCTTCGATCCTCGGGGCGACTATATCCGGCGCTGGGTGCCGGAGCTCGCCGCCCTAAGCGACCGCAATCTGCAGCAGCCGTGGACGGCCTCAAGCACGGCCCGCAAGACCGCCGGTGTCACCCTCGGTCGAACCTATCCGGAGCCAATCGTCGATCTGCGCAGCAGTCGTGAGGAGGCTCTCGCCGCCTTTCAAGTGTGCAAAGAGGAACCGCGTGATTGAGCAGACGCGCCTACTGCACCCGGCAACCACCTCAGCGTCCGCTGTCATTCGCTACGGCGTAGCGCGCTGCCGCCTCGGCTGGATCGGTGTCGCCGCAACCGAGTCCCACCTCTGCGCCATCGCCTTCGACGATACGCCAGAGCGACTTACCGCCAGCCTGCAGGCGCTCTTTACGAAGAGGCATCCTTCGTCTCCTGCATCGTTCGCGGTGGCCGAAGGATTTGATCTTGCGGCTCTTATCGAGTCGCTTACGGCCTTCATCGAAGCGCCCAGGGGCACACTCGAACTGCCCCTGCCCCTCGACATTCGCGGCACTGCCTTTCAGGAGCGTGTTTGGCATGCACTGCGGCAGATTCCAGTGGGCCGCACCGTAAGCTACGTCGAGCTGGCGCAACGAATCGGCGCCCCTACCGCGGTGCGCGCTGTCGCGCAAGCCTGCGCTGCCAATCGGCTCGCCGTAGCAGTCCCGTGTCATCGCGTCGTGCGCCGCGACGGGGCGCTAGGCGGCTACCGTTGGGGGGTTGAACGGAAACGACAACTGCTCCTGCTTGAGGGCGGCATCGCTGGTGGTGGCAGCGAGTGCAACTGCCTTTAGCGCCCATCTGGCTGAGGCCGCCAATCGAGCCTGTCTATCACCACTGGTCCATCACCACTGCAAGCCGATTCGATCCTTAGAGCAGGGTAGCGATCGTACCGGACACCTCCTGCCCTAACGCAGAGCGACCCGGTCGCCGTCGCTCAGTTCGCGCGGCGGGTGAACCACCACCTGTTCGCCGGCCTCCAGACCTGAGACGACCGCCGCCAGTCGCGCCCCGCGCTGACCGATCTCGACGCTGCGCAACCGCGCCCGCCCCTCCTCGATCACAAAGACCCCCCACTGCTCGCCCTTCCGAAAGAGCGCGCTGCTCGGCACGCGCAGCACGTCATCCTCTGCCCAAAGGATAAAGACCGCCTGGACCCGATAGCCATCACCGAGGCGCTCCCACTCTGTGCGCGGAGTCTCCAGATCGACGATGATACGCACCCGCTGCTCTTCGACACCAAGGGCGGTGACGTACTCGAATCCGGCCGGTTCGACCCGCCGGACGCGGCCGGCCAACGGCCCCTCGCCGCCCCAGCGTTCCAAGCGCACCGCCATCCCTGGTGTGATCCCAACGGCATCCTCTGAGCGCACCTCGACCACCACCTCGAGGCGAGAGAGATCGGCGATCTCCAGGATCGACTCTCCGGGTTGGACCACTTGCGCGCTCTCAAAGCTGCGGTGCAAGACGACGCCATCAATCGGCGCGCGCAGTTCCAGGCTGAACGACTCGCCACTCAACCACTCGCTGCTGAGTGGCTGACTGCTCGATGCCCCACCGCCAGACGGGGGCTCACTCAAACGCACGGGAGCAAGCGCAGCAGCGGCCTCATCGCGCTGCGCCTGTGCCAGTGCCACCCGTGCTTGGGTGGCGCGGTAGGCTGCAGCGGTGCGGCGGCGCTCGGCAGCTGCCTCCTCCAGGGCCCGTTCGGTGACCCACGCTTCCGTACTCAGCGCCTGACTGCGCGCGTAGGCATCGGCTGCCGACTCTGCAGCGGCCCGCGCTGCGGCGGCCTCTTCGCGGGCGCTCTCCAGGGCCGCCACTGCCGCCGCCCAACGCGCCTGAGCCTGTAAGTACGTGCGCGCATCGAGCATCGGGGCCGTCACCGGTGCCAGCCGCAGCAACACCTCTCCGGCGGTGACCGAATCGCCCGGCTCTAAGGTGATGCGTGCGGCGTGCGCGGTGACCGGGGCGGTGATGCGGTAGCGCTCGATTACGCGCGTCTCGCCCTCCTCGGTCACGGTGCGCTCCAGGGGGCCGCGACTGACACCTTCAGCGTCGATCAGCAGCGGGTTCGGGCGCAGGGCGATCACCAGCAGCCCGACGACGAGCACCCCACTGACGATATAGAGAAGATAGCGTCTCACTGCACCCCCTTCAGGCCTCCGTTTGGCCCCACTCACCCACACCCACTCGCTCGCTTACTCGCTCACTCGCGCGCCTTGAGCACGGCCACCAGATCGGCCCGATTGAGCCGCCGTCGCACCACCCCACCCGAGATCACCGCGACCACGAGCACCACCAGCGCGGCGGTCGCCATCCCCGCCGGCGAGGGGAGCAGTGGCACCCGATAGAGATCGGATTCGACCGCCGCCACCAACCCGGCGTAGAGATAGTGCCCGACCACGAACCCCGGCAGCAGCGCCAACAAGATCAACAGCGCTTGCTCGCCGAGCAAGATGTAACTGACCTCGCCGCGGGTAAAACCGAGCACGCGCAGGCTGGCCAGTTCGCGCGAGCGTTCTGCTAAACCGATACGGGCGTTATTGTAGATCACCCCGAAGGCGATCACCGCCGCCAGCGCCGTCGTCAGCACCAAAATCGCGCCCATGGTATCGTCGAGGTAGTCGCGAAAGTTCTCCAGCGCCGCCTCACTCTCGATCACCCCGAAGACCAGCGGGCGGCGCTCTAGCGCGCTAAGCAGGGCCGGACGCTGCTCGGCATCGACCGCCAGCCACGCCCCGCTGATCGCATCCCCCTCGCCGAGCAGGCGATTCAGGGCCGTCAACTCCATGTAGACCGAGACGCCGATATACTCCGCGATGGTGCCACTGACCGGAACCTGCACCGTCTCGCGCCGCCCCTCCAGGAGGCGCACCTCAAGCGTATCGCCGACTTCTAGCTCGAGCATCTCGGCCAGGTAGTCGGTCATCAACACCCCGGCAGTCGGCAGCGGCACCTCGGCGAACTCCTGATCGAGCAACCGCCGCAGGCTGGCATCGCGCTCAAGGCCGAGTACGGCCAAGCGGTGGGTGCGGTGGCCGGCGATCAGCTCGACCGCCACCTGGCGGTACGGCTCCACCTGCTGCACCCCTGGCAGCCCGGCGAGCTCGTGCAGTGCCCGGCGTGAGACCGGCTCATAGAAGGTCACGCTGACATCGTCGCGCTGCACCAAGCTGAACTGCGCATCGACGATGGTATCGAGGGCGTTGCGTTGATAGGGGCTGATGAGCAGGATGCCGACAGCAAAGGCAATACCGATGATCGCCATCAGACTGCGCCCCGGGCGCCGCTCGATCGAGCGCAGGATCATGCGCGTCGGCTGTCCGAGCCACCGCTGCACCCCCCAATAGGCCAACAGCCGCTCGAAGAGGGTCGGGCGGAAGCTCGGCGGCGGCTCCGGGCTCATCGCCTCGGCGGGCGGCAATCGGGCTGCGCGCTGGACTGCCGTCAACGTGCCCAACAGCGCCGCGAGGGTCGTTGCCGCCGCACCGATGGCCACCGTTCGCGGCTGCAGCCGATAGTCGAGGAAGGGGAAGCGGAAAAACTCCGCATAGAGCAGCGCCAACTGCTCGCCGAGCACGTACCCGAGCCCGACCCCGAGGCCAATCCCGAGCGCGACAATCAGCAAGACCAGCTGCAGGTAGTGCAGCGCGATGGCCCCGCTTGAGTAGCCGAAGGCCTTCAGGATCCCGATGGTCTCACGCTGGGTAGCAATCAGGCGGCCGACGACGACGTTGAGGAGAAAGGCGGCCACCCCGAGGAAGATCCCGGGGATGAGGACGGCGATACTGCGCAGCTGCGTCAGTTCATCCTCGAGCAGCCGATGCGAGGTCTGGAAGTCGCGATCGTGGGCGCCGCGCCCACCCCACGGCTCAAGCAGGCGATCGAGCTCGGCGATCACCTCGCCCGGGCGGGCATCGCGCGTCAGCGCCACGGTCAAACTGTTGAACGCCCCCTCCATGTCGTAGGCGGCGGCCAACGCCTCGCGGTTCATCCAGACGGTCGCGTAGCGCCGATGATCGGGCATCAAGTCGCCGGGACGGATCTGATAGACGTGCTCTGGGGAGGTCGCCACCCCGACGATCTCGAACCGCTGATAGCGCCCGCGGATCACCGCGCTGAGCCGATCGCCGGGGCGCAGCTCATGCGCCTCGGCAAAGCCGTCGCTGACGACGACCTCGCGCCCACTGCCGGCCTCCGGCAACCGGCCAACACTGACGTGCAGGCGGTTGAGCACGGCGTTCTCCCCATCCGGCAGCGAGAGTAGCTGCCCGGTGATCGGCTCATCAAAGCTGGGTAGCTCGAGCGTTGCGCCTGCCTCGACCCGATCGGCGAGTCGCTGCACCCCGGGGATCTCCGCGATCTCGGCGAGCAGGCCGACCGGGGCCCGCTCGGCACTGACAAAGAGATCGGCGAAGCGGTACTCCTGATAGAAGGCCGCCCGCGTCTCGGTTAAGGCGTAGAGGGAGGTGAGAAACATCACCAGCGTGCCGACACCGCCGGCGATGACCACGGCGATCGCTACGGCCTGGCTGCGCATCGTCCAGAGCTCGCGCCAGAGTTTGCGCGTCAACGCCCGTGGGGGCCAGAGGCCCAGCGTCACCAGCTCAGCTCCCGCGCCCGGCGCCGCTGCGTATTGCATTCAACCGCATCGATCAGACCATCCTTGAAGTGGATGACGCGGTGGGCCATTGAGGCGATGTCGGCGTTGTGGGTGATGATGGCGATGGTGGTGCCAAACTCTTCATTGACCCGCTCAAGCACCTCAAGGACGGTAATCCCGGTCTTTGAATCGAGCGCCCCGGTCGGCTCGTCACAGAGCAAGACCTGCGGCCGCTTGGCAATCGCCCGGGCGATGGCGACGCGCTGCTGCTCACCGCCGGAGAGTTGGGAGGGAAAGTGGTCGAGCCGCCCGCCCAGGCCGACGAGTTCCAGCGCCGCCTCGGGGGCCATAGGATCGCGGGCGATCTCGGTGACGATGGCGACGTTCTCGCGCGCCGTCAGACTGGGAATGAGATTGTAGAACTGAAAGACGAAACCGACGAAGTGGCGGCGAAAGGCGGTCAGCTCACCCTCACCCGCCGCGGTTAGATCGTGACCGTGGACGGTCACCGTGCCGGCACTCGGGCGATCGAGCCCACCGAGGATATTCAGCAGGGTCGACTTCCCACTGCCCGAGGGGCCGAGCAGCACCACCAACTCACCGCCGTAGAGCACCAGATCGACCCCGCGCAAGGCGTGGACCTCGACCTCGCCCATGCGGTAGACCCGAGTCAGCGCGCTAGCGCGGAAGACCTCAGCATCGCTCATTGATATTGCTATCGCTCATCTATATCGCGAATGAGACCCCGCCCTTCAGGCGAGAAGGGATGAAGTCACGTCCCCAGGAAGGTCACAACCACCGTCCGTGAATGGCGGCGGGTCCGATGCTCCCAGAGAAAGACGCCCTGCCATGTACCCAAGCAGAGCTCACCCCGACTGAACGGAATGGTCAGGCCCGAGCCGGTCAGCACACTGCGAATATGCGCCGACATATCGTCCGGCCCCTCCATCGAGTGGGCGTAACGGGGGTCACCATCGGGGATCGAACGCTCCAGATAGCCTTCGAGATCGTGAAGTACCGTCGGATCGGCGTTCTCGGTGATGGTCAGCGATGCGCTGGTGTGGCGGCAGAAGAGGTGGCACAGGCCCGTGCTCATCTGTAGTGGCTGTAGCAGCCCCCTGATGGAGCCGCTGATCTCGACCGGGCCACGCCCCCGGGTCGCTATCTCGAACTGCTCTTGATGGATGCGCACCGCTCACAAACCTCCGGATACTGCTCCGCGAAGCGGCTACTGATCACCCCGCTCCGGGATGCCCTCCCCTGCCCCCTTCGCTCGAACCGAATTCGACTGCAATCTGAACGGAGTCTATCACGCGCCGAGCGAGCCAGCCCTAGCGGAGACCTGATATCTCTGCTCTGCAAAAGCCCTAAGACACTTAATCGACGAACCCTGCGAACGCGCAACATCCACAGGCGCTCAGTGATAGCTGACCACCTACGATCTGACCTTGCCAAACAGGGAGATATGCTACAAGAGGCGACGAGATGCTACGAAGAGATGGTGCCGGGAGTGGGACTCGAACCCACATGGGCGAAGCCCACTCGATTTTGAGTCGAGCGCGTCTACCAGTTCCGCCATCCCGGCATGGCGCCGATGGTATCATCCTTTTTCCCCCAGCGCACCCCCAGCCTGCTGATCGTAACGCTCCGAGTCCAGCGACCTGGCGGTAGCGGTTTGTCGCTCACGCACGGGCCACGACGATGTTTGCGGCTCAAAATATGGCAAAAGGTGATCCACAAAGCCCGCTGTAACCCGCCGATGGCCCGCAAAACCCTTCTGTCCCACCAGCAATATCCAACCCAGCTGGGAAGCGTAGCACGGCTGCCCGCGCTGTCCGGTGGCTTCTATCAGATCACGCAGAACCGAATCACTTCGCAGATAAGCCCTCCCGGCCGTGCGGCCGGTCGAGGCCGAGATCGGGCATACGTGCGATGATCCCTGTCGGGTTGAGGAAGGGATGACTTAGGTAGTAGTGGTGACGGATGTGCGCCCAGTCGGTGGTCTCGCGGAAGGCGGGCATCTGGTAGAGCTCACGCAGATAGCCGTAGAGGTGGGGGTGCTCGCGGATGGGGCGCTGTGAGCACTTGAAGTGGACCGCGTAGACCGCATCGAAGCGAATCAAGGTAGTGTAGAGGCAGATATCGGCCTCGGTAAGGCGATCGCCACAGAGATAGCGCCGCTTACCGAGCACCTCGTCCCACTGCTCCAGGGCGCTGAAGAGCCCTTCGGCCGCCTCGTCGTAGGCGGCTTGGGTGGTCGCGAAGCCGCAGCGGTAGACGCCGTTATTGATCGGCTCGTAGATGGCGTCTATCGTCGCATCGACCTCTTCGATCCGATCGGGTGGGGCTAGATCGATGTCGTGTTCGGCGATCGGGGCGAGGGCGTGGTTGAACATCCGCAGCAGCTCGCGCGATTCGTTGTTGACGACGGTGCGCCGCTGCTGATCCCACAGCACCGGCACTGAGACCCGAGTCGTCGCTTGCGGCTCGGCCGCGGTATAGATCTCGCGCAAGTAGCGCGCCCCGAGGATGGGATCACCGGTCGCTCCGGGGAAATCGTCGCGCAGCTCCCAGCCCTGGTTGCGCATCAGGGGGTGGACCACGGAGAGGCCAACGGCCGACTCTAGGCCCTTCAGCTTGCGGGCGATCAGGACTCGATGTGCCCACGGACAGGCGAGCGACACGTAGAGATGGTAACGATCAGGCTCGGCGGCGAAGGTGCTATTCGGTTCGATCCAGGCACGAAAGCGGCTCTCCTCGCGCTGGAAGCGCCCTTGCTCGTCATAGCGGTAGGCATCCTCGACCCACTGCCCCTCAATCAATCGTCCCACGGCCCCTCCTGATCAGTGTTCGTCCGCCGAGTCTGAGCTTTTTTCGCTGCCGCTGCCAGCTGCGACACGCTGGCCAGCTGCGACAGGCCCTCCACTACTCCTCCACTACCGCCCTCCGCCACCATTCACCCTGGTATTACTCACCCTGGCGCCCATCCTACCGCCCCTCCCAACCGAGCGGCCACAGCGTCAAGCGTTGATCCTCGCCGACCGACAGGCCCACGCCACGCTCGTCATCGAAAGCGACGGCGCGCACGGGACCGGCGTGTCCGGCGAAGGTGCGCTTTGGGTCGCTGTCATCGAGCGCCCACAGTTTCACCGTGCCATCGCGCGCGCCGGAGAGCGCATAGCGGCCATCGCGGCTTACCGCAATCGCCAAAACAGTATCCTCGTGCCCATCGAAGTGGCGAACCGTCTCACCTCGGCGCACATCCCACAGCGTCAGTGCGCCATCGTCACTCCCGACTACGATGGAGCGGCCGCGCGGGTCGAAGGCCACGCTTCGCACCTCCCCGAACGCTCCAGTCGCCGGGGCTGAGATCGCTCGGCCGTACTGGGTATCCCAGAGCTGCAGGGGCGATTCACCCGCTCCACCAGTGACAGCGCGCCGGCCGTCCGGGGCGTAGGCAACCGCGTGAAGCAGGGGCTGATCCCCCCCACCCTCGCGTAAGGTTCGCAGCAACCGTCCTGCGCGCAGATCCCAAAGCTGTAGGTCGCCGCTCTGGGTTACCGCGAGCAGTCGCCGTCCATCGGGGCTCAACGCTAGCGCGGCAATCGGTGATTCCTGCTGCTCCCAGCGCCGCTCGGGCTGCTCACGGTCGCTGCGCCAAAACATAAGGTGGCCACCCGCATCGCCGGTCACAAAGTGTCGACCGTCGCGACTCGCCACTAAGGCGGTGATCGGCTGCGCGTGTCCGCTGAAGGTGCGTAGCACCCCACCCTCTTCGAGATCCCAAAGCAGTATGCGGCGGTCTTGCGCAGCGGTCAGGGCACGGGCATCGGGAAGGACAGCTAGGACGGTTATGGCCGCACGGTGTCCGCGATAAGAGGCAAGTGCAGAGGTCGCGCTGGTCAACTCCAAGTGCAGCGTCTGCTCGCTTGCCGCCCGCAACCGCACTTCACGCTCAGCACGCAGAGCCTCGCCGCGTTCACTCTCCTGGGCCGTAATCCTGGCCTCGACGCGGTAGGTTCCGGGCGGCAAGCGAACCGTCAGCTCATCACGAGGCCAGCGTGGTGAGCGTCCGTACTCACGGCCATCAATGTAGATCTGAGCCTCACCCGGCTGTGTGGTGATCCGCAACGACGCCCGTTCATCGGCTAGCGACGCGGCGGCAAAGAGAAGGGTAGAGAGATAGAGGGCGAAAGCGGCGATCGCCGCCCTCAGCAGACCCGGGCGACGAACTCGCCCGGCGCCCAGAGCGCCCCATTCATCGGGGGCACCAGGGGCGAAAGGGGCACCGAGGATAAGCGCCTCAGTGCAGCCGGGTCGTCGGCAAGCGCTCGGCGGATTTCTCAAGTTCATCAGCAATTTGTCGCATATAGGCGGCAGTCTCCTGGGCACTCATGTAGTGGCGAGACATGCAAACCGCCGCGAAAAAGAGCGACTCCAGGGTTTGCTCAGCGTTGCCGCTCTGCTCAATCGCCTGACCGGCATTGGCACAAACCAGCTCCGCCAGGGTCTGATTCTGGTGATGTTGCTCTTTAGCCATGGGTGCTCTCTCCTACGTCCTTTAGTCCGGCCCGATAGGCCTGCATCACCCGGCGCTCCAACAGCGCCGCCTTTGCAGGAGGTATCGGCATGCGGACGACAACCTTTAGGACGTCTCAAAAAGCCCCGACGAAACGACCGGCAAAAAGACCTGACTGGCGGCGGAGTGATCAGCACACCACGACGTGCACGCGGCAATGCGTGACGTAGTCGATGCGCTCCGCCGCTGCGGCGAGCGCAGCAAGCGCACCCTCCCCCTCCGCCGAATCTGCGTAGCCGGCGTAGCACCCCGGCTCCCACGGCAGGTGAACTTCGACCTCAAGCGCTCCCTCCATATAGTGCAAATCGATCCGCTCGATCCGCTCGGCCAGTGCCACCCCCTCCCAGTACCGCCACAGGTCATGCTCAACGCGCCGGCGCAGCGGCAACTGGGTCGTCACGGCCTCCCAGCTCGGATCTTCGTGTTCAACATGCACCAGCACTTCGGCCACATCTGAGACAGCCCGGGTCAAGTACTCACGAACCGCCTCGGCGATCCGGTGCCCTTCCGAGACACTCAGCCGCGGATCGACCAGGATATGGACATCAACCCAGGCGTCCTGTGCCATCCGCCGACTGCGCAACCCATGCACCCGATGCACACCGTCGATCCGGGTAATCAGATGCTCCAAATACTCGACCTCGTCGGGCGGCAGACCGGTATCGACCAACTCACGCAGCGCCTGCCAGACGAACTGTCCGCCCATGTAGCCGAGCATCAGGGCCACGATCATGGCTCCGACCGCATCCAACCACGGAAAGCCGAGCAGCACCCCGACGATGCCGGCGACCACGACAACCGATGAGAGGGCATCAGAACGGTGGTGCCAGGCGTTGGCGTGCAGTAGATTAGATCCGATACGCTCGGCAGCCCGTCGGGTGTAGCGATAGAGCCCTTCCTTAACGAGAATCGAGAGCAGCGCTACACCCAGTGCCAACCAGCCCGGCACCAGCAAATCGGCCGGACTGATGAAAAGACGCTGCAGCAGATCGTAGAGAAAACCGCCGGCGACCAACAGCAGGACTGCACCGATAAAGGCCGTTGCTACCGTCTCGATGCGGGCATGACCGTACGGGTGGTCGTGATCGGCGCCTTGGCTGCCGTAGGTCGCGGCGAGCAGAACGACCCCATCGGAGAAGAGATCCGTTAACGAATGGACGCCATCGACGATCAAGGCTTGCGACTGGCCAATGACCCCTGCTCCAATCTTGCCCAGTCCGAGCAGCAGGTTGACCACCCCACCAACGAGCGTTACTCGCCGTTTGGTCCACAGTTCCGCCTTACGGATGGCGGTTTCGCCGCAAGCATCCACGCTAGCATTCCTCCATAATGTCACCTTACCCGCAGGCCCAGACAGCGCGTCAGCTCCTAATCATGAAGACGACCCCCTCCGCCAACACCTCGTACGCGGCGCTGCTCTTCGAGCGCAACCCGAGTGCATTAGCTGAACTCGACGCCACCGGGCGTATTTTGCGGTGTAACGCCGCCCTGAGTGCGCTACTGCAACGCACCACCACAGCACTGTACGGGCAACACTTTTGCGAACTGCTCGCATATGACGACGATCGAGAGGAGGAGAAAGCGCTGTTTGCGGAGATCACTTCCGGGCAACGCTCCCATTTTGTCATCGAGCGCCGAATTGCCGATCGCAACCCCGCACTGTGGGTCGAGTTGACCGTCCACGCTATCGATATCGCAGCCGACAGCAATGCCGAGATCGACGCCGAGGCCTCCCGTCACACCGGTACCGGCGGCGCTGACGACACCAACTCCGCCACTGCAGCCGACAAGGCCGATGCAGCCGATGCAGCCGATGCAGCTGAGGGCAAAACTACCGGACTGGCCCTGCCCGTTGCCCTCGCCTTTTTCAAGGATGTTAGCAGACTCAAAGGGCCGCCGACGCCACAGATCGAAGCCGAACACCTCTTTCGCCAAACTTTTCACAGCAACGTCGCCCCGAAACTGCTCATCGACCCTCAGAACGGCCGCATTGTTGATGCCAACCTCGCCGCTGAACGCTTCTACGACTATACCCGCGAACAGCTGCAGACGATGTCGATCAAACAGATCAACACCCTCTCGGAGCCCGAGATCCGCGCCGAAATAGCGCGCGCCGAGGCCGAAGAACGGCTCTATTTCCGCTTTCGCCATCGCCTGCGCAGCGGTGAGATTCGCGATGTCGAGGTCTTCTCAGGACCGCTCTGGATTGCCAACAAGTCCTATCTATACTCGATTATTCACGACATCACCGAAACGCGCCGCTACCAGCACCGCCTCGAGGTCTACTGGGATCTCTTTCGCACTGTACCGGTCGGCATCTATCGCAGCACCCCGGAGCCGAATGGACGTTTTTTAGAGATCAACCCGGCCATGCTCAGGCTCTTTGAGGCCAACTCCGAGAAAGAGCTCCTAGCGAGCCCGGTGCGTGACCTCTACGTCAATCCTCAAGATCGTGTACAACTCACCGAGCTGCTACTCAAACGTGGAGAGATTTCAGGACTAGAGCTACAGCTTCGGACCCTGCGCGGACGCATCATCTGGGTGCGCCTATCGCTGCGGAAAAACCTCGATGAGACCGGACGGATCGTCTTCGACGGCCTGGTCGAAGATATCAGCGATCGCATCCACGCCGAGCGCTTCCAGCACCAACTGCTCCACAGCCTCGCTGAAGGTGTGATGGGGATCGACGTCGAGGGACGACTCACCTTTCTCAATCCGGCCGCCTGCCATATGCTCGGCTACACCGATGAAAAAGAAGTGATCGGTCTCAACGCCCACAGCTGCACCCACCATACACGAGCCGACGGCACGTTCTTCCCACTCACCGAGTGCCCGATCTACCAAGTCGCCAAGACCGGCAAACCGCTCGAAGCGTGGGAGGATCTCTTCTGGCGCAGCGACGGCACCCCGCTCCCGGTACTGGTCTACGCCGCACCACTGCGCGATGAGGCCGATAAACGTCAAGGGGTGGTCGTCTCCTTCCAGGATATTACCGAGCGACAGCGCACCGAACGCGAGCGCGACCGCATGCTCGAGATCCTTGATGATCACCCACACTTCATCCAGCGCTTCCTACCCGACGGCACCATCGTCTTTGCCAACCGCGCCCTAGCTGATCTGCTCGGTTCAACGATCGATGCCCTCATCGGCCGTATGTGGCTCGAAACCCTCCCCGAAAGCGAGCGAGAGCCCCTGACGATCGATTTAGCCCGCTTTACGCCTCAACAGAGCACACGCTCCCTGGAGCATCGGCTGATCGATGCCGGCGGTAGAACACGCTGGATTGAGTGGAGCACTCGGGCCTTTTTCGATGACGATGAACAGATCACCCACTTTCAGTCGGTGGGCGTCGATATCACCGAGCGCAAAGCCGCCGAACAGGCTCGACGCCAGGCCGAAGAGGACCGCAACACCTTCTTCGCCGCCATCAGCCACGACCTGCGCACCCCGCTCAACGCCATCCTCGGCTTTACCGAGCTGCTCGAACAGACCGAGCTTGATGAAACACAGCGCCGCTACCTGCACTTGTGCCACACGGCCGGCGATCGCCTCCTAGCGCTGATCGACACCCTGCTTGACCTATCACGCCTGGAGGCAGGACGCCTGACTCTGCAGCAGCAGGCCTTTGCCCTACGCCCCTTCTTGGAGCAACAGTTCGAAATACTGCGCACGCGCGCTGAAGAGAAGGGACTGCAATTCCGCCTGACCGTCGATGAGGCACTGCCTGAAAGGGTCTGTAGCGATCCGACGCGTTTTGGCCAGATCATCTTCAACCTTGCGGTCAATGCGATTAAATTCACCGCGCACGGGAGTGTTCATATCGAACTGCAACGTCAAGCTGCTGACTGGGTGTACGTCGCCGTCTCCGACACCGGACCGGGGATTCCCGCAGACGAACGCGAGCGCATCTTCGAGGCCTTTACCCAGGCCCGCCCACTCTCCCCTCGCCAGTCCGGAACGCCCCGTGGCATCCGCGGCGCTCCGAACGCGCGTTCTTCGAGCCACGAAGGGAGCGGCCTGGGGTTGAAGATCTGTCGTGAACTGGTCCAAATCATGGGTGGAACCCTCGGCCTGAAGAGCGAATTCGGGATCGGCTCAACGTTTTTCTTCTCGGTGCCCCTGCCGGCCGACGATAACACCTGCGCAACCTTGGAAGCGGCTGATGACGCGTTGCCGGATGGATTGCCTCAGGAACATCGCACAATCGATGGCTTGCGCGTGTTGGTTGCTGAAGATGAACCGGTAAATGCACTGCTGGCACGCAAGCTACTCGAGTCGTTCGGTTGCAGCGTTCTGGAGGCTGCCGATGGGCTTGAGGCCGTTGCGATTTGGCAGCGCGAGCGCCCCGATTTGGTTCTGCTCGATGTGCAGATGCCTCAACTCGACGGACCGGAGGCCGCGGCCGAAATTCGCCGCTTAGAGCGTGAAGCGGAACCGAACAGCGGCAGCACAACGCCATTGGCCGCCTTGACGGCCCACGCACTCGAAGAGAGTCGAACCCACTGCCTGAGCATGGGCTGCGATGCCTACCTGACCAAACCGATCGACACCACCAAACTCAAAGAGCTGCTGCAGTGGGCAGGGCATATCAAGAAGAGCCGAACGACTCAACGGGCGACCGGACCAGTCACTCCGCAACAGGGGGCGGATAACACAGAGGGCAGATAGCATAGGAGCAAAAGCCAAGACTCGAACAGGCACCGGAGTTCGACACATCCGCTCATAATCGTGCCAGATCGCACCGGTGCGTGGCCGGCCGGCTAGCCTGCCGAGCGCCGCCGCTCCCGAAAGAAGAGACGCAGCAAGTCGCCACACTCGGCGGCCAGCACCCCCCCTTCGACCCGCACCGCGTGGTTATGGCCCGGGAGGGCAAAGAGGTCGAACTGGCCACCGCACGCCCCGGTCTTTGGATCGGCAGCACCAAAGACCAGCCGTTCGATACGCGCATGCAGCATCGCTCCGGCGCACATAAAGCACGGCTCTAAGGTGACGTAGAGGGTGCTCCCTGGTAGCCGATACGCCTGGGCGTGGCGGCCGGCGGCCCGCAGCGCCTCAATCTCAGCATGGGCACTGGGGTCGTGGGCGGCGATGGGCCGATTGTACCCCTCGCCGAGTACCGTGCCAGCAGCATCGACCAGCAGCGCCCCGACCGGCACCTCACCGCTGGCAGCCGCCCGCTCTGCCAGCCGCAGCGCATGCGCCATCCAGCGCTGATCGATGTCGCGATGAGCTACTCCCACTCGATGGTCGCGGGCGGCTTACCGGAGATGTCGTAGACCACCCGCGAGATGCCATCGATCTCGTTAATGATCCGCCGCGAGACGTGATCGAGCAGTTCGTACGGCAAGTGTGCCCAGCGTGCCGTCATGAAGTCGACCGTCTCCACTGCGCGCAAGGCGACGACGTACTCGTAGCGCCGCCCATCGCCGGTCACCCCGACCGAGCGCACCGGCAGGAAGACGGCAAAGGCCTGACTGGTGCGCTCGTACCAGCCGGAGCGGCGCAACTCCTCGATGAAGATAGCGTCGGCCCGGCGCAGCAAGTCGGCGTAGAGCTTGTGCACCTCGCCGAGAATCCGCACCCCGAGACCAGGTCCGGGGAAGGGGTGACGATGGATCATGTCGGCCGGTAAGCCGAGCTCCAGACCGACCCGGCGCACCTCGTCCTTGAACAGCTCGCGCAGCGGCTCGACGAGCTCGAGCTGCATCGTCTCAGGCAATCCGCCGACGTTGTGGTGCGATTTGATCACATGCGCCTTGCCGCCGGCGGTGCCGGCCGACTCGACCACATCGGGATAAATGGTGCCCTGGGCAAGAAAGGCAACATCGTCGAGTTTCGCCGCCTCCTCGTCGAAGATCTCCACAAAGAGTCGACCGATGATGCGCCGCTTCTGCTCTGGATCGTCGACCCCCTCGAGGGCGTCGAGAAAGCGCTGTTCGGCGGCAACGTGGAGGACGTGAACGCCCATATGCTTGGCGAAGGTCGCCATCACCTGCTCGGCTTCGCCCTCGCGCAGCAACCCGTTGTCGACGAAGACGCACGTCAGCTGATCTCCGATCGCCCGCTGCAGCAACGCCGCCGTAACCGAAGAGTCGACCCCGCCGGAGAGGCCCAGCACCACCCGGCGCGAACCGACCTGAGCACGCACGCGGCTGATGCTGTCCTCGATGATCTGAGTCGCCGTCCACGTCCCGGGGCAGTCGCAAATCTGGCGCACAAAGCGCTCAAGGATACGGCCACCCTGCGGGGTGTGCGTCACCTCGGGGTGGAACTGCACGCCGTACCAGGCGCGCTCATCATCGCCCATACCGGCAACCGGCGAGGTCGCGGTCGTTGCGATGACCTTAAAGCCGGGCGGCGGCTCAATGACCCGGTCGCCGTGGCTCATCCAGACATCGAGCCAGCCGAAGCCATCGCTGCTGGCGTGATCTTCGATATTGGTCAAGAGGCGCGAATGGCCGCGCACGCAGACCTGCGCGTAACCGAACTCCTTATGCTGGGAGGGCTCAACCTTTCCGCCGAGCTGAGCGGCGAGCGCCTGCATGCCGTAGCAGATACCGAGCAGCGGCACCCCGAGCTCGAAGATCACCGCCGGGATCTGCGGCGCCTGCTCGGCGGTCACCGACTCCGGCCCGCCGGAGAGGATCACCCCGCTCGGGGCGAACGCCCGGAGCCGTTCCGGCTCGGCGTCGTAGGGGCGAATCTCGCAGTAGACGCCGTGCTCGCGCACGCGCCGGGCAATCAGCTGCGTATACTGCGATCCGAAATCGAGGATCAAGATCCGGTGGGCGTGGATATCCACCGCGCTTGAGGTCGTTGACATGGTCTTCAGGCTCTGTGTCGGAGGGGGGCGAGACTCACTCGACGCGGTAGTTCGGCGCCTCTTTGGTGATCGTTACGTCGTGGACGTGGCTTTCACGCATTCCGGCTCCGGTGATGCGCACAAACTGCGGCTGGCTGCGCATCTGTGCCAAATCGGCGCAACCGACGTAGCCCATGCTGGCGCGGATGCCACCGAGCAGCTGATTGACGATCGCTACCATGCTGCCCTTATACGGCACCCGCCCCTCGATCCCCTCGGGGACGAGCTTATCGGCTGACTGTCCAGCCTCTTGGAAGTAGCGATCGGCGCTGCCGTGGCTGCCGGCCATCGCCCCGAGCGATCCCATGCCGCGATACGACTTGTATGAGCGCCCTTGATAGAGCTCGACCTCGCCTGGAGCCTCCTCGGTACCGGCGAGCAGACTGCCGACCATAATCGTATGCGCCCCACTCGCCAGCGCCTTCGCCGCATCACCGGAGAAGCGAATCCCGCCGTCGGCGATCAGGGGTACGCCGGTCCCGTCGAGCGCCTTAGCGACATTGGAGATCGCGGTTACCTGCGGCACCCCAACCCCGGCGATGACCCGTGTGGTGCAGATCGAACCCGGTCCGATGCCGACCTTGACCGCATCGGCACCGGCGCGCAGCAGATCCTCGGCGGCCTCAGCTGTTGCGATATTTCCGGCGATCACATCGATCTGCGGATAGTGCTGCTTAGCCCAGCGCACCCGCTCGAGCACCCCGGTCGAGTGGCCGTGGGCGGTATCGACGACCAGGACATCGACGCCGGCGGCGACTAGGGCCTCGACCCGCTCCTCGGTGCCGGCCCCGACCCCGACCGCGGCACCGACGCGCAGCCGCGCGTACTCATCTTTGCAGGCATTCGGGTAGTCGCGGCTCTTTTGGATATCCTTCACGGTGATCATGCCGCGCAGCCGGAACTGCTCATCGACCACCAGCACCTTCTCGATGCGGTGGTGATGGAGCTTGCTGAGGATCTCTTCGCGGGGTGCCCCCTCGTGCACGGTCACCAGCCGCTCTTGCGGCGTCATCACCAATGCCACCGGCTCATCGACCCGCGTCTCGAAGCGCAGATCGCGCCCGGTAACGATGCCGACCAGATCCTCGCCATCGACCACCGGCACCCCGGAGATCCCCTGCGCCCGCGTCAGCGCCAGCACCTCGCCGATGCTCGTGCGCGGTGAGACGGTAATCGGCTCCTTGATGATCCCGCTTTCGAACTTCTTGACCCGGAAGACCTCGGCCGCCTGCGCCTCGACCGTTAAGTTCTTGTGGATGACCCCGAGCCCTCCCTGCTCGGCTAGGGCGATCGCCAACCGGGCCTCGGTGACGGTGTCCATCGCCGCTGAGACGATCGGGATGTTGAGCTCAATGTTGCGGGTCAGGGCGGTGCGCAGGTCGGCATCACGAGGCATCACCTGCGAGTGGGCGGGCAGTAGCAGGACGTCGTCGAACGTCAGGGCTTCCTGGATAATGCGCATAGATCTCTATCGACCTCGGACTCCGAGTTGGCTGCTTTCGGCGTATGGCTGCTTTGAATAGGATTGCTTTCGGCTGCTTTCGCAGTGTGGCTACTTTTTAGATAGCCGGATAGTATACGCCTGGTGTGGCAGAGTACGCCAGGAGCGAACGCGAAAAGAGGCCTCCGAACGCCGCCGATGGCCCCCAATGGCCCCCGATCGATAGCCCCGTCCACCCGTGATCGCGAAGCAGAGAGAGAGAACCGCAATGGAGAGATCGCTTCCGCCTAATGCCGACGCATCCATGCCGGTCTACACCCCCTCGCAGCTGACCACCGAGGTGCGGGAGATGCTGGAGTTGGCGCTGCCGACGCTCTGCATCGAAGGCGAGATCTCGAATCTGTCGCGCCCGGCCTCAGGCCACCTCTACTTCTCTCTTAAGGATGCGCGCGCTCAGGTGCGCTGTGCCCTCTTTCGCGGCCGCAGCTTACGCTTGTCATTTCAACCGCGCGACGGTGACCTGGTCCGCGCCTACGCCAAAGCCAGCCTCTATCCTGCGCGTGGCGACTTCCAGCTGATTGTCGAGCATCTGGAGGAGGCTGGCGAGGGGGCGCTGCGCCGTGCCTTTGAAGCGCTCAAGCAACGCCTAGCCGCCGCCGGCCTCTTCGATGCCGCGGCGAAACGGCCGCTGCCACGCCTACCGCAGCGCCTCGGTGTGATCACCTCGCCGAGCGGTGCGGCCATCCGCGATGTGCTGAGCGTGCTTGAACGCCGCTTTCCGAGTTTACCGGTGCTGATCTATCCGGTAGCAGTCCAGGGTGAGGGAGCCGCGGCACAGATCGCTGCTGCCTTGGAGCTGGCCGGCCGACGCCGCGAGGTCGATCTGCTGCTGCTCACACGCGGGGGCGGCTCACTGGAGGATCTTTGGCCCTTCAACGAGGAGATCGTCGCACACGCTATCCGCGCCTGCCCGCTCCCGGTCATCAGTGCCGTCGGTCACGAGGTCGATCTGACCATCTCCGATCTGGCCGCCGATCTGCGCGCCCCAACCCCCTCGGCCGCTGCCGAGACGCTCAGCCCCGATCGCGGCGCCTATATGGCCGGCCTGGCCGAACACCGACGCCGCTTACACAGCGCCCTCACCCGCACGCTGCAGCGCCGCGAAGAGCGCCTCTTGACCTTGACCCGGCGGCTCACGGCACAGCACCCGGGGCGGCGCCTGCGCGATCGGGCGCAACGCCTCGATGAACTCGAGGCCCGCCTGCGACGAGGCATCGAACAGCGCCTCGGCACCAGCCGTCAGCGCTTAAGTGCCGCAGCCCGCGCCCTGCATACAGTCAGCCCGCTGGCGACTCTGGAGCGCGGCTACGCCGTGATCCAGCGCACTGATGGCTGCATCTTGCGGCGAGCCGACGAAGCCACACCGGGCGCCCTCGTCCATGCCCGCCTCGGTTCTGGGCGCCTCGATTGCCGCATCGAGAAGATCTACGACGAGCCGGAGCCGGCACTCGCGCCGCTTAGCCCTTGACCTCGGACCTCGGACCTCGGACCTCGGACCTCACGCTTCGACAGACCCAAGCTTTGGGGTTCAGGGTGCGGGGTTCGGGTCTCGGGTCTCAAGTTTCAGGCTTCAGGCTTCAGGCTTCGGACGCCTGGCAAAGCGGTGCCGTCGAAATGTGCCAGTGGCCCCGTGCATATTGATCGACTCACAGCGGTCGTCGTCCCGGCGCGCATCCGTTAAACTGCCGAAGGTACGTGATCCAAACTCGACCGTCCGTTATCCAGTTATCCAACAACAGGGGTAACGACACAGTATCCAACGACAGGGCATCGACCCGAGAACACGCTGACTCTGCAGAAGGAGATTGATCCATGTCTCAGCGCCGCGTCTTTCTATGCGCACCGACTCGCACCGCCCTCGGAACCTTCAACGGCTCGCTGAGCAAGGTACCGGCGACCGATCTCGGTGCCGCCGCGATCCGCGCCACCCTGGAGCGTTCCGGGATCGATCCGGAGGCGATCGATAGCGTAGTCCTCGGCAACGTCATCCAAGCCGGCTGCAAGATGAATCCGGCTCGTCAGGCGGCTGTCAACGGCGGCGTGCCGGTGACCGTGCCGGCGCTGACCGTTAACCGCGTCTGCGGTTCCGGCGCCCAGGCCATCGCCAACGCCTATCAAGAGGTCGCCCTCGGCTACGCCGATGTAGCCATCGGTGGCGGCATGGAGAACATGGATCGGGCGCCCTACCTGCTGATGCAGGGGCGGACCGGCTACCGCTTGGGCCACAATCAAATCTTCGACGCCGTGCTCAACGACGGGCTCAACGACGCCTTCTCCGATCAACACTCGGGGTGGCACACCGAAGATCTCGCGACCGCCTATCAGATCACCCGTGAACAGCAAGACGCCTGGGCCGTACGCTCGCAGCAGCGCTTCAGCGCCGCGCAGGCTAAGGGGCTCTTCGAGGCCGAGATCACCCCGGTCGACGTACCGGATCGCAAAGGCACCAAGCGCTTCGATACCGACGAGCACAACCGAGGCGACACCACCCTGGAGGGCCTACAGAAACTGCGTCCGGCTTTCCGCAAGGAGGGGACTGTCACCGCCGGTAACGCACCGGGGATCAACTCAGGCGCGGCGGCCGTCCTGGTGGCCGACGAGCAAGCGGTCGCCCAGCACGGCCTGACACCGATGGCACGGCTGGTCGCCTACGGGGTCGGTGGTGTCGAGCCGGGGATGTTCGGGATCGGCCCGGTACCGGCGGTCAAGCAGTGTCTGCAGCGCGCCGGCTGGTCGGTGGATGATGTCGAGCGCTGGGAGATCAACGAGGCCTTTGCGGCGATTGCGATCGCGGTCACGCGCGATCTCGGCATCGACGAGGAGCGAGTGAACGTCGAGGGTGGTGCCATCGCCCACGGTCACGCCATCGGCGCCACCGGCGCGGTCTTGACCACCCGGCTGCTGCACTCGATGCAACGCGACGGGGTGCGTCGTGGTGTCGTTACGATGTGCATCGGCGGCGGTCAAGGGGTTGCCCTCGCCCTTGAGCGTGACTGAATAGAGAGCGGCTGAGCCGCTGACGGTGGCTCACCGCCGAAGTCGACTCAACCGGCAATCGGTAGTCGGCAATTTGCACGAAAAACCCCGCCCTGACTCGGGCGGGGTGGGGTTCCGCGACAGCCACCCGCCAGGCCGCACCTCCTACGCGAGGGCGCTCCGATAACCGATCACGAAGGCATCTCGGCTCGCTCACCCCATAGCTGAAGCTAGGGGCTTGCGCTCGCTACTGGATCAGCGAAGCGGGTCAGCGAAGCTGCTCGCCGTGACGGTGCATCTGCTCCTGCAGCTTGGAGAAGAGCTCCTGGTACTCGGACATTAAATCGGCGGTCTCAGGATAGGCCTCCTCCATCGCCGCAATCATATCTTCGTGCAGCGCCCGCATATCACGCTCCATACTCTCGCGGAACGCCTCGTCCTGCCAAACTTCCTGCTGCGCACGCTGCAACGCCATATGAGCAATTTGCAATTCCTGCGCCAGCTCTTGCTGCTCAGATTGACTGAGCTCTTGCGACTCGAAGCGCTCAAGGATCTCCTCTCTGCGCGCAATGTGACTCTCCGGATCGTAACCAAGATCCTCCATCTTGGCGATCACGCGCTCCTCAAGATCTTTCTCACGGGTCTGCAGCGACTCATTATCGGCCAGCGTCTCTTGTTGAATCCGACCGAGTTCCTGTTGCAATTCCTGAAGTCGCTGTTGAACCTGCATCAGCTCGGCGTCCTGAGCACCAGGCACCCCCTCCGCCGGGTCCGCAGAGGCGGGTCCGACATAAAACGGGGCAGCAACCAGGAAAAGCGCACCGACAACTGCGATTGCGGTCGTACGTACCATCACATTGGGCTCCCTCTAAGCAGTTTTACCAACCGTACCGGACACACCGGCAGCGGCGCGGCCACTTAGGATAACACTGGAGCGGACGGCAAGCGGCCGCCCACTCCGACTGCCGTGCGAGCGAGCCGCACTGCGCGCTTCCCTCTCGCTACGCCGAGCACTTCGGCCGACTGCCCGTGAGAGAGCAACCAGCCGCCGCCCGGACCTCCGAGCGGAGCCGGCTTTCAGGCCTACTGCATCTGGCCCATCCCTTGGTGCATTTGCGCCTGCAGCTGCTGCAGCTCATCGATCAGCTCGCCAGCGCGCGGGCTGACATCCTCCATCGCGCTGATCAGATCCTGCTCGAGCTCCTGGCGATCCTGCTCCCAGCTCTGCATGAACTCCTCATCTTGCATCGCCTCTTGCTGGGCCTGTTGCAGCCTCATCTGCAGCTGCCGGTCCTCCTGCAACCGCTCCTCGGCATCGGCGTCGTCGGCCAGAGTCCCATCCTCGAGTTGCTGAATCGTCTCTTCTAGATGGGCAATATCTTCACGGACGTTGTCGTAACCGACCGACTCCATCTGATCAAGCAACCGGTCATCGAGCTCGTTTGCCCGATCTTGCAGCTCAGGGTTCTCCTCCATAGTTTGCTGCTGCAACTGGCCGAGCTCTTGATGCAACTGCTGCATCCGCTGCTGCGCCTGCATTTGCTGTTCGACGGCTTGCGGATCTTGCTGCTGCATCCCCGGCGCGCCCTCCATCTCGGGCTGACCGCCCTGCTCGGGGGCCATCTGCGCCTGCGCAGCGCCACCGCCAAGGGCGAGCATCAGTACGAACGTCGAAGCGAGCGTCTTTTTATGCATATCCGACTCCATTGACTGCGAATGATTGCAAGCACGGTCTTGCGTTACTACCGGCTACCCGTACCGACAACCAAAGAGGCGCACGGGTTCCGCAGCATCCGCCGCACGCCCCTTGCTTCGATGCCATAAGCAAAGCCAGGGCGCATTGCACCGCCTGCATCGCGCATCTCATCGCACAAACCATAGCGAATAACAACAAAACAATAAAAATTCCTGATTGTTTGGCTCGCGGCAGCTGTAGATAATGGCCTCCCCAGATCACTAATAAGACTAATTATCATTTTTGGACGTTCGCACAGAGGAGACCTGTATGACTCATCCGATGGAAGGCCAGCCCGTCCCGCAAGTGACCTTTCGTGCCCGCCGCGACGGCGACTGGCGCGACATCACCAGCGACGAACTCTTCAAGGGCAAGACGGTAATCCTCTTCGCTCTGCCTGGCGCCTTTACTCCGACCTGTTCATCGACCCACCTACCGCGCTACAACGAGTTGGCGCCCGTTTTCCGTGACAACGGCGTCGATGACATCGTCTGCCTGTCGGTTAATGACGCCTTTGTCATGGAGGAGTGGAAACGCGATCAGCAGGCCGATCGAATCACCGTGATTCCCGACGGCAATGGCGAGTTTAGTGACGGTATGGGGATGCTGGTCGATAAGCACGACCTCGGCTTCGGTAAACGCTCGTGGCGCTACTCCATGCTGGTCAAGGACGGTGTCATCGAGAAGATGTTCGTCGAGCCGGAGAAGCCGGGCGACCCCTTCGAGGTCTCCGACGCCGATACTATGCTCAATTACGTCAACCCTGAGGCCAATCGCCCGGCCAACGTCGTACTCTTTACCAAACTCGGCTGTCCTCACTGCATGCGCGCAAAGCGTCTGCTGCAGCAGAACGGTTACGAGTACGAGGAGATTGAGCTGGGTGCCGGCTTAACGACGCGGGCGGTTCGTGCGGCAAGCGGTTCGGGCCTGGTCCCCCAAGTCTTTATCGACGGTCGTCTAATCGGCGGTGCCGACGACCTGGAGCGCTGGTTCGGGCAGGCGTAAGCGATCCGCCCGTAACCCGCATCTCTCCGGCAGCACTCAGCTGCTCTAGCTTTACCAGCTTTATTATTGCTATTGCTACGCCCACACCCCTGCCCTGCCTCAGGCAGGACAGGGGGTTTCTATCGGGGGGATGGGTACTACTGATCGCCCAGCGACTAGAAACGCAAGAAGGCGCCGACGTACGGCCCGCTGAAGGAGATGTCGGTAGTGACATCGTCGAGCTCGTCGAGCTCGATGCTCAGCATCCGATACCCGGCCATCGCCCCGGCATACCACCACTTATACGCCACGTTGAGCTGGACGTCGGTAATCGAATGATCGCCAATGCTCAGCCCCTTGCCCGAGGCCGCCACTTGAAAGCGCGTCATCGGGATATCGAGCACAGCACGGGCGAAGAGCATCGGCACAAAACCGGAGAACGACCCACTCTCCCAGTCGCCGGTATAGCCCGCCAGTCCTGAGGGATTATCGTGCTCAATCTCACCCTCGAAGTAGCGACCGGTAAAGCCGAGATCGAGTGTCACGTAGGGCAACGGCAACGGGCTCCAAAAGAGGGTCAGATCCATATGGCTGAGATCGACCAGAGCCCCTGCTGCCCCCTCCTGAGCCAAGTCGCTGTGCTCAAAACGGACGCTCGGAATCATCGGCAGGATATGGTCCCACTCGACCCAGACGTGAACGTCCTCATCACGATCCAGATCAAGCTCATCCTCGTCGATGCCGAAGACGTCACCACTTGAGCCGTGGAACCAGTAGTTAACCCCACCCGATAGACCCAAAAGACCGCCGGTCGCGTGAGCGCTGCCCATACCGACGACGAATACCGCCACCACTAGAGAGGTCAGGATGCGACGCATGAGTGACTCCCGTACTATTTATCTGGCCCAATCCGGCTTGAGCATAGCACGCTCCCGGCACCAGCCCAATCAATCGGTCTAATCCTGCGCCCGCGGTCTTCAAGCGACCGGCTGCGGTACCCGCTCAAACCGGCCCTAGCCCTCTCTCTGCTAGCCACTCCTGGTTAAAGAGCCGGGAAGCGTAGCGCGCCCCGCCGTCACAGAGCATCGTTACGATCGTATGGCCTGGTCCGAGACGGCGGGCTAGAGTCAGCGCCGCACTCACGTTGACGCCGGTCGAGCTGCCGACGAAAAGCCCCTCTTCGCGCAGCAGGCGATGGACCATCGGCACCGTCTCGCAATCGGGCACACAGAGCGCATCATCGATCTCGCTGCCCGCCAGATTCGCAGTGACTCGGCTGCTTCCAATCCCCTCAGTAATCGACCGACCCTCGGTCGGAGAGGGCTCACCGTGGTGGACAAAGTTATAGAGGGCACTGCCGACCGGATCGGCCAAGACGATTTGAATAGAGGGGTTGCGTTCCTTGAGAGCGCGCGAGACCCCGGCCAACGTCCCGCCGGTGCCGACGGCGCTGACAAAGGCGTCGATGCGCCCCTCGGTCTGCTGCCAGATCTCCGGCCCCGTCGTCTCATAGTGGGCATCGCGGTTGGCGGTGTTATCGAACTGGTTGACCCAGATCGCGTTGTCCATCTCCGCCGCCATGCGTGCGGCCACTTTTTGAAAGTTTTGCGGGTCGCTGTAAGGGGCCGCAGGCACTGTATAGACCTCGGCACCGAGCACGCGCAACAAGTCGATCTTCTCTTGCGTCTGCGTCTCGGGAATAACAATCACGCAGCGGTAGCCGCGTGCCGCGCAGACGTGCATCAGGCCGATCCCGGTGTTGCCCGCACTCCCTTCGACAACCGCTCCCCCAGGGTACAGCGCTCCACTCTGCTCGGCTTGGCGGATCATCGACCACGCTGCCCGATCCTTGACCGAGCCTCCTGGGTTCATCCACTCGGCCTTGCCGAGGATCTCGCAGCCACTCTCCTCGCTCAAGCCTCTGAGCCGGATCAACGGGGTTTGCCCGATCGCGTCAACGATACCCTCTCTGCAGATCCCCATAGCGTGCTCTCCTGAGTGCCTAGATCTCGCCCCCCCCCCTCCCCCACGAAATCGACCTTAGGC
>NZ_NRRN01000024.1:45000-47511 GCF_016583625.1 Halorhodospira abdelmalekii | reverse complement strand
GGGGATACAAGGGGGGGGTCGCGCGACCACCACAATTCACAGGAGTTGTCAGTACACCGCATTTCGCTTCAATGCGTCACATTCACACATCATAACCCCAATACACTTGGGTGTTATATGACCAAGCCTCACGGGCAATTAGTACGGGTTAGCTCCACACATTACTGCGCTTCCACACCCCGCCTATCAACGTCCTCGTCTTGGACGGCCCTTCAGGGACCTCTAGGGTCCAGGGAGACCTCATCTCGAGGGAGGCTTCCCGCTTAGATGCTTTCAGCGGTTATCCCTTCCGTACATAGCTACCCGGCTGTGCCACTGGCGTGACAACCGGAACACCAGAGGTACGTCCACTCCGGTCCTCTCGTACTAGGAGTAGATCCTCTCAAGTCTCCGACGCCCACGGCAGATAGGGACCGAACTGTCTCACGACGTTCTAAACCCAGCTCGCGTACCACTTTAAATGGCGAACAGCCATACCCTTGGGACCTGCTACAGCCCCAGGATGTGATGAGCCGACATCGAGGTGCCAAACTCCTCCGTCGATGTGGACTCTTGGGAGGAATCAGCCTGTTATCCCCGGAGTACCTTTTATCCGTTGAGCGATGGCCCTTCCATACAGAACCACCGGATCACTAAGGCCGGCTTTCGCCCCTGCTCGACTTGTAGGTCTCGCAGTCAAGCGCCCTTCTGCCTTTATACGCATTGCGCGATTTCCGACCGCGCTGAGGGCACCTTCGCACTCCTCCGTTACTCTTTTGGAGGAGACCGCCCCAGTCAAACTACCCACCACGCACGGTCCCCAACCCGGTTCACGGGCCTAGGTTAGAACCCCAAGCATGCAAGGGTGGTATCTCAAGATCGGCTCCACATAGGCTAGCGCCTACGCTTCTCCGCCTCCCACCTATCCTGCACAAGCAGGCTCGAAGTCCAGTGCGAAGCTGTAGTAAAGGTTCACGGGGTCTTTCCGTCTTGCCGCGGGTACACAGCATCTTCACTGCGAGTTCAATTTCACTGAGTCCCGGATGGAGACAGTGGGGCCATCGTTACGCCATTCGTGCAGGTCGGAACTTACCCGACAAGGAATTTCGCTACCTTAGGACCGTTATAGTTACGGCCGCCGTTTACCGGGGCTTCGATCAAGAGCTTCGCCTTACGGCTAACCCCATCACTTAACCTTCCGGCACCGGGCAGGCGTCACACCCTATACTTCCTCTTGCGAGTTTGCAGAGTGCTGTGTTTTTAGTAAACAGTCGCAGCCCCCTGGTCACTGCGGCCCTCCTCAGCTCCACCCGCATGGGGCTTCACCTAACAAGGGCGCACCTTCTCCCGAAGTTACGGTGCCATTTTGCCGAGTTCCTTCACCCGGGTTCTCTCAGGCGCCTTGGGATTCTCACCCTGCCCACCTGTGTCGGTTTGCGGTACGGTCCGCTACTGCCTGAAGCTTAGAGGCTTTTCCCGGAAGCCGGGCATCAGTCACTTCCACCCCAATAGGGCGTCGTGTTCGTGCCTCAGCGTATCAGGTGCCCGGATTTGCCTGAGCACCACGCCTACACACTTAAACCGGGACGTCCGTCACCCGGATGACCTAGCCTTCTTCGTCACCCCATCGCAGCAGTAACAGGTACAGGAATATTAACCTGTTTCCCATCGGCTACGCCTCTCGGCCTCGCCTTAGGAGCCGACTAACCCTGCGTCGACTAGCGTTGCGCAGGAAACCTTGGGCTTTCGGCGAGCGGGTTTTTCACCCGCTTTATCGTTACTCATGTCAGCATTCGCACTTCCGATACCTCCAGAGGCCCTCACAGGTCCTCCTTCAGCAGCCTACGGAACGCTCCCCTACCATGCACTCAAAGTGCATCCGCAGCTTCGGCGTGTGGCTTGAGCCCCGGTACATCTTCCGCGCAGGCCGACTAGACCAGTGAGCTATTACGCTTTCTTTAAAGGATGGCTGCTTCTAAGCCAACCTCCTGGCTGTCTCTGCCTTCCCACATCGTTTCCCACTTAGCCACAACTTCGGGGCCTTAGCTGGCGGTCTGGGCTGTTTCCCTCTCGACGACGGACCTTATCACCCGCCGTCTGTCTCCCGCGATTGCACTTCCCGGTATTCGGAGTTTGCCTCGGTTTGGTAAGGCACGGATGCCCCCCTAGCCGAAACAGTGCTCTACCCCCGAGAGTGAGACGCGAGGCACTACCTAAATAGCTTTCGGGGAGAACCAGCTATCTCCGGGCTTGTTTAGCCTTTCACTCCTACCCACAGCTCATCCCCTGACTTTTCAACGTCAGTGGGTTCGGGCCTCCAGCAGGTGTTACCCCGCCTTCACCCTGGCCATGGGTAGCTCGCCCGGTTTCGGGTCTACTCCCAGCGACTCAGCGCCCATTTAAGACTCGGTTTCCCTACGGCTCCCCTATACGGTTAACCTCGCCACTGAAAGTAAGTCGCTGACCCATTATACAAAAGGTACGCGGTCACCCACCTTGCGGCAGGCTCCCACTGCTTGTACGCATACGGTT
>NZ_NRRN01000024.1:0-40000 GCF_016583625.1 Halorhodospira abdelmalekii | reverse complement strand
CCACACCAGCGCGGCGAAAGGCGGCATCGTAGACGAAGTCATCGATCTCATCGCCACCGACCTCGACCGGCTTCAATACGATAACCGGTTTCATCCGCGCCAGCCGCCGCAGCGACGACATAAACTTGCGCGTATGGCGCACCCGCTCAAGATAGACGATCACCGCCCGCGCCCGATGATCGGTCGCCAGATAGTCGAAGCTGTCGCCGAGATCGACATCGACCGCACCGCCGATGTGGATGACATGGGAGAGTCCTGTTGCGTGCTCAGCACACCACTGCAGTGCCGCCCCCGCCATCGCCGACGACTTCGTCACCAGTGCTGCGCGGCCAGCATCCAACGTCACTGGCAGCGTCGCCGCATGCAGCCCGAGGTGCGGCACACTCAAACAGCTGCTGCCTGGACCGACGATGCGCACCAGGTGTGGGCGGGCCGCCTCAAGCAGCGCCTGCTCCAGCTCAGCACTCTGCTGCGGGCTGTAGTCGGCCGGCACCGAGCGCGCCACCATGACGCCACGCGTCCCCGCCTCGCCGACGGCACGAATCCACTCCGGAGCCTCAGCCACCGGACGGGTAATGATCGCCAGATCGGGGACCATCGGCAGCTCTTCGAGACGCGCGTAGGCCGGCACGGCCGCCAGCGAGCGCACCCCCTCCATCAACGGCATCACCGGCCCTTGAAAAGGCTCACTGAGAAGGTTGCGCAGAATACGCCGATCGAGTGGCCCGCCATCACCGATCAGCGCCACCGCCCGCGGTTGAAACAACGCCTCTAGATTGCGCACCGTCATCGTTGCCTCTCCTTCCGGCCGACAGGCCCGAACTGCACCGCAACACAAGCGGCGGCTCGCGAAGGCACACCGGCCTAAATTTAGATGGTAAGCTCACCTGCGGGCGGAGATTGCGATCGGCGTGTGCACCGACCAACCAACCACCTGAACGAGCGATCACCCCTCTCGAACGACATGGTAACAGGCCGAAACGACATCGTAGAGAGAGCCACACACCCCGCCCAGAGCAGTCAGGACCGTCGGGGCGACCGGGGGCATCTAGACAGCCAGGGCGATCCGGGCGATCCGGGCGATCCGAACGATCAGCGAGCCACCGCGAGCGGCGGCACAATCGACGATGCAGGAGCCCGCCCGGTCTCCGGCGCTGCGCTGATGGCGCATGCACTCCTCGGGGTCCCGACCGCGCTGTCGCTCCCGGCGGCCTATCTCTATCTGGTGCCGACGCATTTGGATGGCTCGGGGCAGGCGTTGCTGGTCGGCGGGCTGATCCTGGCCGCCATTCGCCTGCTCGATACCGTCGCCCCCTGGCTGCTCGGCTACTGGAGCGATCGGACGCCCTGGCGCAGTGGTCGGCGGCGCCGCGGCTGGTTGCTCGGCTCGCTGCTGCTGCTGCTCGGGCTCCTCGTCATGGCCCTTGCAGAGGAGCAAACAGGCCCCGGGCTGGCCCTCCTGCTGCTGCTCTCCGGGGTGCTCTGTACCCTCGGCTGGGTGCTTTCACGCCTGAGTCAACTGGCCTGGGGGGCAGAGCTAACCGGGCTCTACCATCAGCGCAGCCGCCTCTACTTTACCGCGCAGCTCCTCTTCCTGCTCACCATCTGCGCGAGTGTAGCCTTGCCGCTGCTGATCGCCGAGGCCGGCTGGCCGACCATCGAGCTGCCCTGGCTGCTGCTGCTCGGGACACTGGGCGCCGTTGCGCTGAGTGGGGTACTGATGGCCACCTCGCTCCCCGGTCCGCCGAGCGATCCGGCGCCGGAGCGGCTGCTGAGCTCCTTCCACCGCCTCCGTGAAAGCCCGACGTGGCGCCGCGTCCTGATCGCGCACACCTTGACCACCCTCGCCAACACCCTGCCGGTCGTCCTGGCCGCCCACTTGGCCTACGACGTCGTCGCCGATGGCCGCTGGCTGCTGCCGATCGTCGCCGCTTACCTCGGTTGTGCATGGCTCGGCCTGCCGATCGGATTGGCGCTGGCGCAGCGCTACGGCAAGCACGTCTGCTGGTCGGCGGCGCTGATCTTTGCCGCTGCGGTGCTCGTGTGGCTGCCGCTGCTTAAGCCCGGAGACGGTCTGGCGCTGGTGATTCTCGCCGGCTTGATCGGCCTAACTGCCGGCATCGACTGGAGCCTGCCGGCTGCCATTCAGGCCGATACCGTCGATACCGAGACGCTGCGCCACGACGGCGCCCGCGCCGGTTTTCAGTTCGGCCTCTGGATGGTGGTGAGCAAGCTGGCGATGGCCGCAGCACTGCTGCTGGCGGCTGGGGCCGTGGTGCTCGCGGTCGGCCCTAGCGGCCTCATGCCCGGTGCCGCCGCCGAGGCACGCGAGACGATCCTCTGGTTGGCCGGGATCGTGCCGGCGATCCTCAAGCTCTTCGCCTTAACGCAAGTGTGGCGGCTGCCGCTCGATGCCACGCGCCAAAACCAGCTGCGTGAGTCGATTCAGCTCATGCGCGCCCACCGTGCTGCCGCGGAGGCCGCTCAGCGCGTGCGTCCAGAGCAAACATCTCCCCGCCAGGAGGAGTCCGAGAAGGGAGAGGCGCCGGAGAGCAGCACGAAGGAGAGCGGCGATGCGCCGGAGCAGGAGTCGGAGTGCCCAACGGGCGTCAAGGAGTCTGGCGAGACCGGCCAGCCTGGCGAGACCGGCCGGCGCAGCGGCCGCCGCACCGGCCCCTTGTGGCTCAAGCCACCGCCGGGGAGAAATACCCCCTAAGCATCCCCCGTTCCGAGGACCTGTGCGGCACGGGCGGCAGCAAAATCGAGCATCCGCCCGAGTGAGCGCTGCGCCGCCGCAATGGTCTCGTCGTCGACGTGGATCTGCGGCTCACCGCACTCCAGCGCCGCCGCCACACTGCGCAGACCGTTCATCGCCATCCACGGACAGTGGGCACAGGAGCGGCACGTTGCGCTGCGCCCGGCAGTCGGCGCGGCGATCAGCTCCTTGCCTGGGGCGCACTCCTGCATCTTATGGAAGATGCCGGCATCGGTCGCGACGATCAGCTGCGGCGCCGAACTCTCCGCGGCCGCCCGCAGCAGCTGCGTGGTCGAGCCGACCACATCGGCCTGAGCGATCACCGCCCCTGGCGACTCGGGATGGACCAGCACCTCGGCTTCGGGGTAGTGGTGGCGCAGCTCCGCGAGCTCAAGGCCGCGAAACTCCTCGTGGACGATACAACTCCCCTGCCAGATCAGCATATCGGCGCCGGTCTCACGCTCGATATACTCCCCCAGGTAGCGATCGGGCGCCCAGAGGATGCGCTCGCCGCGCTCATGCAGATGACGAACCACATCGACAGCAATACTCGAGGTCACGACCCAGTCGGCGCGCGCCTTGACCGCCGCCGAGGTGTTGGCGTAGACCACGACTGTTCGCTCCGGATGGGCATCGCAGAACTCAGCGAAGCGATCGGCCGGGCAGCCGATATCGAGCGAACAAGTCGCCTCAAGGGTCGGCATCAAGACCCGCTTATGGGGGGTTAAGATCTTCGCCGTCTCCCCCATAAAGCGCACTCCGGCAACGATCAGATTCGCGGCCTCGTGCTCGGCGCCGAAACGCGCCATCTCGAGGGAGTCGGAGACACACCCCCCGGTCTCATCGGCCAACCGCTGGATCTCGGCGTCGGTGTAATAGTGAGCCACCAGCACCGCATCGCGCTCGCGCAGCAGCTGGCGAATCCGCTCACGCAGGCGTCCACGCTCACGCTCATCGAGCCGCTCATCCGCCGTATAGGCCTCGCGGCGAAAGTAGCGCGTCGCCACACTCGCGGCGGGCTGCCGGGGGTTGGACACATCGGCCATCTTTTCGATCCTGTCTCCGTCGTGCGCATAGGAGCGCGTATCAGTGATTATAACGCTGTGCGACAATTTGTGCAGCGGGCCGAGCAATCGCCCGTACAGTCTCCCAGGGGCACCGCCGCGCTGACCCGCTCGCGCTCCTTTTAGTTAGCCCCCTCCTCGACCCCACGCAAGCGCTGCCAACGCATCTCAGCGCTGGTGTAGAGACTGAGCAGCGCCGGCATCAAAAAGAGCACGATCAAGGTCGCCCCGGCCAAACCGAAGGCGATCGCCGCCGCCATCGGGATCAAAAACTGCGCCTGAACCGACGTCTCAGCGAGCAGCGGCAGCAGACCGCCGATCGTCGTCAGCGAGGTCAAAATCATCGCCCGCAGGCGCTGACTGGAGGCCTCGACCAGCGCCTCCTCGACCGTCAGACCGTCGGCAAGACCGTCGGCGCGGATCTGCCGATAGAAGAGCGCCAGAATAATGGCGTTGTTCACGGTGATGCCGGTCAGCCCAAAGAGCCCGAAGAGCGAGAGCAGGGTCAGATCGATCCCCATCAGCCAGTGGCCGAGCAGCGCCCCGACGATACCAAAGGGGATCACCGCCATGACCAGCAGCGGCCAGCCGTAAGAGGCAAAGACCCAGGCCAAGATCAGGTAGATCAGGCCGAGGGCGAAGAGCAGACCGCGCTGCATATCGGCCAGGGTCTCCTGCTGCATATCGGCCTGGCCGCCAAAGTCGCTCTCGATCCCGTAGCGCTCGGCGAGTTCCGGCAGGAACTGCTCGCTGAGATCACGCCGAATCTGTCCGGCGTTGCCGACCGCATCGTCGACATCGGCAGCGACTGTCACCGTCAGTGCCCCGTCGTAGTGGCGCACCACCTCGAAGCCGCGCCGCACCTCGAAGTCGACCACACTGCTCAACGGCAGCAGGGCGCCATCGGGGGTACGAATCTGTAGATCGCTCAAGCTGCTAAAGTGGCTGCGCGCCTGCTGCGGTAGGCGCACCCGCACCTCGATCTCGTCTTGCCCTTCATGGTAGACCTGCGCCAAATGGCCGGCGAAGGCATCCCGCACCTGCCCACTGAGCGACTGCGTCGTCAGCCCCAGCGCCCGCCCCTCGGGGGTGAGCCGGTAGACCCACTGCTCCTGCCCATACGGCAGATCGTCGTCGATGCCCTGAATCCCCGGATAGCCGGCGAGTAGCCGCCGCAGCTCATCGGCAGCGGCGCGCAGCGTCTCGGCCTCGGCGCCACTAAGGCGGACGTTGATATCCTCGCCCGGCGGCCCGGCAATGCGCTCGCGCATGACCAGACGCTCGACGCCGGGGTGGCGATCGATGTGCTCCTCCCAGGCGGCGAGAAACTCAGCGTTGCGCACCTTGCGTACCTCGGGCGAGACCAGCTCGACGACGATCGCTGCGTAGTGATCGCCACGACTGATCCGCTCGCCGGAGGCGTCGTACGTCTCGCCGGCCCGCACGATCCGCGAGCGCACCAGCGTCTCCTCGGCCAGTTCATCGTCGGCGCGCTGCAGCGCCTCTTCGAGCTCAGAAAGAAAATCGCCGACCCGCTGCGGCGGTGTCCCGGGCACAAAGCCGACGTTGGCGTAGACGACCGTCCCTTCGGGTTCAGGGAAGAAGGTGAAGTCGATGCGCCCGCCAGCGACCAGCCCCAGTGCGGCAATCAGCAGCGCACAGGCGCTCGCGACCGTCGTCCAGCGCCAGCGCACGGCCAGGCGCACCCAGCGTCGATAAGGCCCCTGCCGGAAGGTCTCGAAGGCCGCTTCGATGCGCCGGCGCGCCTGCGGCGAGGCACCCGCGCGCTGCTGCGCGGCGAAGGAGCGGCGCAAATGGCCCGGTAAGACGACGAACGCCTCGAGCAGTGAGGCGACGATGACACAGATCACTACCAGCGGGATGTCGAACATGATGCTGCCCATCGTCCCGCCGATCGCCATCAGTGGGATGAAGGCCGCGATCGTCGTCAGCGACGAGGCCATCACCGGGGCCAGCATATCGCGCGCGCCGCCGGCCGCCGCCTCGCCGGGCGACTCGCCGCGCTCAAAACGCGCCACCCCGCGCTCGCCGACGACGATGGCGTCATCGACGATGATCCCGAGGGTCATGATCAGCGCAAAGAGGCTCATCATGTTGATGGTGCCGCCGACCGCCCAGAGCACCGTCAAGGCCGCTAAGAAGGCCGCTGGAATCCCCAGTGTGACCCAGAAGGCAACCCGCGCCGTCAGCAGGGTAAAGAGGATAGCGATCACCAGCAGCAACCCGGCCAGGCCGTTGACGAGCAGCAGGCCGATCCGCTCACTGACCAGCTCCCAGAACTGATCGTAGAGGGTCAGCTCCAGCCCCTCCGGCAGCCGCGCCTGCGTCTCCTCATACCACTGCTCAAGGGCGCGCGCCGCTTGCAGGGCGTCCTCGCCCTCACTGCGCTGCAGCAGCATCTCGATCGCCGGTGCGGTGCCATGGCGGATGGCGACGTGGCGATCGCGGGGACGCAGCTCGACCTGCGCCCAGTCACCGAGGCGCAGCGGCAACCCCTGCTCGCGCCCAATCTCGAGCCCCTGAAACCCGAGCGGGTCGTAGCGCTGCTCAAGGGCGCGCAGCTGCCGGGCGATATCGAGCGCGCCGACCTCTCCGCCGGGGCGATCGAAACTCTCCGCCGCCAAGCGCTCACCGAGCTCGCCGAAGGTCAACCCGCTCTCCAGCAGCCAGCGCTGCTCGATCTCGATGGCCATCTCCAACTCGGCCATGCCGCTGACCCGGACGTTGGCCACCCCGCGCCGCAGTAGCTCTTGCTCCATCTCGCGCGCCCACGCCCGCAGCGCCTGCGGCGGGACATCGCCGCTGATCGCCACCCGAGCGATCGGATCGAAGCGGGCCGGACGGCGAATGGTCGGCTCCTCCGCCCCCTCAGGCAGCTCGCGCAGCGCGGCGACCCGATCCTTGACCGCCTCGACGGCATCGCTCATCACCGTGCCTTCGGTGAACTCGAGAGTGATGCTCGATAGGCCGTCGCCGGAGAAGGAGCGCATCTCACGCAGCCCTTCGACATCGCGCACCGCATCCTCAATGGGGCGAGTCAGGGAGACGGCAACGTCCTCGGCGGTCGAGCCGCTCCACTCGACCTCGACGGTGACGAGTTCTTGCTCGAAGGGGGGAAAGAACTGCGTATTGAGCTGCGAGACGGCGTAGAGCCCGGCGAAGACCATCAGCGCCAGCACCAGGTTCGCAGCGACCGGGTGCTCGGCTAACCAACGCAGCCAGTCACGCTGCGGCGCGGGCGGCGACTCGTGATACGGCTCTGGCATCACTCGGCGCCCACCGCATCGCGCACCCGCACCCGCAACCCGTCAGCCGCCTGCGGGATCTGTGTCGTGACGATCTGCGCTCCGGCTGCCAACTCCGGCGCCCGCACCAACACCCCGCGCCCTTGTCCATCACGGCCGCGGGCCTCGCCGAGACGCTGTACCGCCACCGCGCGCAGTCGCTCCTGCTCATCGACCCGGTAGATGCGATCGACGCCGTAGAGCGCTTCGTACGGCACGACGAAGCTCTCCGGCTCAGCCGGCAGCCGCAGCTCCACGAGCGCAAAGCGCCCTAAGGCGAGCTGATCGTGCACCCCCTCAAACCGAAATAGGGCCTCTACCCCCCCTTGCTCACGGGGGCTGTGCCCGGAGAGGCGATCGAGGGTGACCGGCAGCGCTTCGCCGTCGATCTGCGCGCTCCCGGCGACCGTTAAACCGGCCGCCGCCGCCCGGCGAAGGGTGGCGATGCGCGGTGCCGGCAGCTGTGCCCGCACCTCCAAAGCACTGGTGTCGTAGAGGGCGATCAGCGCTTCGCCAGCACTGACACGATCGCCAGGGGCGACGGCGACCTCGTTGATTCGTCCACGAAAGGGGGCGGTGATCTCGGTGCGTGCAACATCGCGCTGAGCGCGATCGCGCGCCGCCGCCGCCGCATCCCGCCGGGCGGTCGCCAGCTCGATCCGCGTCTCACCGTCATCGACGGCCTGCTCGGCCCGAATGACGCTCTGGCGCTGGCGCTCCTTCGCCTCTTGCGCCTCGTCGAGATCGGCCGGTGAGGCCGCCTCATCGGCGAGCAATTGCTCCAAGCGGGCGACGCGGCGCTCGGCGATGGCGAGCAGCGCCCGCTCGACCTCCAAGTCGGCTTCATCGGCGCTCACCGCCCGCCGCTCTTGCGCCAGCGCGGCCTCCCGCTCGGCCAACTCCGCCTGGCGCTGGCGCAGCGTCTCTTCGTGCTCACCGGCATCGAGACGCAGCAGCAGCGCCCCGGCCTCGACCACTTGCCCATCGCGCGCTGCGACCTCGTCGACATCGGCGCTCACCGCCGCCCGCAGCGTGGCCGCGCGCGGCGACTCAAGGTAGCCGAAGAGCTGCAGGAGCGGCGCGTGCAGCCCAGGCTCTACGGTCTGCGTCTCGACCACCCAGTACGGCTCGGCCACACTGCGCTCCGGTGCCTCTGGCCGCGTCGCGAGCAGCAACCAGACCACCCCGACCCCGAGCGCCAAGACCACCACCGGCGCCGAACGCCCCCACCACTTCCGCCACCCACGTACCATCAACAAAGTGCCCCGTCCTGCCCCATCGTCATAGTCTCGTTTCGCTCCCTTTACGGCTCTATTGGTTCGCTGCTGGCTTGCTTCCTGCCTATCGCTAAGGCGGGCTGGTGCCGACTAAAGGTGGCTGTCGAGTGAGAGCTCCGGCGGACTCCAGTAGAGGTAGAGTTGCCGCTCGACATACGGCACTGGAATGCGCCGAAAGTGGTGGCGCAGCAGGGTGATCGGCACCACCAGCGGCACCATACCGAGACGGTAGCGCTCGATCACCGCCGCCGCCTCGGCTTTATCGTCGGGAGCCAGTTCGCGCTTGAGATAGCCGAGCAGGTGTTGCAGGACATTAACATGCCGCTGCCGCGTTGCCGGCTGGGCCAGGGCCGCCATCAGCTCGCTGAGGTAGGCCTCGGCAGCCTCGTAGAGCGGCCGCCCCTTGAGCCCAGCGACCAGCCGCCCGAGCGTCCGCATGCGCGTCTCATCGTGCGCCATGATCAGCAATTTATGCTCGGCGTGAAACTGCACCAGGGCGTTGCGAGTGATCCCCTCGGCGCTGAGCTCGCGCCAGCGTTGATAAGTAAAGACCCGACAGATAAAGGATTCGCGCAGTCCCGGGTCGTTCAACCGCCCCTCCTCCTCAACCGGCAGCAGCGGCCAGCGCGCCGTCACCGCCGCAGCGTAGGCACCCGGTGCGGTCAGCGGCGCTGGGGTGCCGTCTTCTTTATAGACCTTGACCCGCTCCAGACCACAGCTCGGCGACTTGCGCTTAAAGATGTAGCCGCTCAAGCCGGCGAGCGTCGTCTCGATCTGCTCCGGGTAGGCGCGCAGCGCATCGGTGACATCGAGTTGCGAATCGCGCACGCCGCGCACCCGCACTTGGCCATCGGTGCGGCGCTGCTCAAGCCGGATCGGCGCCCGCGGGATCGGCAAGCCGATCGCCACCTCGGGACAGACGGGGACCCAGTGAAAGTAGCGACTGAGCTTTTCGGTGATGAAGCGATCGCGCTTATGCCCGCCGTCGTAGCGCACCTCCTCACCGAGCAGGCAGCTGCTGATGCCGACCGGGATGGTGGCTGCGCGTTGCCCGGCAGCGGCGTGCCCGGATGGGTGATTGCGGGAGTGCGGCGATGATGTCATGGCTGCGCACCTTCGAGGTGGCGTTGGAGGGTCTGCTGCAGCGCCGCCACATCGGCGACGACCAAGCAGCGCAACGGGTCGAGACCACCACTCGGCAGACCGTGGCGACAGATCAGCGCCGCTTGCAACCCGGCTCCCAGCGCCCCAGCGGCATCGATCCACGGATCATCGCCGACGTGCAGGACCTCACCCGGCGGCGCCCCAGCGCAGCGACAGGCGTAGTGGAAGATCTCAGGATCGGGCTTAGGCAGATCGATGTCGACGCCGCGAACGACAAAGTCGATATAGGGGGCGAGTTCGGTCCGATAGATATCGGCGTTGCCGTTGGTGATCACCCCGACGGTGAAGCGCTCGGCGAACCAGCGCAGCGCCGGGGCGACATCGGGATAGGGTTGCACGCACTGCCGCGCCTCGATAAAGAGGGCAAAGGCGTAGTCGGTAAAGGCAGCGGCCGCCTCCTCATCGAGCCCACTGCTGCGGGCCGCGGCACGCAGCGTGGCACGGCGCAGGGTGGTGGCGTTGCGCGCAAGGTGCGGCTCGGCAGCCGCCAGTTCGCTGCGCAGACGGCGCATCGCCGGCGGCGGAAAGCGCTCCGCGACAGCCGGATAGTCGCGGCACAGCGCCTCGTAGAGTTGCAGCTCGGCGGCGGCGAGGACGTCGTCAACCGACCAGAGGGTATCGTCGAGGTCGAAGGTGACAGCGCGCAGCGGCAGCTCGATCATGCCGGTGTCGTATCCCGGTTGAGCTGGGCTTCCGGGGAAAGCGCCGCGGCGCCCTCCGCGGCCGTCGCGCCGGCGGCGCCCGTTGTCGCATCAAGGCATTCCCGCCACAGGGGGGCGCCCCCGCTGCTCTGCTCGATGCGCTGAAGCAGACGCTCGTGCGCGGCCCGCTCGCTCGCGCTGACCGGCGGCAGCGGCAGCCGTGGCCGCTGCGCCGGCAAACGCCGCACCGCCTCGGCGGCCGCCGTCCCCTCCTCGTCTCCGCTGCCGAGCGACAGGGCGCGCTGCCCACCGGTCATAGCCAGGTAGACCTCGGCCAGCAACTCGGCATCGAGCAGCGCCCCGTGCCACTCGCGGCGCGCAGCATCGACCCCGTAGCGCTTGCACAAGGCATCGAGGCTGCAGCGCTGGCCCGGATGCAGGCGGCGGGCGAGTGCTAGCGAGTCGGTGATGGTGCAGCAGTCGGCCAGCTGCCCCCAGCGCCGCCCGAGCAGGGACAACTCGTGATCGAGAAAAGCGACATCGAAGGGGGCATTGTGGATGATGACCTCGGCATCACGCAGATAGTCGAGCAGTTCGGCGGCGATCTCGGCAAACCGCGGTTTATCAGCGAGGAATTGATTGCTCAGGCCGTGAACGCTCTCGGCGCCCTCATCGACACTGCGCCCCGGATTCAGGTAGCGGTGAAACGAGGAGCCGGTGATGCGTCGCTGAACCAGCTCGACGCAGCCGATCTCAATGATCCGGTGGCCTTCGCTCGGCTCTAGGCCGGTTGTCTCGGTGTCGAGTAAGATTTGCCGCATCGGTGCGCGCCCCCAGCGTCGGGTGAGCGCTCGATTTTAAAGATCGAACGATACGGCGCCAAGCCACCGTGCTGCTCATGTTCGGCAGCGAGCGCGTTGGCCCAGTCGTAGAGGGCGTCGCGGCTGCCGCGATAGCCGATCCACGAGCGCGTATGCAGCCCAAAGCGCTCCCAGATCGGATAGCCGCGCTGGATAATCGGAATCCCAAGCGTTTCGGCGCTCGCCACCGCATGACCGCTGCCGATCAACAACTCAGCGCCACCGGCCTCGGCTTGGCGCTCCAGATCTTGCAAATCGCCGATCTGCAGCGGCAACGAATCGGCCAGGTGGGCCAGGCCAGCAGCCCGCTCATCGGGGGCGACCGCAGCGACCACCTCCATACCGATCCCCTCGCCCAGGGCGGCGACCCCGGCGAGCAAATCGGCCTCGGCGGCGATCGCCAGGCGACGCATCCCGAGGGTCAGGTGGGTATCGAGCAGCGCGTCTTGCAGCTGCCGCCGCTGTCGCTGCACGCGCCGCGGCACCGCCCGCCCGCTGAGCTCGCGCAGCGCCATCACCAGCCGATCGCTCTCGGCCAGCCCCATGAGATGGGTGAAACGGAAATCGGGCACCCCGGTGCGCTCGGCCAGGAGATCGGCGCTCGCGAAGAGCGAGGCCCCGACGACGATCGTCGCCGCGGCGTCACCGCACTCATCGAGCGCCTCAAGGCGCGTCCCAGCGATACTCAGCGGGCTAAAGCGGGTATCGTCGAGGTGGCCATCGAGGCTGGCACCGAGATCGGGAATGGCGACCGGCTCCAGGCCGAAGGCCTCGACTAACTCGCAGAGCGCCTCGACATCGCCGGGAGCGAGCGCGCTCGATAGGAGCAGATTGACCCGCCGCGGCGCCCGTCCCGGGCGGGTACGGGCAAAGGCTGGGGCCGGCAGCACAACATCGAGAATCGCCCGCAGGGTGGCGGCGTAGCCACTCTCCAGGCTGCCGTTGAACTCCGGTGCGGCCACCGGCACGATCGTCGTCGCTGCCGCCAACTCCGGATGGTCGCGGCGGAAGGTGCGCACCAAGCGCTCAATGTCGGTCCCCGCCGCCTCGGTCAGACCGGTCGTTATAACGGTGATCAGACTCGGGGCACTCTTGCTGCAGAGGGTTCGCAGCGCCTCGGTGAGGTTATCGTCGGCGCCCATGATGGCGGCGGTGCGATCGACCGCCGTCGTCTGCAACGGGATCGGCTCGTTGAAGTGGCGAACGAAGTAGACCTTACCGAAGGCCGTGCAGCCTTGCGAGCCGTGGAGCAGCGGCATGGCGCGCTCGAAGCCGAGTGTCGCCAGCACCCCGCCGACCGGCTGACTCGCCCGCAGCGGCTTGACACTGAGCGGTTTAGTGCGCGCTCCCGAACGGCTTGCGACCATCTCTTCCCCCTTTGGCATCACGCCTTATCGTTGACCCGCCGACACCAGACATCTGGATCCACCCGCCACCCACGGCGACCGCTCCCGCTACAGCTCCCACGGCGCCGGCTGGCGCACCTGCGGCCAGATCGGGCTTTCGATCGTCAGACAGAGCTGGCGAGCCAACTCGACCATCCCGGCGTAGCCGGCGTAGGCGTGCGGGCGCTCTTGATTGATATCGAGAAACGGGATGCGCGCCTTCAGTGCGGTGTACATATTGCGGCCACCGGCGATCAGCACATCGACCTGCTCCGCCTCGACCGTGTCGATCAACGCCTGCGGCCCGCCGCTATCGAGGGTACGCATCTGCTCGCCCATCAAGCGACGGATGCGCTCTTTATCGCCCTCGGTCGATTTGCGGGTGCTCGTCGCCACCACCTCCATACCGAGATCGTGCAGCGCCGAGACGATCGACCAACTCTTGACCCCGCCGGTGTAGAGCAGCACCCGCTTGCCCTCCAGGCGCTCACGAAAGGGGGCGAGCGCGGCGGCGACTTGCGCCTCTTCACGGGCGATCAGCGCCTCGGTGCGGGCGGTGAGCGCCGGATCGTCGAGCAGGCGGGCGAAGTCGTGCAGGGCCGCCGAGGTGTCGGCAACACCGTAGAAACTGCCCTCGAAATAGGGGGTACCGTAGCGCTGCTCAAGCGATTCGGCCACATTCATCAGCGCCTTCGAGCAGACGACCATATTCGCCTCGGCGCGATGCAGCGACTGGATCTCGTGATAGCGCGCATCGCCCGAGATGTTACCGAGCAGACGCAGCCCGAGTTCATCGAATAAGGGGGTGACGTGCCACAGCTCACCGGCGATATTGAACTCACCGATCATGCCGATATCGTGGACCTGCACCCCAGGACGCTGTGCTTGCTGCGGCACCGGATCGGGCTCGCGCGTGCCGATGACGTGCTTGAGCAGAGCCGCACCGGCGATGCGATTGCCGTAGTTCTTGCCGCCGTAGAAGCCGGCACAATCGACCGGCACCACCGGGATCTCGAAGGCCGCAGCGGCCTCGCTGCAGACCCGCTCAAAGTCGTTGCCGGTCAGCGCCGGCACACACGTGTTGTAGACGAAGACCGCCGCCGGGGCGTAGTCGCGCACCGCCTGCCCGATCGCCTCGTGCAGGATCGGATCGCCACGCCCGAGGATGACATCCTGCTCGTTGAGGGCGGTTGTCATGCCGACGCGCCACAGCGTCGGGCCGGTCGAGCGGGTGCCGCGGTTATCCCACGAGCTGCCGGCGCAGGCGATCGGGCCGTGGACGATGTGGGCGGCATCGGCGATCGGCAGCAGCGCGATCTGCGCCCCATCGAAGGCGCAGCCGCCGGCCGTAGCCCCGGGCTGGGGGCGCGGACAGCTGCCCTTGCTGCAGCCGGGTACCGGCGGGGTCAGCGCTGCTGCGGCCGGAGTCGTGGCTGTGGCTGCAGCCGTTGCCGGGGCCGCCGCCGGAGCCGCGGCGGCGCTCTCTGTTTCGCGGGTGCTCGCCGTCATCTCGCCTCTCTCCCCTGTTGCCGTATGCGGCAGCGCAGCTGCAGCCTAGCCGAAGCCTGGCCCAACCTGGCCAGGCAGGGCCAGGCTAGGCCAGGCTAGGCCAGGCCGGACTAGGCCGGTTTTACCGTGACATCACCGAGAACCTGAGCCTGGCAAGCGACCCGATCGTTCTTGCCCGCTACGTTCTCTTTCAGGATCCGCTGCTCGACGTGCGACGGCTCGCTGAGGTTTTCCGCACCCTCGACGACCGTCATCAGGCAGGTACCGCAGTCGCCTTCACGGCAGCCGTAGGCAATCCCCGAACCGACCTTATCGGACAGCTCAATCACGCGCGTGCCGACCGGCGCATTCACCGTCAAACCAATATCCTGAAACGTCACCTTCGCTCTTGCCATGAGATCATCCCTCTGAATGGATAAATTAGACTGTTGCAGCACCGTTGCTGACACTTGAGGCCCGCAGCAGCTTGGCCAACCATGGCGGCGGACGCTGCGCCAAGACCTCAGCCAACTCCGCCATCAGGACCCCGGCATCACCGCCATCACCGCGTTTGACCGGCATCAAGCCGGCGCGCACGACCTTGGCCGCCGCCCCCGGACCGATCGAGCAGCAGTAGAGGATCTGGCAGTCATCGACCACTGCCGCGCGCGCAGCACTCTTTTCGGTGCGAGCCACCCCGACTCCGGCCTGCGCCGCCGACCGGACATCGACCAGACGCGCCTCTCCCGGCATGACCTGATAGACCAAAAAGCGGGCACAGGAGCCGAAGTGGCCATCGAGTTGCGCAGCCGTGTTCGAGGCACAAGCGACGCGGATCGACGCCACCCCGGCAGCCGCCGCCACCGGCTCAGGGAGGGCGCAGTCGGCACTCTCCGCGGCCGCCGCATCGCTTCGCAGCAACTCACAGGCGCGTTCCAAGCGGGCCGCGGCAGCGTTATGCAGCGCATCGTAGTGCAGACGCTGTGCTGTATCGCGCAGCTGCTGCGGCGTCGTCGCCGCCAGTTTGGCGTCGGTCAGCGGCGCGCCGTGGAGCCGGCTTAGCAACGCGAGCAGCTGATGCACCTCGATCTCTGGGAGTTCGCGCGCTGCCAAGCCGATGCGCAGCGCCACCTCCCGACTCATCCCCTCTTCGCTCGTCTCGTCGCTCATCGTGACCCCCTTGACCTCTCAACACTCAACCGTCCGCTGCTGGGCTCAGCCCGCTTGCCCCGCCCCGCCCTGCCCTGGCCTGCCTGGCGCCGCCTACTTGCCACGGTTCGGCCACGGTTTGGCCACGGTTCGGCCGCGGTTTGGCCACGGTTCGGCCGCGGTTTGCCTGACTCGCCCTACCTGACTACCGGACTCAAGCGGCTCAACTCAAGCTGCTCGAATCGATCAGACAGGACTCGTCAATCGACCGGCCGAATGCAGCCGTCGACCTCACAGACCTCTTCACAGCGCGGCATCTCAAATTGATCTTCGCACTCGGTGCAGAGATTCGCTTTGATCTCATAGGTACCCATCTTGGTCTTGCGGATTGCTGCCTCTGGGCACTCCGGCTCACAATCTCCGCATGCGGTACACAGCTCGGCATCAATGAACATCGCCATGCCTTCTTCCTCCTACGCTGAGGCGGCGAGGCCGCTCGCGAACGAGCGACCCCGTGCCCACCGGCGGTTATCGAATCAGATCGAAGTTGTAGTCGGTCACGCCGAGGCGCTGCGTTTCATCGTCGAGACGGGCCAACACCTCGTTCACGATGGTGGTGAGGATGTACATCGCCCCCTCATAGCCCCAGATCCCGTTCCGATGCAGGTGGTGGCGATCGAAGAGCGGGAAGCCGAGGCGAATCAGCGGCACCCCGTGCTCCTCCCCGAGATGGAAGGTATCGCGCTGCAGGTACTTCCCGTAAGAGTTCCCGATCAAGAAGTCGGGCTTATCGGTAAAGAGCAGCGAGCGCAGGTGCCACAGATCGCGCCCGACGTGGACCTCGGCCTCGCGCCCGAACGGGGTCTCATCGAGCATCTTGCGCATCGCCTTGCCCCAGCGCTTATTGGCGTTGTTGCAGAGGATGTGCTTCGGCTCGGCCCCAACCTCGGTGAGAAAGTGCGTCATCCCCATGACGAAGTCGGGATCGCCAAAGAGCGAGAACTTCTTCCCGTGCAGCCAGGCGTGCGAGTCGGTCATCATGTCGACCAGACGTCCACGCTCTTTCTCCAAAGAGGCGGGAATCGGCTGACCGGTTAACTCCGAGACCTTCATCAAGAACTCATCGGTCCAGGCCAGGCCGATCGGCACATTGATCTCGGCACACGGCTGATTCCACGTCTGCTTGACGTACTTCTTGGTCTTCGTCAGCCCCCACGGCTGCAGCAGCAGGGTATCGATCGCATTCGGGGCGTCCTTGACCTCCTCGATCGTCGTCCCTCCGGCGTACATCCGATACTCGCCATCGGCCGGTGTATCGAGGATCTCGGTCGGATCGCACAGCAGGCTGTAGTCGACCCCCATCTCCTCCATCGCCCGCCGAATCCAGCGGTAGCTGCCGAGATAGGTCTCAAAGCCGGGTACTAAGTTGATCTTACCGTTGCTGCCGACCTCCTTATCGTCCATCGCGTTGACGGTGAAGTAGCGAATCGTCCCCTCAAACATCCCATCCCAGCCGGTCACGTGGCTGCCGACAAAGCTCGGAGTGTGGGCAAAGGGCGTCGGCACCTCTTGCGGCAGGTAGCCTTCGTTCTTGGCGTTGGTGATAAAGGCGTTCAGGTCGTCACCGATGACCTCGGCCATGCAGGTCGTCGAGACGGCCAGCATCTTTGGCTTGTAGAGCGCATAGGCGTTCTGCAGCCCCTGATTCATATTCAGGTGGCCGCCGAAGACGGCCGCATCTTCGGTCATCGAGTCGGAGACGCAGGCGACCGGCTCCTTGAAGTGACGGGTGAAGTAGGTCCGAAAGTAGGCGACACAGCCTTGTGAGCCGTGGACGTACGGCAGCGTCTCTTCAAAGCCAAGCGCACAGAGCACCGAGCCGAGCGGCTGACACGCCTTGGCCGGATCGATCGTCAGGGCCTCGCGCGAGAAGTTCAGCTCCTTGTACTCCTCGGTCGTCGTCCAACGAAAAATCTGCTCGACCTTTTCGCTGTCGTGGCCCTCTTCGTACTGACTCCGCTTGCGGGTCAGCATCTCCTGATAGTCGTCATCCTGAAAGAGCGGATAACACGGCTTAATGGTTTCGGCATCCTGGTTCATCGCATCCTCTCCTTACGCTTGAGCGCGCTTCCAGGGCGGGGTGAGCGCACCCCAGCACGGATTGTTCAAGGCCATATCCATATCGCGGGCAAAGATGGCAAAGCCGTCGTACCCGTGATACGGCCCGGAGTAGTCCCAGGAGTGCATCTGCCGCAACGGGATCCCCATCTTCTGGAAGACGTACTTCTCCTTGACACCACCCCCGATCAGGTCCGGTTTCAAGCGCTTGGCAAACGTCTCGAGTTCATAGGCGGTGGCATCGTCGTAGATGAGCGCGCCGTCGCCGAGCTCTTTGAAGGTGCGGTCGTAGTCGTCGTTGTGGGCAAACTCGTAGCCCGCACCGATGACCTCCATGCCCAGATCCTCATACGCCCCGATGACGTGACGCGGGCGCAGGCCACCGACGTAGAGCATCACCCGCTTACCCTCCAGGCGGGGGCGATACTTCGCGATCACCTGATCCATGATCGGCCGATACTTGGCGATCACTTGCTCGGCCTTCTCCTGGATGGTGGCGTCGAAGCGCGCTGCGATCGCCCGCAGACTCTCGTCGATCTTGGTTGGCCCGAAGAAGTTGTACTCCATGTAAGGAATCCCGAACTTCTCCTCCATAAACTCGCTGATGTAGTTCATGGAGCGGTAGCAGTGCAGCAGATTGAGCTGCACCCGCGGCGTCTCCTCCATCTCGGCCAAGGTGCCGTCACCCGACCACTGGGCGACGACATTCAGCCCCATCTCTTCGAGCAGGATGCGCGACGACCAAAGATCGCCGCCGATGTTGTAGTCACCGATGATGGCGACATCGTACGGCCCCGCCTCGGGCTTTTCGTCGTAGCGTTTAGTTAGGACGTGGTCGCGAATGACGTCGTTAGCGATGTGGTGACCCAGCGACTGCGACACCCCGCGAAAGCCCTCGCAACTGACCGCGAGCACCGCCTTACCGACGCGCGCACTCGCATCGCGCGCGACCGCCCCGATATCGTCGCCGATCAGTCCGATGGGACACTCCGACTGCACCGTTGTGCCCTTATTCAGCGGAAAGAGCATCTCAATCTCGTCGACGATCTTTTGCAGCTTTTTATCGCCGCCGAAGACGACGTCTTTCTCCTGGAAATCGGAGGTAAAATTCATCGTGCAAAAGGAGTCGGCGCCACTCACGCCGGCGTAGTAGTTGCGTCGCCCGGCGCGGGAGTACTGCCCACAGCCGACCGGGCCGTGTGACAGGTGGATCATATCCTTGACCGGCCCCCACACCACCCCGCGCGAGCCGGCGTAGGCGCAGCCACGCTGAGTCATCACCCCGGGCTGCGATTTGCGGTTGGAGGTCATACACTTGCTGGCATCCTCCAGGCTCGGGTCGTTGACCGTAAGGTGCTTGGCCCGGTCGGCGCGTGCCTGCTCCGGATAGACCTCAAGGACCTCTTCGATCAGGGCCTCGGACTCCGCTCGGTTCATACTCGACATGGATCGGCTCTCCTTCTCTCTCTGCCGCTCATCGTTGCAGCGGCTTACGCCGATGCGCTCTCGTCCGCCTTCTTCCCGACGATGCTCTCATCCACATCCTCAAGGATCCCGAACTCCATCAGGAGATCTTCGAGATCGTCCATCTCAAGCGGAGTCGGCACCACCATCATCTTGTTTTCGTCGATATTGCGTGCGAGCTTTCGATAGACATCGGCCTGTTTGCAACTTGGGTTGTACTCGATGACCGTCATGCGCCGAATCTCGGCGTGCTGCACGACGTTATCGCGCGGGATAAACCCGACCATCTGGGTGCCGAGACGTTCGGCTAGCGCGATGATCAACTCATCCTCGCGGTCAGTATTACGCGAGTTACAGATCAGGCCAGCCAACCGCACCGAACCGGAGCTGGCGTACTTCACAATGCCCTTAGAGATGTTGTTGGCGGCGTACATCGCCATCATCTCGCCCGAGACGACGATGTAGATCTCTTGTGCCTTGTTCTCACGAATCGGCATCGCGAAACCGCCGCAGACGACGTCGCCGAGGACGTCGTAGAAGACGTAGTCGAGCTCCTCTTCGTACGCCCCCTCCTCCTCAAGGAAGTTGATCGCGGTGATGACGCCGCGTCCGGCACAGCCGACCCCCGGCTCCGGGCCGCCCGACTCGACGCAGCGGACATCGCCGTAGCCGACCTGCATGACGTCCTCAAGCTCCAAGTCCTCGACGCTACCGGCCTCGGCGGCCAAGTGCATCACCGTGCTCTGCGACTTCGCATGGAGAATCAACCGGGTGGAATCGGCCTTCGGATCGCAGCCGACAATCATGATCTTCTTGCCCATCTCGGCCAGTCCGGCGACGAGGTTCTGCGTGGTGGTCGATTTACCGATACCGCCTTTACCGTAGATCGCTGCCTGTCTCATGTGTGTTGCCTCCACTGAGGTAGTCGGATTGGTTCGCCTGCATAGGCCCTCGCCGTCTATGCTTGCAATGGACATGCCAACCCTCTTGGGCTCACTCCTTTCAAAACCCCAAAAAAGAAATCTTTTCATTAACAATCAAAAAGATAAAGAAAAATGCGAGAGGTGTTCGGGATCGTCTGCGGGCGGCGCGCAGGCCCATCGACCGCCTGATCAGGTCTCCATCAGGTGTCGGGAAGCAGACATCGGAGTAGAAACGCCCCAGTGATGACCCCGTTTAGGCGGCACTGCAACAAATCGGGGCTGCGTGTCGGGAAGGCGACAGCGATTAGGAGAGAGATGTCGTAGAGGAGGGGTGAAACCAAAGAGAGAGAGACAACCAAAAGAGGGACAGGCCCCGCAGGGCCTGCCCACTCAGCTACAACATCACACACCGCTCGACATTACACCGAGCTAGACCGGGTCCGTTTAGCCGGCCTTCGGCGTGCGGATGCTCTCAACGAGCTCCCTGATCTCCTTCGGCGGCGGCGCCGTGAGCTTCATGACGATGTAGGCGACGATAAAGTTAAACACCGCGCCGACCGCACCAAAGCTCGTCGGATTCAGGCCGAAGAGCCAGTAGGCTTCCTGATCCGGGAAGAGCGCAGTCTCCGGGAAGAAGAAGAAGCCCTTATAGATGAAGATGTAGAGCAGCGTGCTCAGCAGACCGGCGAGCATACCGGCGATCGCACCCTCCTTGTTCATCCTACGCATGAAGACACCCATCATCAGCGTCGGGAAGAGGCTTGCGGCCGCCAAACCGAACGCCAGCGCGACCACCTCCGCTGCGAATCCGGGTGGATTCAAGCCAAGGTAACCGGCAAGCAGGATGGCTGCTGCCATACTGAGCCGTGCGGCCAACATCTCCTGCTTCTCGCTGATCCGCGGCATCATCACGCCCTTGAGCAGGTCGTGGGAGATCGCCGAAGAGATCGCCAGCAGCAAGCCTGCCGCGGTCGAGAGGGCCGCTGCGATACCACCGGCCGCCACCAAGGCGACAACGATCGGGTGCAGACCGGCAATCTGCGGGTTGGCGAGCACGATGATGTCACGGTCAACGGTGAGCTCCGAGCCCTGCCAGCCGTGCTCTTCGGCAAAGGCTGCCATCTCCTCATCGTTGGGGTTGTAGTACTGCAGATGGCCATCTTCATTGTGGTCGTTCAGACCGAGCAGGCCCGTCTGCCCCCAGTGCGCCATCCAGCCCGGCTGCTCATCGTACGCCATCCACGCATCCGGCTCTGCCAGGCGCTCGCGGTTATCCCAGATCTCGGTCGGATCGTCGATGACGGTATTGAGCAGATTCCAGGTCGCCATGGCACCGACCGCCGGTGCGGTGGTGTAGAGGATGGCGATGAAGACGAGCGCCCAACCCGCAGAGCGGCGCGCATCACGCATCCGCGGCACGGTAAAGAAGCGAACGATGACGTGCGGCAGACCAGCGGTACCGATCATCAGCGACAGGGTCAGCATGAACATATTCAGCATGCTCATGTTCGCCAACTCACTGTACGGGGCAAAACCGATCTCGACGAGCGTCTTATCGAGTGCTTGGATCAGGTGGATCGACTCCCCGGCGACGTCGATGCTGCCACCCAGGCCGAACTGCGGAATCGGAATCCCGGTGATGGTCAAAGAGATAAAGATCGCCGGCACCGTGTAGGCGAAGATCATCACTACGTACTGGGCGATCTGGGTGTAGGTGATGCCCTTCATCCCGCCGAAGACGCAGTAGATGAAGACCACCGCCATACCGGAGATCAGACCGACCTCCAGCGGCACCTCGAGGATGTTCGAGAAGGCGATCCCGACGCCGCGCATCTGCCCGATGACGTAGGTAATAGAGATCACCAACAGCGACACCACGGCGACTACCCGTGCCGTCTTCGAGTAGAAGCGATCGCCGATGAACTCGGGCACCGTAAACTTGCCAAACTTACGCAAGTAAGGCGCCAGCAGCAGGGCCATCAGCACGTAGCCGCCGGTCCACCCCATCAAGTAGGCACCACCCGAGTAGCCCAAAAAGGCGATCAAACCGGCCATCGAGATGAAGCTTGCAGCCGACATCCAGTCGGCCGCGGTCGCCATACCATTGGCGACCGGGTGCACGCCCTTACCGGCGACGTAGAACTCCGAGGTGCTCCCGGTGCGAGCCCAGATGGCGATACCGATATACAGCGCGAAGGTCAGACCTACCACGCTGAGGTTCATAATCTGTTGTCCATCCATAATACGGCTTCCTCCCGATCAATCTTCTTCGACGCCAAATTGGCGATCGAGGCGGTTCATGTACCAGGCGTAGAAGAAGATCAACGCCAGGAAGACGTAGATCGACCCTTGCTGGGCGAAGAAGAAGCCCAGGGGGTAACCGCCGATCGAGCCGAGTTCATTGAGCGTTGGCCCCAAGAGGACACCCAGTCCCAGCGAAACGAAGGCCCAGATCCCCATGCAGACCCCGATGACCGTCAGGTTCTTCTTCCAATACTCCCGACGTGCGCTCTCGCTAAAGTCATCCGGGGCTGGACCCGGAGCAGGCGAGCCGGCGGCTCCCTGTTGGTGCTGCGAGCCCGTCGCCCCTCCATGCTGCGGCGGGGTGCCTGGGGACGCATCCTGGCTCCCGTGGCCCTCCTGACTCTGGTGATGATCAGACATCTGTTTTCCTCCTCAGACAAGAATTAGGCAAATTCAACACCGGCGGCTCCCTCCGCTTATCGTTCTCTTCGTTGCCTCCATCCGGCCTTTTGAGCCTCTTGAGCCTCCCCGTCCGCGGTCCGGCTGCTGCACCCGGTCGGGCGCTGCTACTGTGCCGATTGATGCTACCGCCGACAACTGGGCAAAACGTTATTCAACCAATAAGCTAAAGCTGATAGTCGCTGGCCAGCTTGCTCTGTAGCTTGCGCGTCTCGCGAAAGACCTCCTTGAGGATCCGGCGATCGAGCTCATTAAAACCATCCGGCGAGACCCGGTTGTCCGGCTCGCTACCGGCGAGGATCTGCTCATGCTGTTTGCGAATTCTCATATTCTGAATGTACTCGTAGGCGATGCGCCAGGCCTCGACCTCCCCTGCGTCTAATCGCCCCGCCCGAACCGCCTGCTCCAACCGCTCCAAGGTATTCGTGCCGCTCAAGCCGTAGGCCACCGCGAAGATGCGTGCTGCATCGGTAAAGGGGGTCACCCCATTGAGCTTGAGATCGAGGGTGTTGCGGCCACCGCGCCAACTCTGCGTCACAAAATCGCGCAGCCAGCCGAGCGGCGGCCGATTGCGCAGCGCATTAGCGGCCATCTGGCGGCGGAACCGGCTGTTCTGCGCGGTGCGCTGGAGCAACCACTCGCGCAGCGCCTCAACCCCGGCCTCGGGGCCGCTGATGGCGCGGAAATCGAAGAAGATCGCAGCGTTGAGCAAGTGCTCCGGGGTGCCTTGATCGATCCAGCGGAGAAACCGCTGCTGCCACTCGCTGAAACTCAAACAGCACTCCGGGTTGCCCGCCATGATGTTGCCCGGACAGAGCAGATAGCCGCAGTCGGCCAGCGCCTGATTGATCCGCCGCGCCATCGGCAGCAGCAGAGCGCGCACCTCATCGGCACTCATACCCTCCGGCACTTCAAAAAGGATGCCGTTGTCTTGATCGGTACGCAGGGTCTGCTCGCGGCGCCCCTCACTGCCGAAGGCGATCCAAGTAAAGCGAATTCCGGCCAACGCTTCTGCTTCGTCGGCCTCCTCCAGACAGAGCGCGATGACCTGTTCGACGATGTGGTCGTTGAGCAGGGTGATGATCTGTAGGATCTGCGCCACCTTGACCCCTTGCGCGATCATCTGCCCCACCAACCCGCGGATATCCTCTTGCAGCGGAGTCAGGGCGGCAAGGGAGCGCGCGCGTCGGATGGTCCGGGTCAGATTGACCAGCCCAACCCGCTGCAACGAGAAGAGATCTCGCTCCGAGACCACGCCACGCAGCACCCCATCCTCGACCACACAGATATGGTGAATACCGTGGGCCGCCATCAGCATCGCCGCCTCGAAGGCGAAGGCACTCGGACCCATGCCGACCGGATCAGGTGTCATAACGGAGGCGATTGAAGTCTCCAGGTCGACCTCGGGCAGCGCCACCCGGCGCAGCAAGTCGTTGTGGGTAAAGACCCCAACCGGAGCAAAGCGCTCATCGACCACCACGATGCTGCCGATGCGCTCCTGATCCATCGCCTGCAGTGCGGAGCGGATCGTTGCATCGGCCAAGCAAGTGACCGGTTCGTGCCTCAGGTGCTCGCCGATCGGGACATCGAGCGAGGTATCACCGCCCCAGCGCTGCAGATCCCCCGCCTCGCCACCTTCGGCAAGATCGAATTCGGCCGCGTCGGCCATTGACTCGGCATCCACGGCCGCGGGTGCCTCTTGGTGTTTTTTTTCACTCATAAGTTTAGGAAAAACCGTGCTCATTCGTCCCCTGAGCGCCGACGACCGCCGCTCGGTGACGCAACTCCGCCGCCATCCGCGAGGCTTTAGTCACCTCACCGAAGGTCCGATAACCACGCGCCTCGAGTCGTTCGATCAGTCGCACGAAGAGCTCTGCCGTGGCCAAGGTGTCACCGAGCGCAGTGTGCCGACCCGACACCGTCAGCGCGTAACGCTGGCACAGGGTATCCAACGAGTGATCCTCCTCCTCGCCATCGAGCAGCGCCGAGAGCAGCAGCGTATCGAGCACGGGATTATCGAAACGCACCCCGGTCGCACCCTCCTTCGCGGCGAGAAACTTCATATCGAAGGCTGCATTGTGCGCGATCAAGACACTATCGCCAACAAATTGATGAAACTCCGGCAAGACTTGATCGGCGGTCGGCTGTCCTTGCACATCTTCATCGGTCAACCCGTGAAAACGCACCGAGCTTGCGGGAATGGGCCGCTGCGGGTCAATCAGGCGGTTAAAGTTCTCGCCGGTCAGCACCCGGCCATTCACCACCCGCACCCCGGCGATGGAGATGATCTCATCGCCGGCATCGGGCTGCAGGCCGGTCATCTCACAGTCGAAGACGACACAACGCAACTGACTCAACGGTCGCTGCGCCAACGCCTCGTCGGCAGCCGGCTCATGCAGAAGCTTAAAGTCGTAAAACTCGGGACGCGCCGGCAACGGCGGAGTGTCGGCGGCGTGGAACTGCGGCCGCTCTGGGGCCGGCAGCGGCAAGCGCAGCAGCGCCTCGCCGTCACGCTGCGCAGCGTGGCTCCACGGCTCACAGCCGTGGCGCTCTAAGGCATCGGCGAGCCGCTGCCCGGTTACCGTCTCCTCGCTACAGTAGAGCGGCTCCTCCAACCAGGCGTTGAGCTGCTGTGCTGCCACCACCTCCCCCGGCCAACGCAGATCGACGTAGACGTAGCGATCGCCGAGCAGCGCCTCAATTACAAAGTCAACTACCCCGGTCTGTTCATGTACGCGCCGAATCAGGTGCTCAAGGACTTGCAGCAGGGTCAAGCTATCGCCATAGAGCCACAACGGCTGACCAACCAGGCGCACATGCAGCTCAGGCTGACCCGCAGCCAGCCGCTCCTCAAGACAGCGGACCAAGTCGGCTAAGTAGACATCGGCCAACGGCCAACTGCCGCCGTCGACTGGGGCTAAGCGATCGGCCAGCTCATCGATGCGCGTACTTAGACGGGCGCTCTCATCACGCAAGACCTGATCGAAGGCGGCACGCTCCTCGCGGCTCATATCGGGGTGGCCGGCGACCGCCTCGGCAGCCGCCCGCAAGTTGCCGACGACGCCGCGCAGCTCGCGACTCAGGGCGCGGTAGACGGCTTCGCGCTGCGCCATGCGCTCCGAGCGTTTGGAGATATCTTCGAGAGTAACCAGATAGCCGCTGATCTGCCCGCGACCGTCACCGATCAGGGCCATTCGGCCGTGGAAGAGACCTTGCGCGTTGGCGCGACTGCAGACAAAGGGCGCAGAGAGATCGCCCGGCGCACTGACGCCGCTCTCGTAGCGATGCTCCAAGCGCATCAAGGTGTGCCGCAGCGCCGCCCCCGAGACCAACTCCAGCACCGGGCGGCCGAGGCCGACCGTATCCGGATGGCCGAGAATCTGGAGCGCGGCCCGGTTGTAGAGCAGCAGCCGGTGCTGCCGATTGCAGACCAGCACCCCCTCGCTGAGCCCCTGTAGGATCGTCTCCAGCCACGCCTTCTGCTCATCGAGCTCGGCGGTCGCCGACTGGGTCGCCGCTGCGACCTCACCGCGGCTGCGCAAAAGCGCCTCACCGAGCGTCTGCACCGCCTCGATCAAGTCGCCTAAGGCGTGCCCACCGCGCACGTTCAGCTCTTGTCCGCCGCTGCGCTGCGACTCGGCCACCGCCCGCGCTCCGCGTGCCAAGCGCCGCTGCGGGCGCATCACGTAGCGCTCGAGGGCAAACCACGCCAGGGCCAGAGTCACACTGACCGCCAGCACCGCGGCAGTAGCCAGAGCCGCACGATTGTCCGGCTCGTCGCCGGCGAGCGGTGCAACGCCGTAGATCGCCACCCAGACGATGCTGACTAGCACCAGCGTGACCGTGAAACAGAGCACGCTGACAAACGTCCTCGTCTGCATCGATCTCCTCCCGCTATCGCACCGCTGGGCTCCGCTGCGGGCGACAAGAGACTTGCCCACCCCGCCCAGGCGCTTATCGTTATTATTTGCTTCTCTTATCGAAACAGTTTTTTCAATTTGTCGCGTTGAACTCCGCCCTGTCGGCTGCCTATTATGCAGGCTGGAATGATCATTTTGGAGGTTCCGTGAGAAAATCCAACGACTCTCATGCCGAGGACCGGCGCAGCGGCGACCCGAATAACGGTAACGCTAACAACGGCAACGGGCGGAGCCGGCTGCCCGAAGATCTTTGGCTGCGGCGGATCATGTGGCTCGGCGTACCGTTGGGCGTCGTCAGTCTCGCGCTGCTCTGGGGGGCCTACTTCACCGGCGAGCTGTGGATGATGCACAGCTTCATCGGCCTGGCGGGGATGACGCTGGCTACCGGACTCGCCTACAACATCCGCTTGGTGGTCGTCATGCTGCGGGAGCGAAATCAACAGCAGCGAGGAACTTCTAAATGAGCCGGGAGATCCTGATCGTCGACGATGAGGCGAACATCGTCCTCTCGTTGCAGTTTTTGATGCGTCAGAGCGGCTACACGGTACGCACCGCAGAGGACGGCGAGCAGGCACTGGCAGCCCTGCGCGAGCACCTGCCCGATCTCGTCCTGCTCGATGTCATGATGCCGCGCCGTGACGGCTACGAAGTCTGCCAACAGATTCGCCAAACCCCGGAGTGGTCCCATCTGCCGGTGATCATGCTCACGGCCAAGGGGCGCGAGGTCGAGCGCGAAAAGGGCTTAGCAATGGGAGCCGATGACTACATCACCAAGCCCTTCGCCACCCAAGAGGTCGTCGATGTGGTGCGCCGCCACCTCGGGGAGTAGTCCGCGGGGGCGCTGGCAGTGAGCGGCACCGGCGAGCGGCTGCTGGCCCTGGCGGTGCTCGGTGCCGTGCTGCTCAACTACCCGCTGCTCGATCTCTTTGCCGTCGACGGTCACCTCTTTGGCCTGCCGGTGCTCTTTTGCTACTTATTCACGGTCTGGGGCGGGCTGATCGGCGTCGTGGCCCTGCTGCAGCGCCGGCGCAGCCGTCAGCGCGGCCCCACCGCCCCGCCTGAGTCAAGAGGCTAGGTCCGTGTTAGCGCCGTGGGTTGTGGTCCTGGCCTCCTCGCTCTACGTCGCGCTGCTCTTTGCGATCGCCTATACCGCCGATAAGCTCGGCGATCGCGGCCACTCCCTAGTCAACAACCCCTACGTCTATACGCTATCGATTGCGGTCTACTGCACCGCCTGGACCTTTTACGGCAGCGTTGGCCTAGCGACCGAGTCGGGTCTAGCCTTCCTTACCATCTACCTCGGCCCGACTTTGATGGCGCTCCTGTGGTGGGTCGTCCTGCGTAAGATCGTGCGCATCAGCAAGCTCTATCGACTGACCTCGGTCGCCGACTTTATCGCCGCGCGCTACGGCAAGAGCATGCAACTCGGTGCGCTTGCAGCGATCATCGCCCTGTTCGGCACGACGCCCTACATTGCTCTGCAGTTGCAGGCGGTCTCCTCTAGCTTCGATGTCCTGCTGAATTTTCCCCAGACGCAACTCGATGGCAGCGGCTGGTGGCTGCTGGAGGATAAGGCCCTCTACGTCGTCGTTCTGCTCGCTCTCTTTACGATCCTCTTCGGCACCCGCCATATCGATGCCACCGAACGCCTCGAGGGGATGGTTGTCGCTGTGGCCTTCGAGTCGATCGTTAAGCTGGTCGCCTTTTTGGCCATCGGCATCTTTGTCACCTTTATCTTGTTCTCTGGCCCCTTCGAGCTCTTTCGGCAAGCAGCCGCCGACCCGCGCATCCAGGAACTCGAACTGCTGACCTCGTTACCCGGCGGCTACGGCTCGTGGATCGCGATGCTGGCCCTCTCCGCCCTGGCGATCCTCTTTCTCCCCCGGCAGTGGCAAGTCAGTGTGGTCGAGAACGTCGACGAGGCGCACATCCGCACCGCCTCGTGGCTCTTCCCGCTCTATCTGCTCGTGATCAACCTCTTTGTGCTGCCGATCGCCCTAGCCGGCATGATCTACTTCGGCGATTGGGTCCCGGCGGATACCTACGTCTTAGCGCTGCCGCTGGCGCACGATCAAAACGCACTCGGCCTGCTGGTCTACATCGGCGGCTTTTCGGCCGCGACCGGGATGGCCATCGTCGCAACGATCGCCGTCGCCATCATGATCAGCAACGACATCGTCGTCCCGGCGCTGCTGCGCCTGCGCCGCTTTAGCAGCGAGCAGCGCGGCGATCTAGCGCGTTTGGTCGTCACCATCCGTCGCGTTGTCATCTGCGCCATCTTGGCGCTCGGCTACCTCTACTACCTCCTGATCGCCGATCTCTTCGCCCTCGTCTCGATCGGTTTGATTGCCTTCGTCGCCGTGGCGCAGTTCGCCCCGCCGGTGCTGCTGGGGCTCTTCTGGAAGGGAGCGTGTCGGCGCGGGGCCCTCGCCGGTCTTTGCGGCGGCTTTCTGATTTGGCTCTATACGCTGCTGCTGCCGTCGCTCGCTGAGGCCGGAGTCCTGGGCCATTTCGGGTTGGTGCTGCTTGCAGACGGCCCCTTCGGTATCGAGTGGCTCCATCCGCACGCCTTGTTCGGCCTCGGCGACTTCGACCCCATCGCACACGCCTTCTTCTGGTCGATGCTGGTGAACCTCTCGCTGCTCATCGGGCTCTCCCTGCTGCGCCCGCAGCAGACCGACATCGAACGTATTCAGGCGGCGCTCTTCGTCGATGTCTTTCTGCGCTCCGAGCGCGATGCGCGCTTTTGGCAAGGGAGTGCCACGGTCGGCGACCTGCAAAACCTGCTCGCCCGCTTTCTCGGCTACGAGCGGGCGAGTGCCATTGTGCATGAGCACGGCGAGTACCGCGGACGGCGCCTCAGCGAGACCGAACAGGCCCACCCCGAGCTCGTCCACCACATCGAGCGGCTGCTAGCCGGCTCGATCGGTGCCGCCTCGGCGCGCGTAATGGTCTCCTCAATCGTCAAAGGCGAAGCGCTCTCGTATGAAGGGGTAATGGAGATCCTTGATGCCACTTCGCGAGCGATCGAGTATTCGCGCCGTTTGGAGCAGAAGTCGTGGCAACTGGAGAAGGCAACCCGCGAGCTACGCGATGCCAACGAGCGCCTTAAAGAGGTCGACCAGCTCAAAGATGAGTTCGTCTCGATGGTGAGCCACGAGCTGCGCACGCCGCTGACCTCGATCCGCGCCTTCGGCGAGATCCTGCTCAATAACCCGGAGATGGACACCGGGCAGCGGCGCGAATTCCTCGAGGTGGTGGTCCGCGAGAGCGAGCGACTGACCCGACTCATCAACCAAGTGCTTGATCTATCAAAGATCGAGAGTGGATCGTCAGAGTGGCAGCTGGAGGAGGTCGACCTCGGGCGTTTGGCCCGCGAGGCGGCCGAGGCCACACAGCAACTCTTCACTGACCGCAACACTCGGCTCGAGGTGGTGATCGAGAGCGAGCAGACAGCCGTTAAGGGCGACCCCGACCGACTGATGCAGCTGGTGATTAATCTGCTCTCCAACGCCTCGAAATTTACCGAGCCCGACTACGGCGAGATCGAGCTGCGGGTTGGCGACGGCCACGGCGACACCGTCCGGCTTGCGGTCACCGACAACGGCCCCGGCATCAGTGCGGAGGATCAGCAGCGGATCTTCGATAAATTCCACCAAGTCTCCGATCTGCAGGCCGGCAAGCCGAAGGGCAGCGGCCTGGGGTTAGCCATCTGCCGCCTGATCACCGATGCACACTGGGGGCGTATCTGGGTCGAGAGCGAGCCGGGCGCCGGGGCGACCTTCTCCTGTGAGCTGCCGCGCGCCGGCGGCGAGCACTCCACCCTGACCGGCTTCGTCGACTTTGCCGAGCGCAACGCCGCTCGTCTTAGCGGCAGCGGAGCGGCGCGTTAACATTAAAACGAGATGACAACAAGGTTACAGAGGCCGATCTCACTGTTGACAGCGCAGCGGAGGGGTCTATAGGCTCGCTGGATATGTAATTTCTTATGTTTTTTTACCTCCCTTAATTGATTTCGCGCATGGTGCCTGCGCGCAGTGTTGCGCCGCCTGCCCGATTGCGTAAACAGATTGCGCTAGCCCCTCTCCGCAGCACACTGCAGCGGCGGAGGGGGCTGGCAGCTTCGAGAAAGGGGGGTATCGACCGTTGGAGCGTAAATCGGCATGCGCATCAATCCGCGCTGGCTACTCGGCGCGCTGGGGCTCACCCTCAGTTTGGCAGCGCCCGCACTGGCACTGGCAAACAGCCCGCTACAGCCATCACCGCGGCTGGCCTCGACCGCCGATCACAGCCGCTTCGAGCAGCTCTCCGGACCCTTTGCCGACGCCACCGAAGTGACCGAAGCGTGTCTGGAGTGCCACACCGAAGCCGCTAAGCAGATCCACTCCAGTATCCACTGGCACTACGAGCTGGAGCAGCGCGAGACGGGACAAGTGCTCGGTAAGCGCCATGTCATCAATAACCTCTGCTTCGGTATCGCCGGCAACTACCAGCGCTGCAGTGAGTGCCACACCGGCTACGGCTGGGAGGACGCCGAGTTCGACTTCAGCGCCGAGGAGCGTGTCGACTGCCTCGTCTGTCACGACACCACCGGCACCTATGTCAAGTTTCCAACCGGCGCTGGCCATCCACCCTACGAGGACACCGAGTTCCGCGGCACCCTCTTCAAGGCCCCCGATCTGGCCGAAGTCGCCCAAAATATCGGCCCGAGCAGCATCGAGACGTGCGGCTCCTGCCACTTCGAGGGCGGCGGCGGCGATGCCGTCAAGCACGGCGATCTCGATAGCTCGCTGATCGATCCACCGCGCTCGCTCGATGTCCACATGGCGGCCGACGGCGCCGGCTTTACCTGCGCGACCTGTCACGAGTTTACTGGCCATATCCAGCTCGGTAGTCGCTATCAGCTCACACTCCCCGAAGATGAACGTCCGGTGGCCGCCGATCCGGCGCACAAACCGGCCTGTGTCGCGTGTCACGGACGCCGCCCGCACGATCAGCTGCTCCACGACCGACTCAACCAGCACAGCGACTTTATCGCTTGCGAGACGTGCCACATCCCCGAAGTGGCCCGCGGCGGCCGGGCGACCAAGACACTCTGGGACTGGTCCGAGTCCGGCCGCATGGATGATGAGGGCCGCCCGCTGATCGAAAAGGAGGATGGGCGGATCGTCTACGACGGCATGAAGGGGCGCTTCGCCTGGCGCGAGGACTACGCCCCGGAGTATCGCTGGTTTGACGGCAATATGCGCTACACCCTGCTGACCGACGAGATCGACCCGGACGACGTGGTGATGATCAACGAGCCGCAGGGCGGCCCTGATCAGCCACGCGCGCAGATCTGGCCCTTCACCACGCTTAAGGGCCGGCAACCTTACGATAAGGAGCACAACACGCTGTTAACCGCCAAGCTCTTCGGCAGCGATGACGACGCCTACTGGCGCGGCTACGACTGGCCACGCGCCTTGACCGCCGGCATGCAGGAGGCGCAAAAGATCGGTCAGACCGAGGCCGATTTTAGCGGCGAGTACGGCTTCGTCGACAGCCTGATGCACTGGCCGGTCGCCCACATGGTCGCCCCGGCCGATGAGAGCTTGGCCTGTCAGGCGTGCCACGAACGTGACGGACGCATGGCTGGGCTACCGGGCCTCTATGTGCCGGGCCACGATCGCCATCCGCGGATAGAACAGATCGGCTGGTCAGCGGTTCTCATCGCCCTGATCGCGGTGCTTGGCCACGGCGCCATCCGCTACCTGCTCTACCGACGGCGGGCAGCGGCTGCAACGACTACCGGCGAGCGCGCGGCAGAGGCCAACCCCTCGGGCTCGACAGGCTCGGCGAATCAGTCATCGGGGACCTCGGGCACCTCGGGAAGGGAGACGTCGTGAAACAAGCACGCATCTTTTCACCCTTCGAGATCTTCTGGCACTGGGCCCAGAGCGCGCTCATCTTCGGGCTGCTGCTCAGCGGGCTGGAGATGAACGGGCTCTATCAGCTGCTCGGCTTCGAGTACGCCTTCAACACCCACATCGTGTTGGCGGGGCTGCTGATCGCGCTCTGGGCCTTCGCGATCTTCTGGCACGTCACCACCGGTGAGTGGCGCAACTATATGCCGACCGGCACCGGGCTATTGCCGATGCTCGCCTACTACGCCTACGGGATCTTCTCCGGCGAGTCGAAGCCCTCTGCCAAGACCGCCGCGAGCAAACACAACCCGTTGCAGCGCCTCGCCTACTTCGCCTTTAAGGCGGCGATCGCCCCAGCACTGTGGCTCTCGGGTCTGCTCCTGCTCACCTATAACCTATGGCGCGATACCTGGATCAACCAGTGGCTGCCACTCTCCGCTCCGGCAGCGGTCCACGTCGCCGCAGCGCTCGCCCTGCTGGTCTTTTTGATCATCCACATCTATCTTGCCTCGACCACCGGTACGCCGTGGTACGCCTATCTGCGTTCGATGGTGACCGGCTATAGCAACGAGCGCTATGAGGGTGAGAAGAATCGAAGCTAACTCCGGGGGGGGTGAGTTCAATCCTGGGATCAATACTGGGATCAATACTGGGCGACTCGTCCCTGTGGTCGCTTGCGCGTGAGAGTGAGCGTAGGGTCGAGTGTGAGAGCGGACGTGGGTTCTGCGGCGAGTGACGCTACGGAACCGGAGTGGCGCACGCTGCTCCGCAGCAGCCTGCGCGATCCGGCGGAGTTGGCCTCACGCCTAGAACTGCCGGATGATTGGCTGGCCGGGAGCGGTGAGGCCCAGCGTGCCTTCCCACTGCGGGTGCCGGAGCCCTACTTGCGGCGGATCGAACCGGGCAACCCGCACGACCCACTGCTGCGCCAAATCTGGCCGAGCGTTGCAGAGTCGCTGCCGCAGCCACCGGGGTTCGTCGCCGACCCCCTCGCCGAACATCCGGCCGCTCACCGCGGCTCCCACCACAGCAGACGGCCACGGCAGCCGAATGCGCTGCTGCATAAGTACCACAATCGCGCCCTGCTCCTCACAACCGGCGCCTGCGCCATCCACTGTCGTTACTGCTTCCGTCGCTGCTACCCCTACCACGAGAGCGGATCGTGGCGCCGAGCGCTCACCGAACTACATGGCCTTGAGGCTGCAGGCCGCCCCGTACCGGCTGAGATCATCCTCAGCGGCGGTGATCCGTTGCTGCTTGATGATGCCCGCTTCGCCGACCTGCTCAGCGGCCTTGAGGCGATCGCCTCGATCGAACGGCTGCGCCTCCACACCCGGGTGCCGATCGCCCTGCCGCAGCGGGTCACGCCACCACTGCTCGCGCAACTTGCAAACAGCCGGCTGCAGATCGTCACGGTGGTGCACACCAACCACGCCCGCGAGATCGACAGCGAGGTTGCCGACGCCCTCAGCGAGCTGCGCAGCGTCAGCGCCGTACTGCTCAATCAGGCGGTGCTCCTGCACGACGTCAACGACGATGTCGAGAGCTTAACCGAGCTCTCCGAACGGCTCTTCACCTGCGGCGCCCTCCCCTACTACCTTCACCTCCTCGACCCGATCATCGGCGCCGCCCACTTTCAGGTCGAGGAGAGACGCGCCCAGGCACTAGCCGGCGCCCTCGCTGCCCGCCTGCCCGGCTACCTAGTGCCACGGCTTGCCCGTGAGGAGCCAGGCGCAACCGCCAAGCGCGTGCTGGCGATTACCCCGCCAGTCTAACCTCTGGGTAACGCTCCTCCATTGCGGCGCCACCTGATCCTAAGGATTCAGCCTAAAGAATCGGGTACGTCCCGTGCTCATCGTGGACCTCACGCCCGGTCAGCGGCGGGTTGAAGACGCACATCAGCCGCAGATCCTGCTCGGCGCGCAGATAGTGCTTCTCGTGGCCATCGAGGCCGTAAAGCATCCCCGGCTCGATGGGGTAGGTCTCACCGCCGACGACCTCGATCTCGCCCTTACCCTCAATACAGTAGACCGACTCAAAGTGGTTGGCGTACCAGATAAACATATCGGTGCCGGCCTTGATGATCGTCTCGTGGAAGGAAAAGCCCATGCCGTCGCTCTTTAGGATAAAGCGCCGGCTGATGAACTGATCGGTCTCGACTTCGCGCTCAGAACCTTTGATTTCATGTAGATGACGTACAATCATATCGACCTCGCTTGCGTAATGTCTTTGGCTGTCTGTGGCCTTGATTGGCCTTGATCACTCCTTGGTCCACAAGCCCGCCACGGAACGGAGGGCAGCGGCCACCTCCTGGGAGCGCCGGCGTCCCCGCCGGCATTCTTCTTGTACCTGCCGACGAGGACGTCGGCGTTCCCGGGAAAAGCGCTCGACGACAACCCGGTCCGGTCACCGAGAGTGCTCGACCTGTCGGGCCAACCGCTGGCACTGCTCAAGCTCCTCTTGCAGCAGCAGCAACCCCTCGGCACTGGCCCGCTGCAGCTGCACCTTTAATTCGCGCTCGATGCGCAGCTGATGGCGCCGCCCTCCGCGTCGCAAGCCCGGGCGCGCCGCCCAGCCGAGCACCATGCTCAGGGTGATGCCGCCGAAGAGCAACACCGGCGGCCAACCGAGTTCACCAGCCACCATCGGCACCGGCAGCGGCGGCAGCACCAGCCACTCGCCGATAGAGCGGGCGATGAGCCAACCCAGACCGAGCAGTGCGGCCCCTTCCGCCAGCGCACGCAGCGCTGAGAGCCCCCGCCACCACCCGCGCGGACGCGGCGTGATCGGCAGTTCGGCCAAACTTCGGCGCAGCGCTCGGGCCAGCGGATCGGCCGACTGTCGGGCGACCCGGCGCAGCCGCTGTGCTGCCGGGCCCGGTAGCCGCTGTGCAGTCGCGTCGATCGCCTCACTTAGCCCCCACTGCAACGGCGCCTCGGCGACGCGTGGGGCAGCGGGGGCAGCGCCACTCTGAACGTGGGCACGCCGCGCTGATCCACTGGCCCCAGCGGCCGGAGCCTGAGCGCTGCGCTGCGCACCCGCGCCTCGCGTCTGCTGATCGCCTTGACTACTGCCCAGGCCATCGGCCGCTGCCGCCGTGGCGCTGTGCTGCTGCGCCGAGCGACCCGGCCACAGCCGTTGCCAAGTGCGCTGCAGCCCACGGCCGAGCAGGCGCAGCGTCGGCGAGCGCACCGCCGTCTGACCGAGCTGCTGATAGCGCTCAGCGGCACTCGCAAGCAGATCGTGGAGCCCGACCGCCTGCCGCGCCGCACTGACAACGGCCTCTTCATCGAGGAACAGGTCTTCGGCCGCCGGCAGCGTCGCGGCGATCTGCTCGCGCACGCTGGTGATGTCGGCGGTCAGCCGCTGCAGCGGCGCTTGTCGACTCGCGACCTCGCGGGCGAGCGCATCACGCAGCGGTGCGATGCCGAGGCCATCGGCCGCTGAGGTCAGTCGCAGCTGTGCTGCACCGAGGCCGTGCTCGGTGAGCAGCTGCTGCAAGTGCGCCTGACACGTCTGTTGATCGGCGACAGCGAGTTGATCGGCGTGGTTGAGTGCCACCAGCAGGATCTCGGCGTGGTGGGCCAGCTGCACGAAGTAGTCGCGGTGGGCTACGGCGTGGGCGTACTTCAGCGGATCGAAGACCCAGAGCAGCAGATCGCAGCGATCGATCAGCCGATCGGCGCTCTCCCAGTGAGCAGTGACTAGGGAGTCGATATCGGGCAGATCGAGAAAGATCGCCCCCTCTAAATCGGCGCGGAGACCGGCGGCCGGCAGCGCATGACGGTCGAAGACCTGCAGCCAATCGAGTAGCGGTTGAGCCGTCTCGACCGACTGCTCATCGCCGATGACGACGGCAACGGCGTGATCGGTCGTCGGCCGCCGCACCCCGGGCTTAGAGCACGTCTCACCCAGCAGCGCGTTGAGCAACGACGACTTGCCGCTGCCGGTCCCCCCGGCTAAGGCGATCACGGTGTGCGCTTGCGAACGGGCCAAACGCTGCTCGGCCCGCTCCAGCAGCGCGTGCAGCTGCTCTAGGTGGGCCGTCTCAAGCCGCCCCTCGCCGAGGACCGCCAGCGTCTCGAGATCGGCCAGCTCCGGGAGACGATGCGTGGGGCTCACCATGCGCACAGGCGCGGTCGCCCCAGCACCCCGCGCACCTCCACCACTCCCTCCTGACCCACTAGGCCCTCCAGACCCGCCGGAGGCCAGCACAGTGACGCTTGCCAACTGCACGCCACCCGCCCCCGTCATGACGCCAGCTCACCGAGTCGATCGCGGTAAGCGCGCAGCGCCGCGGACTGCTCCGCGCTCGGCGCTGCCGCTTGCAAGCGCTGCTGATAGCGCGCTGCATCGTGCGCCGCCTGCTCGGCGACCCGCGTGCGCAGATCTTCGCGGATATCAACGATCAACTGATTGACGTTGCGCTCGCCAAGGATGCGCGATAAGACCGTATGCGTGGTCGTCGAACCGGCCGCCGTCAAGGCCACCTCCCCCAGCGTCAGTCCACCACTTAACGTAAAGAGGACCACGGCGGCACTCGTCACCGTCGCGTTGATCCCCGTCGTCGCCCGCCGCGCGCGGCTCAACTTGCGCTGCCCGATCGTCGCCACGTGCTCAGCGACCTGCTGCTCCCAGGCGGCCACCAGCGCCTCGGCAGCATCCGCTTGCGCCACCTCGCCGGCGCTGCGGGGCGAGCCGAGCGCATCGAGCACCGCCCGCCCGCCGGGCAACTCCCGCCAGCGCGCCTCGCTCTCGCTCGCCGCCTGCTCCAGCACCTGCGCGATGAGCTCCGCAACACTCTGTCGGGCGTGCGCCGTCGCCTCCTCGCGCAGCGTCTCGCCGCGGCGGCCAAAGAGCGGCAAGCGAGCGAAGAGGCGGCGCGGAAAGAACTCGGCGGCACTGCTGAGCTGGCGCTGCAGCCAGCCCTCGCCGACCAATTCGCTCCAGCGGCGCAACACCTCTTGGCGCAGCGGGGCGGCCTCCTGCAGCTGCTCGAGCAGCCGCTCAGGCACCGCGCCGTAGACCTGCTCAAGCGTCTCGTCGAGCTGCTGCACCCGCGCCTGATCGTCGGCCAGCGCCGTCAGCAGCTCATCGAGCTCACCGGGAAGCGCCCGTACACCGCCGCAGACGGTCTGCCAGCGCAGTGCGGTCCGCTGCTCAAGCGGGGCAAGACCGCGGATCCGCTCGAGCAAACCGGCAACCGCCGTTGCCGGCAGTTGCTGATGGTGCGGCTCGACCCGCGGGATGACGTGGATTTCGAGCTGCCGGTGGCCGGCCTCATGCAGCTTATCTTCGAGATCGGGGACGATCTCTTCGGCCTCGGCGGCGCTGATCTGCGTCACCACCACGACCGTAGCGGCATCGAGGCGTGCGGCGCGGCGCAGGTAGACCATACCGGCCTCATCGGCGTAGGTACGGGCCGTCGCCAACCACAGCCAGACGTCGGCGACCTCTAACAGGCGCTCAGCGGTGTCGCGGTTGGCGGTCTCGACGCTATCGACATCGGGGGCATCGACGAGCACCAATCCGGCCGGGATCTCTTCGACCGGCGCCGCCTGCACGGGGAACGCCGCCTCGCCCTTTCGCTCGGCCAACACCCCACGGCGCAGCACCGCTTCGAGATCGGCGCTGCGACCGATGGCCGTCGGCTGCGAGGTCGTCGGCCGGCGGGCACTGGTCACCGCCACCGCCGCACCGGCTAAGGTATTCGCCAGGGTCGACTTGCCGGCCCCAGTGCCGCCGGCGAGCACCACCAAAAGCGGCTCATCGGCGCGCTCTAAGCGCCCGATCAAACCGGCAACGCGGCGGTTAAGCTCGTCGCGATACACCAACCACGCCGCCTCACGCTGCCGCGCCACCACCCCATCGAGGGCGGCGAGCTGCTGCGGTAGGCCAGCGAGGGCACGAGCGAGGGCGTCATGATCCATGGCGCGTACCATACAGGGAAATGGCCTCCTTGTTGACCTCTCGGCTCACTGCCGCGAAGCCGACCCTCCGCTTCTCCGCCCCGTGCACCGTCCGCTTCACCGTTCCGGGCACCGTCAGCCTCACCGCTCCGCGCTCAGGCAGAGGTCGACCGCGAGCGGGTCGTGATCGGAGGAGCGAAAGGCGTTCTGATTGAGGTGCCGCCCCTGCGGCCCACCATCGTCGAACTCGAGAAAGCGCGGCTCATCGGCGTTGATCGGCAGCAAATGGACGGCGCAGACCTGCTCGGCGAGGCGCTGCGGTGCCAGGGCGTGATCGAGATAGCCCGACTCGCCGCGAAAGACGTAGGTATAGCGCTGCGGCCAAGCCACATGCGCGGCCACCAGATCGATCTTGCCGGCGGCACGCAGCGCGCGCACCGGATCCTCGGCGCCGTAGGCGTTCAGATCGCCGGTGATCAAGACCGGGCCAGCGACCGCACCGCGCTCACGCCACTGTGCGATGAACTCGGCGAGCGCTTCGGCCTGCTCGGTGCGACGGAGATTCCAGCAGCCTTGACCGCGATCGATATCGCCGCGCTCGGGGCAGCCGACCTTCGCCTTGAAGTGGATCCCAGCCACACCGAAGGGCGGCCCACCGTCGCGCGGGCGGAACCAGGCGAGCAGCGGCGGTCGGTGGTGTACCGGGCGGGCATCGCGGACCGGCTCGGCTAACAGCTCAAGGCGATCGCTGCGATAGGCCATCGCCACCTTGATCGCATCGCTGCCGCTCTCGCCCCCGCGCACCAGCCGCCACGGCTGCTCGGTTGCACGCGCTAGGTGGGCGATAAAGTCCTCGGGGGCCGCTGGGTCGTTCTCCATCTCCACCAGCACCAGCAGATCGGCCTTCAACATCTCGGCCGCGGCGAGGAGTTTAGCGCGCTGCCGGGAGAGCGCTGCGGCCGAGTCGGCGCCCCGCTGCCCTAGGGTCAAAAAGTAGTTCTCGACGTTGAAGGCGGCGATGCGCACCGCCTCCGAGGCCGGCTCCGGCAACGCCTCGGGGCGCGGATTGCGCGGCGTAAACTGCGGTGATGCGGTCGGATGCAGCCGCCACTGCTCAAAGGCGTAGGTCAGCACGCCGGTCAGCGGCTCCACACCGCTGCCGACGCGTCGCGTACCCTCTTCATCGAGGTAGGGAATTGGATCGGGACCCCAGGCGTAGCTGCCGTCGTCGAGCAGCAGCCGGGCGTCGGCAAGGGCGGGATCGGCCGGGCCGCTCTGCGGCCAGAAGTTGGTCGGGCGAAAGGCGCGCCGCTGCGGGGTCAGCTTCAAGGTGCCGTGGGTCGCTAGCTGATAGGTGCCACTGACCACGAAGTGCGAGCCGTGCGCCGGCTCGACCTGGACGTGGACCCCCTCGTAGCGCTCCGGCTGCGCCGCCGGCCACTGCAGCGTGTAGGTATCGATCGGGTGTTCCGCACCGACCTCGAGCGCTTCGATCCATTCGAGTTGGGGACGGCCGCGAAAACGTCCGACTTGCCCCTGCAGGGTAACAAGACGCCCCGGCTCAAGACGTGCCCGCTGCGCCTCACTCAGCTGCGGGGCGTAGACAAAGAGGCCGGAGGGCTTACCGTCCGGGGCGCGCTCGCGGCCCTGGATAAAAAAGCCGTTCAGTCCGCGATCGCGGCTGCCGGCGTTGGCGCGCCCGTCGCTGCGCTCACGCCCCTGCGCCCCCTCTCGATCGGCGCCGTCCTGAGACCCAAAAAAAACCGCCGTAACGACCCCCTCGACGCTCACTTCGGTCCCTTGCCGGGGCAAGCGCGCAGCCGCTGCCCCCTGCCCGGCAATCTCATGGACCGGCGTTGGCTCTGCGGCGATCGCGGACGGCGGCTGCGACAGCGACAACAGCAACACGCCGCCGATCAGGAACAGCAGCGTGCCGGCTACCTTATGTCCCAACCGATGACCCACCCAATAC
>NZ_NRRN01000023.1 GCF_016583625.1 Halorhodospira abdelmalekii | reverse complement strand
GTGGTTGCTGCCATCGGGCGCGACCGCGAGAATAGGTGCTTTGGAGGCCAGTGGAGCGCTTTATGCCAACGATAAGCCGTACCGCACTGGTGCCGTACAGTGCTGCAGAGATCTACGATCTGGTCAACGATATCGCCCGCTATCCGGAGTTTGTGCCTTGGTGCAAAGCGTGCGAGATCTTGGCAACGAGCGAGACGACGACGCGGGCGCGCATCACCTTCGCCAAAGGGGGGGTGGAGAAGTCGCTGGTGACGGCGAATGAACATGAGCGTGGTGCCTATATTGATATTGAGCTGGTCGAGGGACCGTTCAAGCACCTGAGGGGGCACTGGCGTTTCTACGATCTTGGTGACGGGGCGGCCAAGGTCACGCTGGATATGGACTTCGAGTTCGCGAGCCGTTTGGTGGAGTTTGCCTTTGGTAAGCTCTTTACGCAGGTGGCTAACCGGCTCGTCGATGCCTTTGTTGAGCGGGCCCGGGAGGTCTACGGTGAGCGCGATGTTCTCTGATTCCGCTGTTGAGACGGTGATTTGTGTTGAAGTGGCCTACGCTCTGCCGGCGCAACAGAGTGTGATTGCGGTCGAGTTGCCGGCCGGTGCAACGGTGGCTGATGCGATTGCCGCCTCGGGGATCTTAGAGCGCCACTCGGAGATCGATCTTACGCAGCAGGCCGTTGGTGTCTTTGGGCAGATCGAGCGCCCCGAGACGCCGCTTCACAACGGCGATCGGGTCGAAATCTACCGCCCCCTACAAGTCGATCCGAAGGCGGCACGGCGCCGGCGGGCCGCCGACGCGAAGGGGTAGGGCGGCAGAAGGGTGGCAGGATAGGGGCGTAGTGGGCGTGCCCGTGGCTATTCCTGCGACCACTTATCCTCGATGGCGGCGACCCGCCCTTGCTCAAAGAAGAGCGTGAAGCGCTGGCGCGGCACCTCATCGGCTCGATCTGGAGTGCCGCTATGCTCATAGAGGTAGTCCCAGCGCTCCGGGGCAAAGGGGTGCTCTAGGAGCGGTTCGCCAAGGATGCTTCGCACTTGCGCCGTGCTCATGCCGGGGCTGATACGGTCGATGTCGGCGCGTTCGAGCCGGTTGCCCTGCTCAATCTCCAGCGATTGTGCAAACGGGAAGCCGCCTGCACAGCCACTGAGGGGGAGCGCCGTGGAGATGGCAAAAGCTTGAAACAATAATAAACTGCATCTGGCTGTATTGTTCATCGTGAGCATGTTAGCCTAGTGGGGGTTGGTTACGGTAGACGAATGAAGGGGGCGCCGTGGACGCAACAGGATTACGCAAAGCCGGGCTCAAGGTCACCTTACCCCGGATGAAGATCTTGGAAGTGCTTGAGCGCAGTGGGCAACGCCACGTCTCGGCCGAAGAGGTGTACCGCTCTTTGCTCGATGCCGGGGACGACATCGGGCTGGCGACGGTCTACCGCGTGCTGACGCAGTTTGAAACGGCGGGGATTGTGGTGCGCCATAACTTTCAAGGGAGTCACTCGGTCTTTGAGCTGAACGACATGAGCCACCACGATCATATCGTCTGTACGCAGTGTGGTCGAGTGGAGGAGTTCGTCGATGAGACTATTGAGCGGCGTCAGCGCGAGAACGCTTCGGGCTGTGATTTCCGCATGACGGGACACTCTTTGGTGCTCTATGGGCTCTGCGCTGCGTGTCTGGAGGCCGAGGAGGAGAGCGTGCGCGAAGCGAGCCGCTGCGAGCGTGCCCCGAGTTGACCTCGGCTTGTGGCCCGCCCCTAGGCCGGCCTTACAGGCGCTCGGCTCTACGGGCGCTTGTTGGTCCCTCGCGGTCTCTTGCGTGGGGCCGCGGCGCTGTATCCGCCGAGCAGCTTGCGGGCGGCGGCGCGCTCGTCGGCACCGATCTGTAGGCCGCCGAGCATGCGAGCGATCTCCTCGATGCGCGCCGTTTGATCGAGCGCGCTGACGCGCGCTCGAGTGGTCTCGGCCGACTGCTCTTTGGCGACGTGGAAGTGGGTGCTCGCCTGTGCGGCAACTTGCGGCAGGTGGGTTACGCAGAGCACTTGATAGCGCTCGCCGAGGGTGTGCAGCAAGCGGCCAACGACCTCGGCGACAGCGCCGCCGATGCCGCTGTCAGCCTCGTCAAAGACGAGCGTAGGTGCGCTATCGGCACGGGCGACGGTAGCAACCTGTAGGGCGAGGCCGAGGCGCGAGAGCTCGCCTCCGGAGGCGATCCGGCTCAGTGGGGCGAGCGGCTGTCCGGGGTTGGTGCGCACCTGCAACTCGACCCGATCAAGGCCGTGGGGGGTCGGCGTCGCCTCGGCTTGATGGGTAACGGCGATCCGTACTTCTGTTCCGGCCATGCCGAGTTCGCCGAGGAGCGCTTCGACGGCGCTGACGAGTGCGACGGCGGCCTTGCTGCGCTGCTGCGAGAGCTGGTGAGCGGCGCCGCGATAGTCACTCTCAAGGCGTTCGCGTTCACTGCGCAGTGCAGCGATGCGGGTCTCGGCGTTCTCTAGGCGCGCGAGCTCGGCCTGTAGCCGCTCTAGGGTCGCGGGCAGCTCGGCGGTCTCTACACGGTGTTTGCGGGCAAGGTCGCGCAGTAGGCCGATCCGCTGCTCGATGGCGGCGAGCTGCTGCGGGTCGCTTTCGAGGGAATCGGTGAAACCGCGCAACACCTGGCAGCCCTCTTCGAGGTGGGCGAGGGCGCCGTCGAAGAGCTCGCGTGCCTGGTGCAGTGCCGCAGCGAGCTGCTCGTATTCGCTGAGTTCGCGCTGCGCCCGCCCGAGGGCGGCCTGTGCTGAGTAATCGGCATCGTAGAGCGCCTCCAGGTGGGTGTGGGCGATGCCGATCAGTTCATCGGCGTGTGCTAGACGCTGATGCTCACGCTCCAGTTCGAGGAGACCCTCGGGAGTTGGGGCTGCTTCGGCGAGTTCGGCGATCTGGTGCTGGAGCAGGGCGAGACGATCTTCGTAGGTGTGCTCATCGGTGACTAACTCGGCGAGTTCGCTGTCGATTGTCCGTAGTTGCTCGTAGAGATCGGCGACGGTGCAGCGTTGTGGCTCGGTCTCGGCGTAGGCATCGAGAAGCACGCGCTGTGCAGCCGGGCGAAGCAACGACTGGTGGGCGTGCTGGCCGTGGATGTCGATCAAGTGCTCGCCGAGAGTGCGCAGCATCTGTAGTGGGACTGGTGTGCTATTAATAAACCCGCGCGATCGACTGTTGCTGTGGATGACTCGGCGGACGATGATCTCCTCATGAAGCGCCTCGGGGGGGGGTGCGGAGGGTTCTGTTGCTGCGGGCGACTCGGTAGATGGCAGTGGCGTATCAGCGTGGTGTTCGCTTAGATCGTGGTCACGCAGCCAGACGGCCGCAGGAGCATTGGGTGGCACCAAGAAGAGCGCGGTGATCTCGGCCTTATTGGCACCGGGACGGATCGTCTCGGCACTGGCTCGATCGCCGAGGCAGAGCCCTAGTGCATCGAGCAGGATCGACTTGCCGGCTCCGGTTTCGCCGGTCAACACATTCATCGCCGCTCCGAGTTCCAGGTCGAGGGCCTCGACGATGGCGAAATTGCGGATGTGGATCTCTCGCAGCACAGCGCCTCTCCGTTCCGTCGGGCTGGCTCTGACTGGTTCCTGTGCGCCCAGGCCCGCGCGGCAGTTTTACGTTTTCGGAGCAGCCGGCCCTGCCCCAGACCTGCACGCCCAGGAAATCGACCAGAAACTCGGCCGCCAGAAACTCGGCTAGACGCGTTCCGGATGATTCGGCGGGGTGCCCCAGCCGAGCTTCGCCCTGAGTATATTGAAGTAGCTATAACCCGGTGGGTGGACCATGCGCAAGGGGCTCGGGTGTGCCCGGACGAGGATACGGCTCTCAGCACTGAGCGCCAGTTCGTGCTGACTGTCGCAGCTGACCCGCACCTGCTCGATAAACTCGGGGTGGACGCGGATCTCGACCTCACTGGCACTGTCGATGACCAGGGGACGGTTGCTGAGTGAGTGTGGGCTGATCGGCACCAGCACCATGGCGTGCAGGTTGGGGTGGACAATCGGCCCTCCTCCCGCCAGGGCGTAAGCGGTCGAGCCGGTCGGGGTCGCTACGATCAGACCGTCGGAGCGATGCTCGCTCAGCGGCTGATCGTTGATCCAAGTCGATAGCTCGATCATCCGGGCGGTATTCCAGCGATGGATGACGACCTCGTTGACGGCGACAGCGCGACCGCTGATATGCCCATCGCGGTGACGCACCTCGACGGTTAAGATCAGGCGCTCATCGATCACGCAGCGACCGGCCAAGACGTCGCTGATTTCATGCAGGTGCTGTGGGTGCACGTCGACGAGAAACCCTAGGCGGCCCCGATTGATACCCATCAAGGCAGCGTTGGGGTGGCCCGCAAGCGCCCGGGCCACATGGATCAAGGTGCCATCGCCGCCGATGGCGATCACCAGATCGCTGTGCTCCAGGAGCTCGGCGCGGGGCGCGCGCAGGTGGTCGGCGCAGCCTCCGGCTGCCACTGTTGTGGCGTCGATGCGGGTGCGGCAGCTGTGCGCCTGTAAGATCGGCAGCAACCGTTCCAGGATCTCGAAGACGGCACGGTCGCCGGGTTTGCCGATGATGCCGATGGACCGAAAAGGGGGGGGATGCTCGCTCATGGCGCCAAACACTACCACATTGGGCGCAAGGAACGGGCGCACCGCTTGCGGCGGTGCCGGGCGCGATCACCACACTCAGTTGACGTCGCTGCGCGGGGTTGCTAGATTCCCGGCACCTCTCACTACGCAGGCCCGAACTCTGGGGCCGACTCTGGTCGAATGCCGAACGCTGATGCCGAACGCTTATGAGCTCGCCGCACGAGCCCGAGCTGAGTGAACGCGCGCGGACTCTGCTGCGCGCCTTGGTGCGTCGTTACATCAGTGACGGCAAGCCGGTCGGTTCGCGGATTCTGGCGCGTGAGGCGCGAGTGCCGGTCAGTGCAGCGACCGTGCGCAACGTCATGGCCGATCTCGAAGAGCAGGGCTATCTGGCCTCGCCACACACCTCAGCCGGGCGGGTGCCGACTGAACGCGGGCTGCGTTTCTACGTCGATTGCCTGCTGCAGGTTCAGCCCATGGAGAGCGAGACGGTGGAGCGGTTGCGGCGGCGTTTGAGTCGTGATCGTGAAGTCGGCAGTGAGGGGCTTGCCGACTCGGCCTCGAATCTGCTCTCCCGCTTAACTCACTTGGCTGGGGTGGTGACGTTGCCACGGCGCGAGTGGGCAGTGTTGCGCCATATCGAGTTTTTGCCCCTCTCCGGGCAGCGTGTGCTCGCCATCCTCGTGATCAACGAGCGCGAGGTGCAGAATCGGGTCATCCAGACTGATCGCGAACTCAGCGAAGCGGAGCTGCAGCAGATTGCTAACTATCTGAACAGCGAGTTTGCTGGTCTTGAGGTTGCCACGGTGCGTGACCGTCTAGTGGCGGCGATGCACGCCGATCGGCGCCGGATTGATGCCCTGATGCGCTCGGCGGCGGAGGTTGGCGGTAAGGCCTTCGCCCCGGAGCGCGACGCTGAGGGCTACGTGATGGCCGGCCAGACCAATCTGATGGAGCTTGCCGAACTCTCCGATGTTGAGCGGCTGCGCCGGCTCTTCGAGGCCTTCACCCGGAAGCGGGATATCCTGCACGTGCTTGATCGCTGTGCTTCGGCCGAGGGAGTACAGATCTTTATCGGCCAAGAGGCCGGGTATGAGGTCTTCGACGGCCTCTCCTTGGTGACTGCCCGGTACGCTGTCGAAGGCGAGCCAGCTGGAGTGCTTGGTGTCATTGGTCCGACGCGCATGCCGTATGATCGGATCATTCCTGTTGTCGATGTGACCGCCCGCTTGCTTGGGGCGGCCTTGAATTCGTCGCGCTAAATCCCCAAGCAGGGACGAGCAGCGGCTTTTGCCGCTAGCGGAACGGCGTTCGGCTGGCCCTCTGGCCGGTCCGGGGGGGGGCGGCGCGTTGTTAATGCGGTTCAGTGGTTTTCAGTGGTTTTTGGTAGCGTGATGTGAACAACAGCTCAAGCCAGCGGAGCAGACGATGAGCGACAAGCAACGAGACCATGCAGCCGAGGGGCGTACGCACGCAGAGCATGAGACGGCGCACCCGGCGAGTCGAGAAGAGCACGCGGCGGCGTCGGCGAGCGAGAAAGCGGGGAGAGCTGCCGAGGGCGAGTGGCTAGGCCCGGAGTCTGACGGAGCCTCTGCGGGGGCGACTGGAGCGCGTGCGGAGACGGCGGCGTCCACCGCTGCGGCCGATGAGCGCCACGAGCCGGCGTCCGCTGCACCTGGTGATGAGCAGGACGCTGCAAGGGTGTTCGATGGTGAGCGAGAAGCGTCAGCGCATGCCGGTACCGATACCGCGGTGAGTGACCTGGAGAACGATCCGGTGGTGCTGTGGGCGCGCATTGAACAGCTCGAAAGTGAGCTCACTGAGGCGCGTCATCAGGCCGATACTCACCGTGACCAAGTCCTGCGCCTGCGCGCCGAGGTCGAGAATACCCAACGGCGGGCACAGAAAGACGTCGCTCAAGCACGGCGTCAAGGCTTAGAGCGGGTTGCCGCCGATCTGTTACAGGTCAAAGATAGTCTGGAGATGGGGGTGCAGGCGGCCGAGGAGCAGGAGGCCGATCGCGAGAAACTGCTCGAAGGGACGCAGTTGACCCTGAAGCTGCTGACCCAGGTCTTCGAGCGCTTCCAGATCGAGCCGATCGACCCGCAAGGGGAGCGCTTTAATCCCGAATACCACGAGGCGATGGCTACCCAGCCGAGCAGCGAGCAGGATCCCAACACAGTGCTTCACGTCGTGCAGAAGGGGTACCGGCTTGAGGAGCGGTTGCTGCGTCCGGCTTTGGTCGTGGTGGCGAAGAGGGCCGATGATTCATCTGGCGGCCATAGCGGGGGCACGGTCGATGAGACGGCCTAATGTTGCCCCCTGAAATCACCCCTTGAAATCGCCCGCAAGACCCCGCACTAAGGGCTGCAGAGAGGCATTGCAGACCCGTCACGAACAGAGATCAGCAGTAGGAGCCAGTTATGGGTAAGATTATCGGCATCGATTTGGGCACGACCAACTCGTGCGTTGCGGTCATGGAGGGCAATAAGACCCGCGTGATCGAGAACGCCGAGGGGGATCGCACCACGCCCTCGGTCGTAGCCTTCACCGACGACGGCGAGATCCTGACCGGGGCGCCGGCCAAGCGCCAGTCGGTGACCAATCCGCAGAATACCGTTCACGCTGTGAAGCGCCTGATCGGCAGGCGTTTCCAAGAGGACGTTGTACAGCGTGACATCAAGGAGATGCCCTATAAGATCGTCAAGGCCGACAACGGTGATGCGTGGGTCGAGGTGCAGGGCAAAAAGATGGCCCCGCCGGAGGTTTCGGCCCGCACGCTGCAGCGCATGAAGAGCACCGCGGAGGACTACCTCGGCGAGGAGGTTACCGAGGCGGTCATCACGGTGCCGGCCTACTTCAACGATTCGCAGCGCCAGGCCACTAAGGACGCCGGGCGTATCGCTGGGCTTGAGGTTAAGCGCATCATCAATGAGCCGACGGCGGCCGCGCTCGCCTACGGTCTCGATAAGGAGGGTGGCGATAAGAAGGTTGCGGTCTACGATCTCGGCGGGGGAACGTTCGATATCTCGATCATCGAGATTGCCGAGGTCGATGGTGAGAAGCAGTTCGAGGTCTTATCGACGAGCGGTGATACCTTCCTCGGTGGCGAGGACTTCGATAAGCGCGTCATCGACTACCTGGTTGCCGAGTTCAAGAAGGATCAGGGCATCGAGCTCAATAACGATCCGCTCGCCATGCAGCGGCTGCGCGAGGCGGCCGAGAAGGCTAAGGTCGAGCTCTCCTCAAGTCAGCAGACCGAGATCAACCTGCCCTACATCACGGCCGATCAAGCCGGCCCGAAGCACTTGGCGCTGAAATTGACGCGGGCGAAGCTCGAATCGTTGGTCGAGGATCTGGTCGAGCGCACCTTGGCCCCGTGCAAGACCGCCCTGCAGGATGCGGGGCTCTCCGCTGCCGAGGTCGAAGAGGTGATCTTGGTCGGTGGGCAGACACGGATGCCGAAGGTGCAACAGAAGGTCAAGGAGTTCTTCGGCAAAGAGCCGCGCCGTGACGTCAACCCGGACGAGGCCGTTGCGGTCGGTGCCGCGGTCCAGGCCGGGGTGCTTGGGGGCGATGTCAAAGACGTTCTGCTGCTCGATGTCACACCGCTTTCGCTCGGCATTGAGACGCTCGGCGGTGTCATGACCAAGCTCATCGAGAAGAACACGACGATTCCGACCCGCGCCCAGCAGACCTTCTCGACTGCCGAGGACAACCAGACCGCGGTTACGGTGCATGTGCTCCAGGGCGAGCGCGAGATGTCCAAGGACAACAAGTCGCTCGGTCGCTTCGATCTGACCGACATCCCGCCCGCCCCGCGCGGTGTGCCGCAGATTGAGGTGACGTTCGATATCGACGCCAATGGTATCCTGCACGTCTCGGCGAAGGATAAGGCGACCGGTAAGGAGACCGGTATCGAGATTAAGGCTTCATCGGGCCTTAGTGATGATGAGATCGAGCGCATGGTCAAGGAGGCTGAGCAGTACGCCGAAGAGGATCAACGCCAGCGCGAGTTGGTCGAGGCGCGGAACCAGGCCGATAGCATGATCCATGCGACGCGCAAGGCGCTGGCAGAACTCGGGGAGCAGGCTGAGGCCGCCGAGAAAGAAGAGGTCGAGGCGGCGATCCGCGAGCTTGAGCAGGCTAAAGAGGGTGACGACAAGACGGCCATTGAGCAGAAGACGCAAGCCTTGGCCGAACAATCGGGCAAGCTCGCCGAGAAGGCGTACCAGCAGTCGGCGGCCGCTGGGGCGGCTAGCGCTGCCGGAGCCGATGGTGCCGATGGTGCCGACGCCGCCGCCGAGGGTGCAGAGGCGCCGCGCAGTGGCGGCTCGAAGAGCGGCTCGCGCGGTGGTGACGACGATGTTGTCGACGCCGAGTTTGAGGAGGTCAAAGACGATGAGGCGGGCAAACGGTAGACCGCCACGCCCGGCCCGCGGTCCCGCGCTGCGGTGAATCGACACGGGTCGTCTGAGCGGAGGCGCAGGGCGGAGTATCCTCCTGCGCCTTTCTCGTTGTTGGGTGGGCAAACGCGGAGCAGCCTATGGCGAAGCGCGATTACTATGAGGCACTGGGGGTGGCTAAGAACGCCTCGGATGCCGAGATCAAAAAGGCCTATCGGCGCATGGCGCAGAAGTATCACCCTGATCGCAATCCGGGGGATGAGAAGGCTGCCGAGCGCTTTAAAGAGGCCAAAGAGGCCTATGAAATCCTCTCCGATGCACAGAAGCGGGCGGCCTACGATCAGTTCGGCCACGCCGGCGTTGATCCGTCGGCAGGCGGCCGTGGGTACGGCCCCGGGGGGCCGTCGCCACAAGACTTTCAAGATATCTTCTCCGATGTCTTCGGCGATATCTTTGGTGCAGGCGTCCGCGGGGGGCGCGCACGCGCCTATCGCGGCGCTGATCTGCGCTACACCCTAGAGCTGACGCTCGAAGAGGCCGTACGCGGGACCGAGGAGCAGATCCAGATCCCGACGCATGTTGAGTGCGGCGCCTGTAAGGGGAGCGGTTCGCGCGGCGGGGGGGCGCCACAGACGTGTCCGACCTGTAAGGGGCAGGGTGCGGTGCGCGTGCAGCAGGGCTTTTTCGCCCTGGAGCAGACGTGTCCGCGCTGTCACGGCAGCGGTTCGTTGATCACCGACCCCTGTCCGAAGTGTCGCGGCCGTGGTCGGGTCGAGGATCGTAAGACCCTCAACGTGCGCATTCCCGCCGGTGTCGATAATGGTGATCGGATTCGTCTCTCCGGCGAGGGGGAGCCGGGCGAGAAGGGTGGACCGCCTGGTGATCTCTATGTCCAAATCGCGGTTAAAGAGCACGAGTTTTTCGAGCGCGACGGCGCCGATCTCTTCTGTCAGGTGCCGATCGATATCGTCAGCGCGGCACTCGGCGGCGAGGTCGAAGTGCCGACGCTGGAGGGGCGCGTGAGTCTACGCATTCCCTCCGGGACGCAGTCTGGACAAATATTCCGGTTGCGCGGCAAAGGGGTCAAACCGGTGCGCGGCAACCGGCAGGGCGATATGCTCTGTCGCATCCAGGTCGAGACTCCGGTGCAGTTGACCAAGCGGCAGAAAGAGTTGCTTGAGGAGTTTCGTGGCACCATGCGCAACACCGGCGGTAAGCATCAGCCGCAGACCTCATCGTGGCTCGATAAGGCGAAGCAGTTTTTCGAGGAGTGGCGCTCATGAGTCGGCTCCAGGTTGCGGTGGTCGGTGCTAGCGGTCGTATGGGGCGCATGTTGATCGAGGTGATCGCCGGGGATGAGCGCGCTGAGCTGGTTGCCGCGGTCGATCGGGCGCCGCACGCTCGTGGCCGTGATGCCGGTGAACTTGCCGGGTGCGGTGCACTGCAAGTCGAGATCGAGAGCGAGGTCGCGGCGGCGATCGCGCGCGCCGACGTGGTGATTGATTTTTCATTGCCACAGGCCACCAGCGCGGTGGCCGAGGCGTGTCGTGTTCACGCGACACCGCTGGTCCTCGGGACGACCGGTTTGGGCGAGGCGGAGCAGGCGGCACTCGCCGAACTCGCCGAGCGGGTGCCGCTGGTGCAGGCAGCGAACTACTCGACCGGCGTGACCCTGCTAACCGTCTTGGTCGAGCAGGCCGCGCGGGCGATTGGTTCGCACAGCGACATCGAGATCATCGAGGCGCACCATCGTCATAAGGTCGATGCACCCTCGGGCACCGCCTTGCGCTTGGGGGAGGCCGTCGCTGCGGTCTTGGAGCGTGATCTGAAGCAGTGTGCTGTCTATGGCCGTGAGGGCCATACGGGTGTGCGTGCGCATGAGACGATCGGCTTTGCAACACTGCGAGCGGGTGATATCGTCGGCGAACACACCGTGCTCTTTGCCGGTGACGGCGAGCGCCTTGAGCTGACCCATAAGGCCTCGAGCCGCACCACCTTTGCTGCCGGGGCGGTGCGCGCTGCCCACTGGGTCGTCGGGCAGCCGGCAGGGCGCTACGACATGCGCGATGTACTCGGGCTGAGCACTGCGCCCTCTCTTTGATTGATAACGGTGAGGCGCCCCGCCGCTTGCTCGGCGATCGCCTCCCAGCCTCCCTCCAGGATCGAACTCAATAGGCTGGCTGCAATCAAACGATGGGGTCGGCGTCAGGCTGCCAGTGCACGCGGGCGGAGCTTGTCGGCGTGTTGCTGCAGAAAGTAGTCGATCGTCTCGGTGCGAATCTGGATCGAGCCAGCCGGGCGATTCTCATCGAGATCCTTAAAACAGAAGTAGGGCGTACCGGAGCGCTCGATGATCTCCTCGATGACGGCGTAGATCGGTGCATCGTGACCACACTTGAAGCTCGAGAGCTCGACGGCGACTAGGTTGGGATGGCGGGCGATGAACTTCGCTGCCCACAGCTTCCGCGAGGAGTGCTCCGAGAAGTCGTGCTTCCAGACATCGTCGATGGCCAGGGCGGAACTCACCTCGCCGCGGCGCACCTCGCCGCCGAAGAGGCGATCGAGCAGGTCGCGATCGTCCGGCAGGGCATCTTGCCAAAAGATCGGATAGCCCTTGCGTTGCAGCTCATCCAGGATGCCGTGGTTGATCCCGGGGTCGTTGTGGTAGGGGCGGCCGAGGACGCCGATACCGATGCGGCCCTCGCGCTCTAACATATCGAGCGCAGTGCGTTGGCGCTGGCGCAGCTCCTCTTCGACCGCGGCGATGGCCCGCAGCCCTTGCCGGGTCGCCCGGTACGCCTCCTCTACGCTCAAGCCGAGCGTCTCCCCCCAGTCGGCGAACATCTGTCGGGCAGCGAGGCGGGGGTCGTGGAGGTTGAGCAAGGTCTTCTTAAAATCGATCCCGTGTTCGGCAAAGAGGTCGCCCTCGCGCACAAAGGCAGCGTGGGTCGACTCGGCGGTGGCGACCACCGTCGGGCAGGCCATCGAGCTCATCACCCCTTCGAGGGTGCTCGGCAGGCTGTGAATCATCGGGAAGAAGATGTGCGTCAGTGCGCGCCGCTTGTGTTTGCCGTAGAGCAGATTGTGAACGTGCGGGATGCCGAGCTTGCTGGGGAAGCACGGGTCGATACTGCCGCGCGTGGCCCCACGGCGGTAGAGCTCCTGATCGGTGTAGTCGGAGAAGACGATATTGCGCGCCGGGACACCGAGCGCGGTAAAGAAGCCGAGGAAGAAGGGGGCGCAGGCGTAGAGGTTGAGCACCCGCGGGATGCCGATGCGCACCTCGCCTCGATCGGCCTGAGCGCGGCGGCGGCGCGCCGCGTAGCGTGGCCGGAGAAGGGCGATTAAGCCGCGCGGCTGCGGATCGGCGACCGATTCGACCACCGGGGCTTGGAAGAGCCGCTGCGCGGCGATCTCGGGGAAGTTTGGGTTGCGTTCGACGACCTCATCGAGGTTCGCCTTGATGCGGCGCATGGCGGCGACGTCTTCGACCTCGCCCTTCTCGCAGGTAGCGACGATCAAGCGCTGATACCCCTCGGGAATGGGGATCTTCGGCGTCTTGGGTGCCGTGCCGGGTTGCCCCTCCTGGTCATTTCCGGTACCCGGGGCCGAGAGCGGGGGCAGTGGTGGTGGCTCTGCAGCGGGTTGTTCCGCTCCGGCGGCGACGTCGATAAAGGTGCGCAGGCAGAGGTTTTTACAGAAGTAGCAGCGAGTCTGCTCGTTGCGGATGGTGCGGTGGCGAATGTGCCGGGTGCGCTCCAAGCCGATGAAACGAGTGCGACGCCCCTGCTCGAAGAGCACGCGCGCCTCAAGTGCGGCGCCGATGGCGCCGGATTCGCCGCAGTGGCGGTGGACCTGGATGTCGCACGTTCTGCCGAGACGCTCGAAGCGCTGTTTGAGATCGTCGACTTGTGCCTTCACCGCGGCCAGGTTGCGCTGCGTCCCTCCCTGCAAGACGAAGCGCTCGCCGAGCTCGGCCGGGTTGGCGATTTGGGCGACGTAGAGCCAGATGTTTTTGGGCAGGACGGCGGCCAGACCGGCCAAGATCTCATTGGCTCGCCACCCCTTGCGCTGGAAGTCGACGATATCCGACTGTAGAAAGACCGCGCAGCCGTGATTGAAATCCGGCATGGCATCGGCGCTAAAGGCGATATCGGCGTACTCCTCGACCGCGTAGCCAAAGGCGCGGGCGGTCGCCTGGAGGAAGTAGCCGTTGCCGGCCGAACACTGGGTGTTGAGGCGAAAGTCACGCACCCGGCCCTCTCTCAAAAACATCAGCTTGATGTCTTGCCCGCCGACATCGACGATGACGTCGGTGCCGGGGTAGAAGTGCTGACAGGCGTGGGCGTGGGCGACGGTCTCGACGAGCGCGGTATCGGCTTGCACGACGTCGCGGATGATATCCTTGGCATAGCCGGTGGTCCCGACGCCGATGATCTCAAGGCGCGCCCCTTGGGCGCTGATCTGCCCCTCAAGTTCGGCAATGATGGCGATGGCATCTTCGATCGGGTTGCCCTGTGAGAGTTGATACGCCTTGGCGACCACCTCGGCATCGGCGCCGAGCAATACCCCCTTGGTCGAAGTGGAACCGGCGTCGATGCCGATGAAGGCGCGCACCCGTTCACCGGGGCGAAACGCTGCCGGTTGCCACGGCGGTGGGCGGTAGCGCTCAAGGAAGGTCGTCAGGTCGTCGTGACTGCGAACTAGGGGCGCGATTTGGTGGGCACTGCGACCGCTGCGTTGTCCCTCAGCGATATACCAGTCGAGCTGCTTGCGCCCAGGGTAGCGAGCCACCCCAGGCTGATCTTCGAGTTCCTGCCGGCCCAGCTCCGCCGCCCCTAAGGCGGCAAAGTATTGCGCCCGCTCGGGGACTAAGACGGCCTCCTCGGGCGTTTGTGGCGCTGGCGTGGTCGGAGCAGTGGCCGATGTGGCCGTGGTGCCGATCTCGATCCCGCGCTCACGCCATATCTGCGTAATGTGGTGACGCCAGCACTCCTGCAAGCCGCGGATGTAGGTGTTGGGACCGCCGAGCAGCAGGACCGTGGGGCGCAGGGTATGCCCCCGGGTTAACACCGAGAGATTTTGCTGCACGATCGACTCAAACAGTGAAGCCATCAGCTCTTCGGCGCTGACGCCCTGTTTTTGCAGGGAGTTGATGTCGGTCTCGGCAAAGACGCCGCACTTGCCGGCGACCGGATGGATGGTTCGCCCGGTGTAGCCCATCGCGCCAAGTTCAGCGGCGGGGATGCTGAGCTTATCGGCGATCTTGTCAATGACCGCACCGGTGCCCCCGGCGCACTTGTCGTTCATCGACGGGAGCTTCTTTTTGGTCCCCCCGCCAAGATCCTTAAAGACGATGATCTTGGCATCCTGGCCACCGAGCTCAACGACGCTGCCGACGTCAGGGAAGAGCCTTTCGACGGCCAGTGAGACGGCGTGAACCTCTTGGACGAAGCGGGCGCCTAGGCACTCGGCTAAGCCGCCGCCGCCCGAGCCGGTGACAAAGAGGTGGAGCTGGCCGTGGGCAGCGTGCTCAGGGAAGGCCTCTTCGATGGCGACGAGAAAGTTACGCGCGGTCTCGGCTTGGCGAGTCTCGTGGCGGCGGTACTCCTGCCAGAGGACATCGCAGCTCGCCGGTTCCAGGACGATCGCTTTAACCGTCGTCGAACCGACATCCAGGCCGATGATCAGCGGTGAGGGGGGGGGCGTTGTGCCGTCGGCTGTCATAACGCTTACTGAGCCTCCGCTTGATCGTCGCCGACCGGCTTGCTCTCCCGAGCGCTGGGGGCGTTCGCCTGGTGACCGCTAGGCGCTTGATCAGGGCTCCAGGCCGGGTCACGGTGAATCCGCTCACCGACGTGGTAAACGAAGGCCGCGGCACGCCCGATGACCCCGGCGCGCCGCGGTACCTCGTAAAAGGGGCTGCGCAGTTCCGGATGTGCGGCCGCGTAGGCGCGGATCTGTGTCAGCGAACAGCCGCTCTCTTGCAGAGCGCGTTTAAACTCACCGCGGCAGGCGCTCTTTGCCTCACTTAATGCCATCTGCGCGCGGGAATAGGCGTTAATCTCCCCCTCACCGGCAGTCTCGATCGGCAGAAAATTGATCTGTGGGAAGTCGGCTAGGACGGCTGCCTGTGCCCCGTCGGACTGGGTCGACGGCATACAGCCGAAGGGTTTGAGTGAGAGCGTCATGTGCGCCAGCGCGTGCTGATAAGCGTAGAGGTTCTTGGCTACCTCCAGGTGGCCTTCACCGCCCGTGATACGGGCGTGGTAGTAGGGGTGGCCGAGGCGCTCCAGGGTCTCCTGGTCGGTCAACTCCGGTAGCGGGCCGCCGATGGCACGGCCGAGACGCTGGAACTCGCGGTGCAGCAGCCAGCCACACAGTCCCAGCAGACGATCGCGGAGCAGGTAGCGAGTGCGTGCGCGCAGCCACAGCCAGGGCCGCAGTCGTTCGCCGAGGCGGGCTTCGTCCTCGCTGATAATGCGCAGGTCGTTCAGCCGCCAGTGCAGGGTGTGGCGCATGTAGTCGATCCAGGTGGCGACGGGTTCGACGTGGACCTCGGCCCCCTCTGCCTCAAGGAACTGGAACATGCGGAAATTACCGTCTCCCTCGGTCGTTTGCGCCCAAAACTCGCCGGTAACACGCACGATCGGCTTCGCGCGGCTCCAGTCGACTTCGATCTGCTCAGCGATCGCCTCTCGGCACCGACGCAGGGCTGCGACGTAGTCGGGATCGCGCAGTTGAGCCAAGATGCGTGCAACGTCCTCGGCTTGCGGCAACGGTGTCAGGCGGTGCAGCGCGCGCGCCAGCACGCCGATGCGGATTGGATCGTGGCGCTTCTCGGCCAGGTGCTCGGCGCAAATCTGCAGGCACCGCTCATGGACTGCGTCTAGTGCCGCGGCATCGACAGCGTAGGGACGCAGGCGGTAGAAGAGGCCGTTGAGGAGATCGCCGATCAAGATCGCGTTGATCAACGTCAGATAGAGCTTAATATCGAACTGCAGGCCGTCGCCGACGGCGCCAGCACGGTGACCTTCGCCGCCTGCCTTCTTATCGAAGGCGATGACCCGAAAGTCGGTGAAACCGGCCCGCTCTAAGGCGCGCCGATACTCCGCCTCGTACATGCCGAAACGGCAGGGGCCGCAGGAGCCCGGGGTTACAAAGAGGTAGTCGGCGCCGAGTTGCTCGCGACGGACTCCCTGCTCAATGCAGAGTCGCTCTAGGTAGTTGATCAGCGAGCCGGCGACGTAGTACACCGGGTTGCACTGGCCGGGGTTACAGTATTCGCGTCCGGTGTGAAAGTCGGCCTTATTCGGCACCGGAATGCGCTGAGCCCGATAGCCGAGCCCGTGCAGGCCGGCCTCGATCAGCCGATCGTGCGCCGCCGTGAGTCCGCCAAAAAGGATGGTGACCCGGCTGCGTTCGGCACGGGCAAAGGGGCGCTCCGGCGGGCGCCTATAGTGGCGGCGCTCGCCGCTGCTGGCGGCCCGGGAGTGAGCCCGAGTTTCGGCTGGGCCGCGGGCTTGCGCCTGGGCTTGACGCCGTTGCGCGGCGCTATGAAGCTCGGTTTCCATCGGAGCGTCGCCGTCTACCTGTAACCTTCTTGAAAAGAAAGAATCTAACCGCAAAGGCACCGCTGGATCAAACGTTCGGGCGCTGCGCAGTGAATAAGCGACAAAGCGTCTCTTGATAAATCAGGGTTAGTTCTTCGAGATCGGCAACGGCGACACACTCGTTCACCTTGTGGATCGTCGCGTTGAGCGGCCCGAGTTCAACAACCTGAGTGCCCGTCGGTGCGACGAAACGCCCATCCGAAGTGCCGCCGCTGCTTGAGCGCCGGGGGCGGCAACCGGTGTGCGTCGTGATGGCCGCCTCAAGAGCGGTGAGTAGGGGGCCCTCACCGGCTTGGAAGGGGGCGCCGGAGTGGTGCCAGGCGATGGTAAAGCGTAAATCGTGGCTGGCGATAAGGGCTTCGATATCTTCCCGCAGCTGTTGCTCGTCGAGCAGTGGCGAGTAACGCAGGTTGAACGTCAGCTCCAGCGCGCCCGGAATCACATTATCGGCGCTGGTGCCAGCGTGGATATTGGAGATCTGTAAGCTGGTGGGGGGGAAGTACTCGTTGCCATCATCCCAGCGCCGGCTGATGAGGTCGTTGAGCAAGGGGGCTGCCCGGTGTATGGGGTTGTCGGCGCGATCGGGGTAGGCGACATGGCCTTGTTCGCCGTATATGCACAGGCGCCCGGTCAGTGAGCCGCGGCGCCCGATTTTGATCTCATCGCCGAGGTGTTCGCAGCTGCTCGGCTCACCGACCAAGCAGTAGTCGATCGATTCACCGCGTTCGCGTAAGACGTCGACGACCCAGCGCGTACCGTCGCGGGCCTCCCCCTCTTCGTCACTGGTTAACAGCACGGCTAAGGAGCCGTCGGGCTCGGGATAGAGTGAGAGGAAACGCTCCAAGGCGACGGTGAAGGCGGCCACGCTGCCTTTCATATCAGCCGCTCCCCGACCGTAAAGCAGGCCGTCGACGATAGTCGGCTGAAAAGGCGGGTAGTGCCAGGCCGATTCCGAGCCGGTCGGCACGACATCGGTGTGGCCGAGAAAGCAAAAGAGCGGCTGCGTGCGGCCGCGCCGCGCCCACAGGTTGGTGACCTTGCCGTGCGAAAGCCACTCGATGGTAAAACCGAGCTTGGCCAGCCGCTCGGCGATCAGGGTCTGGCAGCCGGCATCAGCGGGGGTCAAGGAGGGGCGACGAATGAGTGCCTGAGCCAGTTCAAGGGTCGCGCTCATGAAAGGGGGTGCTCTCGCTGTCGGCGGTTGTCCGCCTGCAGGCGACGACGCCGCTGCATTTGAAGTGGGAGTGCGCTCAAATGATGACTATATGGTATATTGCGCACATAATATAACAAAACGGCGTATTGTGCAAAGCAACGGTGTCCCTGCGATTGAAATCGCGGGTTTCCTTGCGGAGAGCCTAATGAAGATTTGTATCGTGATCGACCCGTTAGAGAGTCTGAAACCGGAGATGGATACCTCCCTCCTGCTGGCCTCGGCGGCTAACCAGCGCGGCGATGAGGTCGCAATCACCTTCCCGGCGCGGCTCCTGGTGCGTGATGGACAGGCGTACGCCTATACGCACCGCTTCCCCTATCGCCGGGATGCCGCCGACGCCGGTGACCTGCGCAGCAGTCTGGGCAGTGAGCAGTTCGAGGCGCTGGCCGAGTACGACGTCGTCCTGGTGCGCCCCGATCCGCCAGTCAATATGAGTTATCTGGCGATGACCTACATCCTAGATTGCGCCAACACCTGTGTCGTGAATGCACCGAGTGCGCTTCGCCACATCAACGAAAAGACTGTCACCATGCGCTGGCCGGAAGCCACCCCTGAGACGTGCTTCGGCTACGATGTCGAGACCCTCTTTGCCGAGATGGAGCGTGACCGCGAGCGCTGGTGGGTGATCAAGCCCGGCAATGAGTTCAACGGCAACGCGGTGGCCAAGGGGCGTGCCGCCGACCGGGATCAGGCGTTGCAGGCGCTGCGTGAGTGCACCAAAGGAGGCACGCAGTTGGCTATCCTGCAGGCCTTTCTGCCCGCCGTCGAACGCGGCGATAAGAAAGTCTACCTGGTCGGGGAGACCCTTATCGGGGCGATGAATCGCTTGCCCATCCCTGGCGACTTCCGGGCGAATATCCACCTTGGGGCTGCCTTCGAGGCGACCGAGCTTTCCACACAGGAGCGGAAGATCTGTGAGCAAATCGGTGCCTACTGCGCCGAGCAGGGTGCGCCGTTGGTCTGCATCGATCTGATCGGGGGGTATGTGACCGAGGTCAATATCACCAGCCCGTCGGGGATCCCCGAGATCAACAGGGTCGACCAGGCGGCCTACGAGCATCTGATCCTTGAAAAGCTCGAAGAGTACGTCGTCGCTCGTAAATAGCCGGGACCCGACAGAGCAAGGCCAGGCCGCCCGGGTGTGTGCCACCGCGCGCCACGTCGCCGCGGGAGCACCCTAGGAGTGCGTCCGGACGCGGCGGCGCGGGCGTAGAGCAGCGGCCGGCTAAGGCCGCAGCAGTTCGTTGATACCGACCTTGGCGCGGGTGCGCTCATCGGCGTACTTGATGATCACCGCACAGTAGAGGCTGTGGCTGCCATCGTTCGCGGGGAGGTTGCCGGGGACCACCACGGCTCCGGCGGGCACGCGTCCGTAGGAGATCTCGCCGGTGGTGCGATCGTAGATCTTGGTGCTCTGGCCGATGTAGACCCCCATCGAAATCACCGCGCCGCGTCCGACGATGACCCCCTCGACGACTTCCGAGCGGGCGCCGATAAAGCACTCATCCTCGATGATGGTGGGGCTGGCTTGCAGCGGTTCGAGCACTCCGCCGATGCCGACCCCCCCCGAGAGGTGGACGTTCTTGCCGATCTGTGCGCACGAGCCGACAGTCGCCCAGGTATCGACCATGGTGCCGGCATCGACGTAGGCGCCGATGTTGACGTAGGAGGGCATCAGGACGACGCCGGGACCGATATAGCTGCCGCGCCGTGCCATGGCCGGTGGCACGATGCGAGCCCCCGACTCGCGCAGCGCTGCTTCGTCCCAGTCGCTGAACTTGAGTGGTACCTTGTCGAAAAAGCGCGAGACCCCCCCCTGCATTAATTGGTTGTCGTTGAGGCGAAAGGAGAGTAGCACTGCCTTTTTCAGCCACTCATTGACCTGCCAGCCGTTGGCGGTGGGTTCGGCGACACGTTCGCGACCAGTGTCGAGTTCGTTCAGCGCCGCGGTGACCGCTTCACGCAGCTCTGCTGGGGCGTTGTTCGGGTCGAGTTCTTGGCGCCGCTCAAAGGCCTGCTCGATCACCGCTTTCATATCGTCGCTCATGCTTGTTCTCCTGATCTTTTCCTGACCTTTTGAGGGTCTTTATGATGACGGTCTTTTGCTGGTCTGTCGGTGCGATCGTCGCCTATGCCTGCTCTAAGTCGATCCAAGTAAGTCGCTCCAAGTCGCCGGTGCTTGCCCGTTTGCGGCTATGGCGGTGCCGTGGAGGGGGCGCAGTACGGCGTGCTGCGTAGCTGAACTTTACGTGGCGCTGGGGCCGTGCAGCCGTTCGACGAAGCGGCGGATGCGTTCGGCCGCCTCTAGGCACGCCTCTAACTCGGCGACCAGGGCGATGCGCACTCGGGCGGCGCCGGGATTGTCGCCCTCTAAGGGGCGTGAGAGGAAGCTGCCGGGCAGTACCGTGACGTTCTCTTCCTCCCACAGCCGGCGGGTAAACTCTTGATCGTCGAGTGGTGTGCGCGGCCACAGGTAGAAGGTCGCTGGCGGTGCATCGGCTTCTTCAAGCACCTCGCTGAGCCGCATGCTCGTCTGCTCGCAGCGCGCGCTATAGCGCTCACGGGCCGCCTCGACGTGCGCCTCATCGTCCCAGGCGACGCAGCTGGCTTCCTGGGCATACAGTGGCAGGGCACACCCTTGGTAGGTTCGATAGCGCAAAAAGGCGTGGATGAGCCCAGGATCACCAGCGACGAAGCCAGAGCGCAAGCCGGGGACGCTAGAGCGTTTCGAGAGGCTATTGAAGACGAGGCAGCGCTCAAATTCGCTGTGTCCGTGATCGAGACAGGCGTTCAGGAAGCTCCTCGGCGCCCTTTCGGGAGTGCCGCGATAGATCTCGCTGTAGCACTCATCGGCGGCAATGATGAAGCCGTAGTGCTCGCTGAGCTCAAGGATGCGCTGCTGATACGCTGGGCTGGCGATGGCCCCGGTCGGGTTCGCTGGTGAGCAGACATAAAAGAGTTGAACGCGGTTCCAGGTGCGCGGTTCGAGGAGATCGAGATCGGGCAGGCCGGTGGCCGGATCGAGCGGCAAGTAGAGCGGCCGGGCGCCGCTGAGCAGCGCCGCCCCCTCGTAGATTTGGTAGAAGGGATTGGGCATGGCGACGAATGGCCGACCGCGACCGATCACGGTCTGGGCAATCGCAAAGAGCGCCTCGCGTGTGCCGGCGACCGGCAATACGTGACGTTCCGGGTCGACAGCGGTTGCCGGCAGCGCGAAGCGGCGCTGCAGCCACGCACTGATGCTTATCCGCAGCGCCTCAATGCCGCGGGTTGGGGGGTAGCGGCTGACGAGGGCAAGGTGTTGCTGCAAGGCCTCGCTGATCAACGTCGGTGCCGGCTCTTGTGGCTCGCCGATGCCGAGATTGATGTGCGTTTTATTGCTCGCCGGGCGACCGCCTGCCTTAAGGCGTTCCATGCGCTCGAACGGATACGGCTGCAGAAGAGATAACCCGCGGTTCATGTCACTCCGTGCTCCTCGTCGACGAGTTCGGTGAGCGTATCGCGAACGCACCGAAACTGTTCTGGGCGCCGCAGTGGTGCGCCGTCGGTATCAGTGATGAAGAAGATATCCTCGGCCCGCTCCCCCATGGTAGCAATTTTCGCGTTCTTTACGCGGATCTCACAGCGCGAGAAGGCAGCGCCGATACGTGCAAGCAGGCCGGGCCGATCGGCGGTTGTCAATTCGACAATGGTTCGGCCGTTGAGGGGGTCATCGTTAAAGACGATCTCGGTTGCCGTTTGAAAGTGGCGCAGTTGCCGGGGTACTTGGCGGGTGACCGGCAGCGGCGGAAGGCCCTCGCTGCAGGCGGCAGCACGGACCTTGGCGCGGATTTCGTCGCGGCGGCGCGTGTTGGCAAGTTCGCTGATATGTAGCGTACTCGTAGCGTTTTTGCTCTGGCGCTCAAGGACCAGGTAGCTATCGAGGGTGTAGCCGCACACGGTGGTGATGATGCGTGCCTCGTAGATATCGAGCCCGAGCCGATCGAGCGCTGAGACGCAGTGGGCGAAGAGATCGGGGCGGTCTTCGGCGTAGAGAAAGACCTGCATCCCGCCGCTGGCGGTGTTGCGGTCGACCAGCACCAACGGCATATCGTCGATGTGGGCGCCCAGCATGCCCTCCGTGTGCCAGGCGATCTCCTCGGCGTTGTGGCGCAGAAAGTAGTCGTCAGGGAGGTGTTGCCAGAGCGTGCGGATCTGTTTCGGCAGCAGGCCGCGCTGGCGCAAGATGCGGCGCGCATCGCGTTGGGTATCGCGGATCAGTTCATCCTTGCCGATCGGGTTGCTGGTGCCGCGGCGGATCGCTCGGCGGGTTAGGACGTAGAGCTCATCGAGCAGAGCAGAGCGCCACGTGTTCCATAGCGCCGGGTTGGTTGCGCGGATATCGGCAATCGTCAGTAGGTAGAGCGCATCGAGGTAGGCCTGATTGCCGACGGTGCGGGCCAGTTCGGTAATGACGGCCGGATCGGAGATATCTTTGCGTTGCGCAGTGGTCGAGAGCGTCAAGTGATGGAGGACGAGCCAGGCGACAAGACGCGCATCGTAAGCCCCGAGACCGTGCTGGATGCAAAACTCGTAGGCGGCCCGTGCCCCGAGCTGTGAGTGATCCCCGCCGCGGCCCTTAGCGATGTCGTGGAAGAGTCCGGCGAGGTAGAGCAGTTCGGGCTTGGGCGCCTGTGCCATCACCGCGTGAGCCAGTGGCAGTTCGTCACGATGCTCGGGCAGGGTTAGACGGCGCAGGTTGCCGATGACGAAGAGCGTGTGTGAGTCGACCGTGTAGGCGTGGAAGAGATCGTACTGCATCCTGCCGGTAATGCGGGCGAAGTCGGGTATGTAACGCCCTAGCACACCGTAGCGATGCATCCGCCGCAAGGCGTGGGTGACTCCCTGGGGCTGACGGAGAATCTCGATAAAGAGCGAGCGGCAGCGCAGATCGCGTCGAAAGCGTTCATCGATCGACGTGCGGTGTTGACGGATGAGCCGGATGGTCGAGGCCCGCACCCCTTTGAGCTCGCTGTGCTGTTCGAGAATCAGGAAGGCTTCGAGCAGGGCGAAGGGGTAGCGGGCGAAGACCCGCGGATCGGTGACCTCAAGATAGCCGCGCCGGGACTGAAAACGACGGTTGATTGGCTGCGGTTCGGCGTCATCGTCGCCGTGCAGGATCTCTTCGGCAAAGTGTTGCAGCAGCAACTCGTTAAGCCGTGAGATTCGCATCACGGTGCGAAAGTAGCGCTGCATGAACTGTTCGACGGCGAGGTTGCGGTCATCGTCCTGATCGTCGAAGAGGCGAGCAAGCGTTAGCTGATGATCGAATAGCAGTCGGTCCTCGCGGCGCTTCGCAATCATGTGCAGGCCGAAACGGACGTCCCACAGATACGATTGCGCTGCATAGAGGGTCTGATATTCGGCCTCGGTTAGAAAGCCAGCGCCGACGAGACCGTGGAGGTCTTCGCTGCCGAAGTGGCGTTTCGCCACCCAGCCGATCATCTGGATATCACGCAACCCGCCCGGGCTCGATTTGATATTCGGTTCGAGGTTATAGGCGGTGTCGTGAAAGCGGGCATGGCGCTGCTGCTGCTCGGCGAGCTTCGCCTCGAAGTAGAGGCGACTCGGCCATTGGCGCTGTGCGTCGAGTTCGGCGCGCGCCTGCGGTAGCAAGGAGGGGTCGCCGGCCAAGGTGCGCGACTCTAGCAAGGTGGTCGCGATACAGACGTCGCTCGCCGAGGCTTGCAGCGACTCCTCTAGGGTGCGGACGCCGTGGCCGATCTCCAGGCCCAGGTCCCAAAGTTGGGCGATGAAACACTCGATGCGTTCGTAAGGAACCGTGTTGCGAGGGGGGTCGATCAAGACCAGGACGTCGATGTCGGAGCCGGGGTGAAGTTCACCGCGACCGTAGCCGCCGATGGCCAGGAGCGCGCAGCCGGGCGTGCCGACGCCGGCATCGGTGGCTACGGATACCGGTAGCGGGGGAGATGGAGTGCCTTCGTGCGCTGTAGGGTGGCCGTAGAGTGCTGCCGTCCAGAGCTGGCCGATGAGCGCGTCGACGAATTCGGTCCGTTCAAGGATAAGGGTTGCGGCGGCGACTCCAGCACGGAAGCGGTGATAAAGTCCGGCGTCGAAGGCGCTCAGAAGCCCTCGCAGGGCGGGCACTAGGGGCGAGCCGGAGCGGGCCGCCGCAGCGACGGCAGCGACATCGGGGGCTGCGTCCGCTAGCGAGTCCGCCATAGTGCATCGCTCCTCTGCCACTCCCACTCCGCTCCTCTCCCTCCGTTCAGGATGGCGGTTCTCTGCTGCTCCTGGGAGGGGGCGAGGCGGGGGGTGCGCCGATCAGCGCTCATCGGCCCCAAGGGTCAGCACCTCATAGCCGTTTTCGGTGACCAGCACGGTGTGTTCCCACTGCGCCGAGAGGTTGCGATCTTTGGTGACTACGGTCCAGTTGTCACGCAACAGACGGGTCTCCGGCCGTCCGGCGTTGACCATGGGTTCGATCGTAAAGGTCATCCCTGGCTCCAGTACGCTGCCTTGGCCTGGGGTTCCGTAGTGGAGCACTTGTGGTTCTTCGTGGAACGCTTGGCCGATGCCGTGGCCGCAGTACTCGCGGACGATCGAGAAGTGGTGGGATTCGGCGTGCTGCTGGACAGCGTGGCCGATATCGCCCAGGGTGGCTCCGGGGTGCACCTGCTCAATGCCCCGCCACAGGCTCTCCTTGGCGACCTCGACCAGGCGGCGGGCGCGGATGCTCGGTTCGCCGACAAAGAACATACGGCTGGTATCCCCGTGCCACCCGGCCTTGATCACCGTGATATCGACGTTGACGATATCGCCTTTTTTAAGCTTTTTGGGGCCGGGAATGCCGTGGCAGACGACGTGGTTGACGGAGATGCACGTCGCCTTGGGAAAGCCGCGATAGTCGAGCGGTGCCGGTATCGCCCCGAGCTCCTCGGTGATGTAGCGATGGCAGAGGGCATCCAGCCACTCCGTCGTGACCCCTGCTTCGACGTAGGGGGTGACCATGTCGAGCACGTCGGCTGCGAGCCGACCGGCGCAGCGCATGGCCGCGATCTCATCTGCGGTTTTGATCGGAATTGCCATGTGCCGACTCTAGCATATCGCGTGGCGTAAGTCGCCGGGGTGCGCTTGTCCCGAGCGTGAATCGGTGTTATAAAGCGCGGCGCTACCGGGCGTTCGGTGGCGCTGCGGACGGTGCTCGGCTCCCGACGCACGCAAAACTTAAAAACCACACATACATCGGCACATGCGGCCGGGTGCCCGCAGCGCGGGTTGCCGTGTGAGGGATGTATGGAGGCGTAACCCGACATTTGAGGAGAGTAGTGAACATGGCTGACGTTTCCATGCGACAGATGCTGGAGGCGGGTGTCCACTTTGGCCACCAGACCCGCTTCTGGAACCCGAAGATGCGCCCCTATATCTTCGGCGAGCGCAACAAGATCCACATCATCAACCTCGAAAAGAGCCTGCCTCTCTATAAGGATGCCCTGAACTTCGTGGGTCGGTTAGCGGCGAAGGGCGGGCGAATCCTCATCGTTGGTACCAAGCGCTCGGCCCGCGAGCTGGTGCGTGAGCACGCGCAGCGCTGTGCTCAACCCTACGTCGATCACCGTTGGCTCGGCGGCATGCTGACCAACTTCCGCACGGTCAAGCACTCGATCGCCCGCTTAAAGGAGCTTGAGACCCGCTCTCAGGACGGCACATTCGAGAAAGTGACCAAGCGTGAGGCGCTGTCGCTGACGCGCGAGATGGAGAAGCTCAACCGTAGCTTGGCCGGCATCAAGAATATGGAGCGGCTGCCGGATGCGCTTTTTATCGTCGACGTTGGCTATGAGCATATCGCGGTGGCTGAGGCGAACAAGCTCGGGATCCCGGTGATCGGGGTCGTCGATACCAACTGCTCCCCCCGCCAGGTCGACTACGTCATTCCAGGCAACGACGATGCGATTCGCGCCATCGAGCTCTACGTCTCCGGTATCGCTGACGCTGTACTCGATGCCAAGCAGGCGGCGAGCCAGGCGGCAGCCGCGGGTAAAGACGACTTTGTCGAGATCAACGAGACCGCATCCTGAGGGGATAGTTGTTCATGAGTGTATCTGCAAGTCTGGTTAAAGAGCTGCGTGAGCGGACCGGCTCAGGCATGATGGAGTGCAAAAAGGCGTTGGTCGAGACCGACGGTGATCTCGATGCCGCTGCTGAGTTGATGCGCAAGAAGGGGCTGGCCAAGGCCGATAAGAAGGCCGGGCGGGTCGCTGCCGAGGGGCGAATTGCAGCAGCGCGGGCAGCCGATGGCTGCAGTGGTGTTATGGTGGAGATCAACAGCGAGACCGACTTCGTAGCCAACGGCGATGAGTTTCGTGGCTTCGCCGAGGCGATTGCCCAATGCGCCCTGGATCAGGAGCCGGCCGATCTTGATGCCCTGCTCGCTTGCGAGGTGGATCGTCAGGCCGACGGCAAGTCGGTCGCGACGCTGCGCCAGGAGATGGTGGCGCAATTGGGCGAGAACATCGAGATTCGCCGCTTTGTCCGTTATGCTGGCGGCGGCCAGGTGGTGCACTATCTGCACGGTGCCCGCATTGGGGTTATGGTCGAGTTCAGCGGCGGTGATGAGGCGCTCGGTCGCGATTTGGCGATGCACATTGCCGCCTCGGCGCCGCTTTGTGTAGCGCGTGAAGATGTCCCGGAGGCGCAGATTGCCGCCGAGCGTGAGATCTTCGTGGCGCAAGCACGGGAGAGCGGCAAGCCCGAGGCAATTATTGAGAAGATGGTCGAGGGCCGAGTCAACAAGCACCTGAACGAGATTACGCTGCTGGGGCAGCCCTTCGTCAAGGATCCTGATCAAACAGTGGGGGATCTACTCAAGGGCCAGGGCGCTCAGGTTCTGCGCTTTACCCGTTACGAGGTCGGAGAGGGCAAGGAGAAGAAGGACGAGAGCTTCGCTGACGAGGTGATGGCTCAGGTCCGTGGCGCCTGACGACGCCCGCGCCGCGGTTGCGGCTGGGTAACGGCGAGTGAGCAGCGCCTGCCCGGGGTTGCTGGATCCGGTCAGGGCGCTCGCTCGCGCTCAACAGGGGAGCCGATTGTAGATGACGGTGCCACGCTATCGCCGAATTCTTATCAAACTCAGCGGCGAGGCGCTGCTCGGGGAGGTCGAGTACGGCATCTCCGCAACGACCTTAAGCCGTATTGCCGACGAACTCTCCGAAGTCCGGGCGCTCGGGGTCGAGGTCGCGGTTGTGATCGGCGGTGGTAATATCTTCCGCGGTGCCGGTCTGGCGGCCGCGGGGATGGATCGGGTGAGCGCCGATCACATGGGGATGCTGGCGACCGTCATGAATGCTTTGGCGTTGCAGGATGCCCTGGAGCGTCGCGGTGTCTTCAGCCGGGTCATGTCGGCGATCAAGATCAACCAAGTCTGTGAAGATTACATTCGGCGCCGCGCCGTGCGCCACTTGGAGAAGGGGCGGATCGTAATCTTTGCCGCTGGGACGGGCAATCCCTTTTTTACGACCGATTCTGCTGCCAGTCTCCGGGCGGTCGAAATCGGTGCCGAGCTGTTGCTTAAGGGGACTAAGGTTGATGGGGTCTATAGTGCTGATCCGGTCAGAGATCCGACAGCGCGTCGCTACGAGCAGTTGACTTATGACGAGGTCCTGAGCCGGCGTTTGGAAGTAATGGATGCTACCGCTATCGTCCTGTGTCGCGACCAGGGGATGCGCATCATGGTCTTCGATATGACGCAGCCCGGGATGGTGGTCCAGGCGGCCCAAGGCATGCCGGTGGGGACGGTCGTCGATCCCGGGCCGTCCAGCGCCAGTGCCGAGGAGGAACAACCGTGATCGATGATATTCATAGTGACGCCGAAAGGCGGATGGCCAAAGCGGTAGAGAGCCTTAAAAGCGATCTTTCGCGGCTGCGTACCGGACGTGCTCAAACCAGTCTACTCGATGCCGTCCACGTCGAGTACTACGGTGCCGAGATGCCGATCAAACAGGTGGCTAACGTCAGTGTCGAGGACTCCCGAACGCTGAGCGTGGTGCCGTGGGAGAAGAGCATGGTGCCGGTCGTTGAGAAGGCGATCATGGCCTCGAATCTAGGGCTCAGTCCGGTGACTGCGGGGCAGACCATCCGGGTGCCGTTGCCGCCACTGACCGAAGAGCGGCGCAAGGAGATGGTGCGCCTAGTCAGAAATGAGGCCGAGCAGGCACGGGTGGCCATTCGCAATGTGCGCCGCGATGCCAACTCCGATCTCAAGGATCTGGCTAAGGGCAAGGAGATCACCGAGGATGAGGAGCGCGGTGGCCAAGAGAAGATCCAAAAATTGACCGATCAATATGTCGGGCAAGTGGATCGAGTGCTCGAGGAGAAAGAGCGCGAGCTGATGGAAATCTGAGCGGCCGCCCGTTATGGATGTCCCTGAGACCGCAGAACGGATCGCCGATCGCCTCTCCGGCGTCTCGCTCCCCGAGCATGTTGCTATCGTCATGGACGGCAATGGGCGCTGGGCGCAGCAGCGCGGTCAGCCGCGCCATGCTGGGCACTATGCTGGGGTGCAGGCCGTGCGTGGGGTGATCGAGGTCTGTGCTCGGCTGCAGGTGCGGGCGCTGACCCTCTTTGCCTTCAGCAGCGAGAATTGGCGGCGCCCGAAGGCCGAGGTGCGGGTGCTCATGGAGCTGTTTCGCACGACGCTCGATCGCGAACTCGCCGAGCTCAAGCGCAACAACATCCGTTTGCGTTTTATTGGCGAGCGTGGTCGGCTGGAAAAGGGGCTGCAGCAGCGGTTGACCTTGGCTGAAGAGGAGACAGCCGCGAACGATGCACTGACGCTCGTTGTTGCGACGAGTTACGGCGGACGCTGGGAGTTGAGCGAGGCGACACGCCGGCTAGCGAGCGCCGCGGTACGTGGTGAACTCGACCCAGCGCAGATCGATGAAGCAGCGCTGCGCTCGGCCCTGTGCGCTCCCGATATTCCCGACCCCGATCTCTTTATCCGCACGGGAGGGGAGCAACGGCTCTCTAATTTTCTACTCTGGCAGTTGGCTTACACTGAACTTTACTTTACGGAGACCCTGTGGCCCGATTTCACTCCTGATGAGCTGGCGGTTGCGTTAGAGGACTTTGCGGAGCGCGAGCGCCGCTTCGGGGAGCTCGGTAGCAAGCAGGGCGCTGGTGAGCAACAGCTCGCTGCGGTGCCGTTAGGGCAGGCGCGGGATGCTTAGAGCGCGAGTCGTTACGGCGCTCTTCTTGGGGCCTTTACTGCTGGCCGCTATTTGGCTGCTGCCGACTGCGGCGATCGCTTGGATCGTCGCTGCCGGTGCTGGGGTTGCGGCTTGGGAGTGGACGCAGCTGATGGGGGTCAGCCATCTGCAACGGCGCGCCGCCTTGGTAGCCGCTTTCCTGCTCACTCTGGTGCCGGGGTACGGGTTGTTGGTCTGGGCTCCGGAGTGGGTGCCGTATATCTTCTACTCGACAGTCGCGTTGTGGTTGGGAGCAGTTGGCTGGTTGTGGCTCTTTACCGTGCGCGGCCTCAGTGCCCCGTCGCCACTTGTCGCCGGGATTGTCGGTTGGTTGCTGCTGTGGCCGTGCTGGTTGGCCCTGGTCTATCTGCACGGTCACACCCCGTGGGGGCCGTTTTGGCATACCTTCCTGTTGGTTCTGGTCTGGGGAGCGGATACCGGTGCCTACTTCGGTGGCCGAGCTTGGGGGCGGCACCGCTTAGCGCCACGGATCAGCCCCGGTAAGACGTGGGAAGGGGCCATCGTCGGCGGGGGTGCGGCCGTTTCGGCAGGGTTGCTGCTGCTGGCCGTGATGCAGCCGGCAGCGCCAATGTGGACTTACCTCGTGTTGCTTACCGTGCTGGTTGTGGTCGCCTCGGTCGTCGGCGACCTCTTCGAGAGCATGCTCAAGCGACAGCGTGGGATCAAGGACAGTGGGGGCATCCTCCCCGGACACGGTGGGGTGTTGGATCGAATCGATAGTCTGACGGCGGCAGCGCCGTTTTTGGCAGCGGGGTTGGCGTGGTGGCAGAGCGGAATGTAATGCGATTGGCAATCCTCGGTGCGACCGGCTCGATCGGGCGCAGTACATTGGATGTGGCGGCCCGGCACCCGCAGCGCCTCTGCGTTGAGGCGGTGGCGGCGGGGCGCGATGTCGACGGACTCTTTGAGATTTGCCAGAGCCACCGGCCACGCTACGCCGCTTTGGCCGATCCGCAGGCGGCGGCTGAACTCGAACGGCGCTTGCAAGAGGTCGGTCTGCAAGGGATTGAGGTCGCTGCCGGTGAGACGGGAGTGGCCGAATTAGCGGCTCTGGAGAGTGTGGATGCCGTGGTCACCGCCGTTGTCGGTGCTGCGGGTTTGGCCTCATCGCTGGCCGCTTGTAGCGCCGGGAAGAGGATCTTGCTGGCCAACAAGGAGACCTTGGTGGTGGCTGGTGAGCTCTTTATGGCAACGGCGCAGCGCAGTGGGGCGCAGATTGTGCCGGTTGACAGCGAGCATAACGCCGTCTTTCAGGCTCTGCCGGCCGATAAGCGACTCACTGGGAACGGAATCGAGCGTATCGTCTTGACCGCCTCTGGGGGGCCATTTCGCGACCGCGATCCGGCGACGCTGGCGGCAGTGACCCCCGAGGAGGCGTGTGCCCATCCGAACTGGTCGATGGGACGAAAGATCTCCGTCGACTCGGCGACAATGATGAATAAAGGCTTGGAGGTCATTGAAGCGTGTCACCTCTTCGATCTGCCGTCTGAGCGCATCGATGTGGTGATCCACCGACAGAGCTTGATCCACGCCTTGGTTGGCTATCACGACGGCTCCTACATTGCGCAGATCGGCGCCCCCGATATGCGCGTACCGATCTCCTATGCACTCGGTTTTCCGGAGCGTATCGCCTCCGGTGTGGCGCTGACCGATCTGGTGGCGGCCGGTAAGCTGGAGATCGAGCCGGTCGACGAGCGCCGCTTTCCCTGTCTGGGGTTGGCCTATCAGGCGCTGCGTAGTGGTGGTGGCGCTTGTGCCGTACTCAACGGAGCGAACGAGGTGGCAGTTGATGCCTTTCTCGGCGGCCGATTGCGGTACGATAGGATCGCCGCGGTCATCGAAGAGGCGCTGGCTTCCGAGGGCGCGGTTGGCGTACCGACCGACCTAGAGTCGGCGTGTACGATCGATGCGCGCGCACGCCGGGCGGCCGAGCGTGCAGTCGCCCGCTGGATCGAATGAACTAGAGAGTTACCCTATGACCCTCATCTGGAGCATCCTTGCCTTCCTCGTTGCGATCACCATCTTGGTGGGGATCCATGAAGCCGGTCACTTTTTTGTCGCGCGGCGTTTCGGGATCAAAGTACGGCGCTTCTCCATCGGTTTTGGTCGCCCCCTGCTGCGTTGGCGCGGGAAGGCGCCTGATTACACCGAATACGTGATTGCAGCGATCCCGCTCGGTGGTTACGTCCAGATGATCGATGGCCGCGAAGGCGATCTGACGACCGAAGAGCAGGAGCGTAGCCTTAATAGCCGACCTTTGAAGCAGCGGGCGGCGGTTATTCTCGCCGGACCGGCGGCGAATTTCCTCTTCGCCATACTCATTTATTGGGCGGTGGCGGTGATCGGCACCGAGCAGCAGCGGCCGATTATCGATCAACCACCGGAGGGGACCCCGGCGGCTGAGGCTGGCCTGGAGCGTGGACAAGAGATCCTGAGCATTGCCGGGCGTGAAGCGCCGACGTGGCAGCGCTCGGTGATGATCATTCTCGATGTCGGCTTCCGTCATGAAGCGTTGCCGATCCTTGTGCGCACGGAGGATGGCCGGGAGCAGACCTACTATCTGAACTTGGCCGCTGAGCCGAAGCTCCGTGACACCGTCGATGTCCTCGGCACGATCGGTCTCTACATGTACCTGCCGACCCTGGATACGCTCCTCGGCCATGTGCCGGATGAGGGGCCGGCGGGAGAGGCGGGTCTGCGTCCGGGAGACCGGATCCTCACGGTCGCCGGCGAGCCGGTGGAGACGTGGCGAGAATTGACCCGCGAACTGGAACCGCGCGCTGGCGAAACGGTCGAAATCGGCTACGAGCGTGACGGGGCCTCAGGGACGCTGGCGGTGACTCTCGGTGCGATACAGCGCGGCGATCAGGAGGTGGGTCGCCTTGGGGTCAGTCCGCAGATCCCAGAAGGGTATCGCGAGCGCGTGATCCGCGAGGTGAAACACGGTCCCCTGGAGGGGTTCGTGGTCGGGCTGGAGCGGACCTGGGAGACGACGACGCTGACGTTGAAGATGATTGCTCGCATCGTTGTCGGCGAGGCGAGTCTGCAGAACATTGGCGGGCCGGTGACGATTGGCGAGTTTGCCGGTGAGACCGCAGCGATCGGTCTGACCGCCTTTCTGTTCTTCTTGGCACTGATTAGCGTCACCCTCGGTGTGGTGAATTTGTTGCCGATCCCTGTGCTCGATGGTGGACATCTGCTCTATCTGGGATACGAAGCCCTTTCCGGGCGCCCGCCCTCCAATCAGGCGCTGTTGATTGGTCAACGGGTTGGCATCGTGATGATCATCGCGATCATGAGCTTGGCGCTGTATAACGACTTCGCGCGCATCCTCGGGTAGGCGGCGCAGATCGAGCGAGCTACGGGCTCGGCGTAACGGAGCAGTAAGCGGGTGGATGATGCGGCAAGGTGTGGTGGTTATGAGGCGAATGGTGGTGTCGGGGCTGGCCATACGGCGGGGTGTGGCTTGATTCACTGGCGTGGTCTGCGCGTAGGGTTGCTATCGCTATCCGGGGTGCTGAGCCTGGCGTGCTTGGGGCTGCTGGGGCAGCAGGCGTTCGCTGCGAACAGCTTTATCGTCGAGGAGATCCAGGTCGAGGGGCTGGAACGGATCGCCGAGGGGACAGTCTTCAACTACCTGCCGATTGAGCCGGGTGATCAGATCGGTGCCGGTGAGGTGGCGAACGCCATCCGCGCGCTCTATCGCTCCGGGTTCTTCCGCGATGTCGAGTTGTTGCGTGACGAGCAGGTGCTGGTCGTGCGCGTCCAGGAGCGCCCTTCGGTGGCGCGCCTGGAGATCGAAGGCAATGAGCAGATCCGTGATGACGACTTACGCGATGCCTTGCGCAGCGCCGGTCTGGCGGAAGGGCAGATCTTCAACCGGGCGCAGCTCTCTGAAATCGAGCGCGAACTGGTCCAGCAGTACTTTGCCCAGGGTAAGTATGGGGTGACGGTCGAGAGTACGGTCTCGCCGCTGCCGCGCAATCGGGTGGCGATTCGCATCGATATCGACGAGGGCGAGGTCGCTGAGATTCGCGACATTCACTTCGTTGGCAACGAAGTCTTTTCGGATCGCGAGTTGCGCGGTTTGCTGGAGTTGACCCCGCAACGCTGGTGGGCGCCGTGGTCGCAGCGCCACCGTTACGCCCGCGGCATGCTGGCGAACGACCTTGAGAGCGTACGCAGCCACTACCTCGATCGCGGCTACCTCGAATTTTCCATCACTTCGGCCCAGGTCTCAATCGGTCCCGAGCGCCGCGATGTCTTTATCACGGTCCACGTCGATGAAGGCGAGCAGTACACAGTGGGCACGATCAACGTTCGCGGCCACCTCGTGGTTCCGGCTGAAGAGTTGCGCGAGCGCATCGAGTTGCAGCCGGGTGATCTCTACTCGCGCAGTCGCATCAACGCCGGCATCGAGGCGATTCAAGCACGTCTGGCCAAAGAGGGCTACGCCTTCGCCGAGGTCCAGGTGCGACCGGTGGTCGATGAGCACGAGCGTGTGGTCAGTCTGACCTACTTCGTCGATCCGGGTGCACGGGTCTACGTGCGGCGAATCAACATCACCGGCAATCAGCGGACTCAAGACGAGGTCATCCGCCGGGAGATGCGGCAGCTCGAAGGGGCACCGCTGTCAAGTGATGCTCTGCGGCGTTCCCAGACCCGTCTCAATCGCCTTGGGTTTTTCGATTTTGTCAATATCGATACGCCGCGGGTGCCGGGCAGCGACGACCGGGTCGATGTCGATGTCAGTGTGCAGGAGCGCATGACCGGACAGCTCCAGGCCGGGGTCGGCTACGGGGATGTACAGGGGCTCCTGGTCAACTTTGCTGTCTCGCAGGATAACGTTGTCGGTACCGGTGACCGCCTGAGCATGACCATCAACAACTCCCAGGTCTCGAACATCTACGACGTCTCCTATACGGACCGTTTCCATACCATCGAGGGGGTCTCCAGGACGCTCTCGGCAGGTTACCGCGAGACCCGGGCACGGCGTGCCGATCTTTCCGACTACGACCTGAAATCGGGTCACGCATCGGTCGAGTACAGTGTTCCGGTCAGCGAGGTCGACCGCTTTGCCGGACGGCTGCGCTATGAGCACATAGGGATCGATGAGCGCGAGCGCACCCCGGATTGGATTACCGACTATCTGGAGGCCGAGGGCAATCGCTTCGGCATGGTCAAGCCGCGCCTCTCCTGGCTGCGTGATACCCGCGATCGCGGCATCTTTCCGACCGCCGGCGGGCGGCAGCGCCTCTTTATCGAGGGGACGCTGCCTGGGGCCGATCAGGAGTTTTACAAGCTGACCTACGAGCATCGGCGCTACTGGCCGTTGCCGTGGCTCGGCGAGAAGACCGCCTTCTCGGTGGAGGGGCAGGCCTCGTATGGCGATGGCTATGGCGATTCGCAAAAATTGCCCTTCTTCGAGCACTACTACGCTGGTGGTGTTCGCACGGTACGCGGCTATCGCGGTAACTATCTGGGGCCGCGCACCGTCGATCGCGATGAGCCGATCGGCGGGAATGCTCGTCTTCTGGCTAAGGCACAGGTCATCTTCCCGCCGACGCCAGAGGCGCAGTCGGTGCGTATGGCCGCTTTTATCGATGCTGGTCAAGTCTTTAACACTAGGCTTGAGCGCTACCCTGGTCTTGCCGATGGCGATAACGTCAAGCCGGCGGGACTCGATCAGTTCGATCTGCGCGAGCTGCGTGCGGCTGCCGGTCTGGCACTGATCTGGATGTCTCCGGTCGGTCCGTTGACATTCAGCTTGTCCGAACCGTTAAATGAGAGCGACGATGACCGTACCGAGACGTTCCAGTTCTCACTGGGGACCGAGTTCTAGGGCGCTGCGGTGAGCCTTGGTTGAAGCGCTAGTGACCGGTCGCTGGTGGTGGCCGGTGAGCGAAGGAACGAAAAGAGGAGGAAGGCAAGGGTGAGCGAACAGCAAGCGGAGCAGGGGCGGACCGACATTGCCGGCATTATGGAGTTGTTGCCGCACCGCTATCCGATGCTTCTGATCGATCGGGTGTTGAGCTACACTCCGCATGAGCATTTGGTCAGTATCAAGAATGTCACGATCAACGAGCCGTTTTTTGTCGGTCACTTTCCGCAAAAGCCGGTGATGCCCGGTGTGCTGATCCTCGAATCGCTCGCGCAGGCGTGTGGGATGTTGGCGTTCAAGAGTGTTCAGGACACCTTGAGCGAAAACGACGTCCTCTATTTGGTTGGCATCGACAAGGCCCGTTTCAAGCGCCCGGTGGAGCCCGGTGACTGCTTGCAGCATGAGGTTTCAGTGCGGCGCATCACCCGTGGCATCTGGATCTTCGATGCTAAGGGTACGGTCGACGGTACGCTGGCCGCCGAGTGTGAGGTCCGTTGTACGGTGCGCTCAGTTTGAGTCGCGTCCACCCGCAAGCATCGGTCGACCCGAAGGCTGCCTTAGGCGAAGATGTCGAGGTCGGACCGTTTACCGTCATCGGTCCCGATGTCGAGATCGACGAGGGCACCTGGATTGGACCCCACGTAGTGCTGCGGGGGCCGTTGCAGATCGGCCGCGATAACCGCATCTACCAGTTTGCGGCGCTCGGTGAAGCGCCGCAGCACAAGGGGTATAAAGGTGAGCCGACGCGCTTGATCATCGGCGATGGCAACACCATTCGCGAGTTCGTCACATGCCACCGGGGTACGGTGCAGGGGCGCGGTGAGACGCGCATCGGTGACCACAACTGGCTGATGGCCTACTGCCACATCGCGCACGACTGCACCTTGGGCAATCATCTGCTCTTTGCCAACTCGGCGTCGTTGGCTGGCCACGTCGATGTCGGGGATTACGCGACGTTGGGTGGATTCGCCTTGGTTCATCAGTTTTGCCGAATTGGTTCATACGCCTTTTGTGGCTTTGGCAGCGGCATTAACCGCGATGTGCCGCCCTTTGTGACCGTCTCAGGACAGATGGCGGTGCCGCGCGGCATCAATTCGGTGGGATTGCGCCGGCACGGTTTTGAAGATCGCCGGATTCGTGCGATCAAACAGGCTTATCGAGTCCTCTATCGGCAGGGGCTGCGCCTTGAGGATGCGCGGGACCAGATCGCTGAGCAGTTTGCCGATTCGCAGGAGGTGCAGCAGATGGTCCACTTTATCGACGAGAGCAAGCGCGGCTTGCTGCGCTGATGTGAGTTCGACGGAGCGAGCGGCAGGGGCGGGGGGGGCTGCGGCAGCCGAGTGGCGGATTGCGTTGCTCGCCGGTGAGCCCTCGGGCGACGTACTCGGCGGCGCCTTGATGCGCGCTTTGCAGGAGCAGTGCCCCGGGTTGTCGTTTGAGGGGGTCGGCGGGGCGCAGATGCAGGCGGCCGGATTGCAGCCGGTCGCTCCGATGGATGGGTTGGCGCTAGTCGGGCTCAGTGAGATCGTCCGCCACTTGCCGCGCCTGCTGCGGTTGCGTCGGGCGCTGGTCGAGCGTTGGCGCAACGCCCCTCCCGATCTCTTCATCGGCATCGACCTGCCCGATTTCAACCTCTCGCTCGAGCAGCGTCTGCGCGCCGCTGGAGTGCCGACGGTGCACTACGTCAGCCCGACCGTGTGGGCGTGGCGGCGCGGTCGCATCCGCACTATCGAGCGCGCCGTCGACCGAATGCTCACGCTCTATCCCTTCGAGCAGCGTCTCTACGCCACAAGCGGTGTCGATGCAGTCTGTGTCGGCCACCCGGCGGCCGATCGTCTACCGTTGCATCCGGAGCGTGCGCAGACGCGGGCGCGCTTGCAGATCCCGGCTCAGGCGACTGTATTGGCGCTGTTGCCGGGGAGCCGTGACAGCGAGATCGAGCGGCTGTTGCCGCCCTTCGCCGAGACGGCTGCACAGCTCGCTGCGCAACGCCCGGGGTTGCATGTGGTGGTGCCGGTGGCCTTGGCGTCGTGGCGTACGCCGATATTCGAGGCGCTGTTGAGTGCTGGAGTGGCCCAGGAGCGGCTGCACCTGCTCGATGGTGATGTCGCTGCTGCGGCAAGTGCCGCCGATGTGGCACTGGTCGCCTCGGGAACGGCCACCTTAGAGGTGATGTTGGCGAAGTGCCCAATGGTCGTGGCGTATCGGGTCTCGCCACTTACTTTTCAACTGGTCAAGCGTATGATTCAGGTGCCGTGGGTCTCGCTGCCGAACCTGCTGGCACAGGAGGCTTTGGTGCCGGAGTTTTTTCAGGAGCAGGTCGATGCGCCGCGCCTGAGTGCAGCGCTGGACTACTGGCTCGATGATACGGCAGCGCGCTCCGCCCTGTTGAGTCGTTTCAGTCAGCTGCATCAAGAGCTCTCTGGCGGTGCAGCGGCAGGTGCGGCGGCGAGTGCCGAGGGTGGCGCCGAGCGGCGTGCCGCCGCTGCGGTCTTGGAGTTATTGCCGTGACGGCGGTACTATTGCCGACGCCGGTCGCCGGTGTCGATGAGGTCGGACGCGGCCCGTGGGCGGGTCCGGTGGTCGCCGCGGCGGTGATCCTGGAGCGACCGGTGGCGGGCGTGACCGACTCGAAGCGCTTGCGCGCTAAGCAGCGCGAGCAGTTGGCGGCGGCGATTCGCGAGCACGCTGCTGCCTGGGCGCTGGGGCGTGCAGAGGTCGAGGAGATCGATCGGCTCAACATCCGCCAGGCGACTTTCCTGGCGATGCGGCGAGCGGTGGCGGCGCTTACGACCGCTCCCGGGGGACTGCTGATCGATGGTCGTGAGCTGCCCGAATCGCTGCCGTGCCCGGCCCGGGCGGTCGTCGGGGGCGATGGCACGGAGTTGGCTATTGCCGCGGCGTCGATCTTGGCGAAGACGGCACGCGATGCCGAGATGCGGGAGTGGGATGACCACTATCCCGAGTACGGATTTGCCGCTCACAAAGGGTATGGGACCGCTGCGCATCGCAGCGCGTTGCAGCGCTGGGGGCCGTGTCCGCTCCACCGCCGCAGCTTCGCTCCTGTGCGAGTGTCGATCCTTAAGAGCACTGAATAACAAACGGAGAGGTCTGATGATTCGCTCGATGACGGAGAGCCCGGTGCAGTTCTGGTCGTCCGAAGTGCCTGCAGGCTGTTGGAGCCCGGTGCTAAAGGAGCCTGCTGCGCGGGCGCTGTGCACCGATTGCGGGCTCTCGCGCAGTGAGCGAGCGAAACGCTGCGGTCAGGCGTGCCAGTTTATTCGCCCCGACTATCCGCGGCTCGAGCAGCAGGTCCACGGGCGGGCGCGCCTGCCGTACCGCCCTGATGAGCTCCACTTCGGCCCTTACCAGTCCATGTACCAAGCCTCGCTGCGCTCGCCGCTGCCGGGGGCGCAGTGGACCGGGATCACGACGCGGATCGCCGAGCGTCTGCTGGAGGCCGGTGAGGTCGACGCCGTGCTGACCGTGACGAGCTCGGCGGAGGATCGCTGGCAGCCGGTGCCGGTGCTGATCACCGAGCCGGCCGGGTTGCAGATCTGCCGCGGCATGCGCATCGGCTTTGCCCCGTTGTTGGCGCTGCTCGAGCCAGCATTGGCGCGCGGCTATAAGCGGCTGGCGGTGATCGCGATGCCGTGTCAGGCCTATCCGCTGCGGGTGCTCGAGCAGGAGCTCGGCTTCGAGCGCTTGGATGTCATCGGTACCCCCTGTGCGGATAACACCGATACGCCGCGCTTTCATGAGTTTTTGACCTTTTTCGCCGACGATCCGAACGATGTAACCTACCTCGAGTTTCGTCCCGATCACTACGTCGAGCTGCGCTTCGAGGGCGGGCGTAAGCAGGAGATCCCCTTCTTGCAGCTGCCGCTCGCTAAGCTCTCCCCCGACTTCTTCCCTCTGACCTGTCGGACCTGTGTCGATTACACCAATGTTCTCGCCGATGTGGTGATCGGCAGCATGGGAGGGCGGGGCGAGCAGTGGCTGATTGTGCGCAACGAGCGTGGCCGCCATCTGCTCAATCTGCTCGGCGATGAGTTGCTGCTGCGCCCGACCGGCAGCGCCGGTAAGCGGACCAGCGCGGTTACCGGCTATCTGCGCAACACCGAGCGGGCGGCAAGCGGCTTGCCGGTCCGCCGGATGCCCAATTGGCTGCGTCCCATCATGAGTCGTCTAATGCCGTATATGGGGCCGCGCGGGCTGGAGTTCGCCCGCGCTCGGGTGGAGATGAAGGCCGGCGAGACGCTGATCCACTTACGGCAGATGGCGCCGGAGCGGCTAGATACGATGGTGCCGGAGCACGTCCGCGAGCTCGCTAAACCGTACGCTTCGGTCATCGACCCGGACGGCTCCTGAGCGAGCATATCGAGATTCGAATGCTAAACGCTGGCCTTAGGCCGGCATAACGACCGGGTGAGTGAGTGGTCATGGCGGAGGAGCAAGCGCCGCTCGGTTTCGTCCATCTGCGCGTACACAGCGAGCTGTCGCTGGTCGATGGTGCGGTGCGGATCAAGGAGTTGGTCGCCGCTGCGCGTGCGCAGGGGATGCCGGCGGTGGCCCTGACCGATCAGTCGAACCTGTTCGGCATGGTCAAGTTCTACAAGGCGGCGTTGGCCGCTGGGGTCAAGCCGATCGTCGGCAGCGACATCTGGCTCGAGGACCCGGCCGCGCCGCTCGGGTGCTCGCGCCTAACCCTGCTGTGTCGCGACGGCGACGGTCTGCGCACCCTCTCTCGCCTGCTCAGTCGCGCCTATCGCAGCGGCCGGATCGGGCAGAGTGGGCGCAATGGCGCTGCCGGGGGTGGCAGCGACCTGCCGATGATCGAACGTGCCTGGCTGCGCGAGGATCACGCCGGCCTGCTGGCCCTCTCGGGCGGGGCGAGCGGCGATGTCGGAGCGGCGCTGCTGCGCGGCGATGCAGCGACGGCGACGGCCTACCTCGACGAGCACCGCGCGACCTTCGGGGCCGAAAACTACTACCTTGAGGTCCATCGCCTCGGGCGCCCGGGCGATGAGCAGCACCTGCACGCTGCCGTCGAATTGGCCGCCGAACACCAGGTGCCGGTGGTCGCCACGAACGATGTGCGCTTTATGCGCAGCGACGACTTCGATGTCCACGAGGTCCGAGTCTGCATCCACGAGGGGCGCACCCTCGACGATCCACGCCGCTCCCGCCCCTACACCGCACAGCAGTACTTCGCCACTGCCGCCGAGATGGCCGAGCGTTTCGCCGATCTGCCCGAGGCATTGGCAGCGACTGTAAATATCGCCGAGCGCTGCAGTGTCGATCTGGAGCTCGGCACTGCCCATTTGCCCGATTTTCCGGTGCCGGAAGGGGAGACCGTCGCCTCACTGCTGCGCCGCGAAGCCGAACAGGGACTGGCTCACCGCCTCGAGCAGCGCGGCGTCGCCGCCGATGAGAAGCCCGATGAGGTCGCGTCGATCTATCAGCAGCGCCTCGATCACGAACTCGCCGTCATCGAGCAGATGGGCTTTCCCGGCTACTTTTTGATCGTCGCCGACTTTATCCGCTGGGCGCGGGAGAACGCCATCCCGGTCGGGCCGGGACGCGGCTCGGGGGCCGGTTCGCTGGTCGCCTACGCCCTCGGTATCACCAACCTCGATCCGCTGCGCTACGATCTGCTCTTTGAGCGCTTTTTGAACCCGGAACGGGTCTCGATGCCCGATTTCGATATCGACTTCTGCATGGAGCGCCGCGACGAGGTCATCGAGTACGTCTCGCGGCGCTACGGCGCCGAGAAGGTGGCACAGATCGCCACCCACGGCACGATGGCCGCCCGCGCCGTTGTGCGCGATGTCGGTCGGGTCCATGGACACGCCTACGGCTACGTCGATCGCATCGCCAAGCTGATCCCTTTTGAGTTGGGAATGACGCTCGATCGGGCGCTGGAGCAGGAAGAGGACCTGCGCGCCGAGTACGACAACAACGAAGATGTCCGCGAGCTGATCGACACCGCCCGGCGCCTCGAAGGGATGGCGCGCAACGTCGGTAAGCACGCCGGTGGGGTGGTGATCGCCCCGAGCGACCTGACCGACTTCTCTCCCCTCTACTGCGACCCCGATGAGCGCGGGGCGGCCGAATCGTGGAAGGTCGCAACGCACTTCGATAAGGACGACGTCGAGGCGGTTGGGCTGGTCAAGTTCGACTTCCTCGGCCTGCGCACTCTGACCATCATCGACTGGACGGTGCAGGCGGTCAATCGGCTGCGACAAGAGCGCAACGAGGCGCTGCTCGACATCGACGCTGTGCCGCTCGACGATCCAGCGACCTTTGCGTTGCTCAAGCGCTGCGCGACGACGGCCGTCTTTCAGCTCGAATCGCGCGGTATGAAGGAGCTGATCAAGCGGTTGCAACCCGATCGCTTCGAGGAGATCGTCGCTCTAGTCGCACTCTTTCGACCCGGGCCGCTGCAGTCGGGGATGGCCGATGAGTTCGTCGAACGCAAGCACGGCCGAGTCAAGATCGCCGGCTATCCGAACCGCGAGCTCCACCACCCCGATCTCGAGCCGGTGCTCGGGACGACCTACGGGGTGATCCTCTATCAGGAGCAGGTGCAGCGGATCGCCCAGGTATTGGCCGGTTACAGCCTCGGTCAGGCCGATCTGCTGCGCCGTGCCATGGGCAAGAAGAAGCCCGAAGAGATGGCGAAGCAGCGCGCCGGTTTTATCGCCGGGGCGCAGCAAAAGGGGATCCCCGAGGAGAAGGCAGCCGGCATCTTCGATCTGATGGAGAGCTTTGCCGCCTACGGCTTTAACAAGAGCCACTCGGCTGCCTACGCCTTGCTCTCCTACCAGACCGCCTGGCTTAAGACGCACTATCCGGCGCCCTTCATGGCCTCAGTGCTCTCCTCCGATATGGATAACACCGATAAGGTCGTCACCTTCCTCGATGAGGCGCGGGTGATGCGTCTTGAGGTGCTGCCGCCCGATATCAACCGCAGCGATAAGGCCTTTCGAGCGCTCGACGAGGCGACGATCGTCTACGGTCTCGGGGCCATCAAGGGGGTCGGGGAGTCGGCGCTCGATGCCATCCTCGGGGAGCGGGAGCGCTCCGGTCCCTTTGCTGACCTCTTTGAGCTGTGCCGGCGCATCGATACCGGTCGGGCCAATCGGCGCGTCTTAGAGGCGCTATGCCGCTCGGGGAGCCTCGACTCACTCGTGCCGAACCGTGCCAGTGCCATGGCGCAGATCCCGGCAGCATTGGCTGCCGCCGAACAGGTCTCGCGCAATCAGGCGGTTGGCCAGGGCGATCTCTTCGGTGGCCTTGAATCTCCGGCCCTCGAGCGGGTGCAGCGAGCCGAGGCGGTGGCCGAGCAGGCCGAGTGGCCGGAGGAGGAGCGCCTGGCCGGTGAGAAGGAGACGCTCGGGCTCTATTTGACTGGACATCCGATCGACCGCTACGAGGAGGAGCTGCCGTATCTGGCCAGCGATCGTCTGCACCGGTTAGCCGCCGGCTTCGGTGCTACAAGCGGCGGCGGAAATGGTGGTGCCGGCGGCGGCGCCGGCAATGGCTACGGCCGCAACCGCGGGAAGCGGGTGATCGCCGCCGGTCTCGTCGTGGCGCTGCGCGTGCGCAACACCGCTACGGGTGGGCGCTTGGCTACCATGACCTTGGACGATCGGACCGGGCGCATTGAGGTCGTGCTCTTCCCCGAGGCCTTCGCCCGCTGTCGCCGGGTGGTGATCAAAGACGCCCTGCTCGTCGTCTGCGGGACGCTCGACTACGACGACTTTACTGGTGGCTATCGGATCACTGGCGAAGAGGTGCTCGATATCGCCCAAGCGCGCGAGCGAGCTAAGGGGCGGGTGGTCATGCCGGTGAGCGCGCAGCGCGCCGCGAATGGTCTGGTACTGCCGCTGCGTGAGCTGCTCAGCGCCCACGGCGGCGGGAGCAGCCGGCTTGAGGTGCACTACCGCCATCCGCAGGCGGTCGCACGCCTGCTCTTCGATGGGCACTGGAGCGTGCGCCCGAGCGATGAACTGCTGCAGGGCCTCGAAGGCCTCTTCGGCGAGCCGCCGTGGATCGAGTATCCAGGCGGCGGTGGCTGAGCAGGGCGCTCAAGTGCAGGTGCGCCAGGCACGCCCGGAGTGTGGCGCTGGAGCCATCCTAAGCAACCTGGAGTCGGCCATAGTAACCGCGGGTAACATAGTAACCGCGAGTAACAAAGAGCTCGGCGCTAGGAGGTGGCGGCGAGGGCCGCGGCAAGCCACTCTAAAGTCACCGGATGACCGTCGCCGCGCTCATCGAGATGATCGACGACGGCGAGTGCCCCGGAGAAGTCGTCCCCGGCGCTCCACTCATTGCGCGTAACCAGCGTTGCGAGTCCGGCAGCACGCGCCGATCGTAGGCCGTTCACCGAGTCTTCGACGGCCAAGCACGCCGCTGCCGGGAGGCCGAGTTGTTCCAGGGCGAGCCGGTAGGCCTCTGGGTCGGGTTTTTTGGCGGCGACATCTTCGCCGCAGACCATGACCGTAAAGACGCCCTGGAGGGCCGGCGGAAAGGCGTGCTCAAGCAGGGCGGTGACATTGCGGCGGGCGCTGGTCGTGACAATGGCGAGTGCTGTGCCGGCGGCGTGGGCCTCGGCGATCAGGCGCAAGATGCCCATTCGGGGGCGGATGGCGCCGCTGCGGACGATCTCGGCGTAGCGCTGGTTCTTCTCCTGATGCAGCGTTTCGGCGAAGGTCTCAAGGGGCTCAGGCAGCGGGGTGGTTGGCGGGTTGCGTCGGAGTTCGTAGACAATGCGCTCGCGACCGCCGGGCACCTCAGCGAGCAGGTGGCGATAACGCTCCCGGTCCCAGTGCCAAGGGAGGCCGTGAGCGGCAAAGGTGGCATTGAAGGCCGGGCGATGGCCATCGCCCTCGGTATCGGCCAAAGTGCCGTCGACATCGAACAGCAGCGCCTGCGGCATGTGTACAATAGCCCCCATACCAGTGGATGATCGAGTCGTTGGTAAGGTGAAGCCCGTTCAGTGCGCTTTCGGCGATTAAGACTACCCGACGATCGAGCCTCGCCGCTCGGGTCGGGTGCGGCAACCGCACCAGCCTTGCCGACGTTGCCCAGGCCATACCCATACGAATACCCATACGAATCGAGTCATAGTAGAGGGCCGTAACCCATGGCGCAATCCGGACACAAGTACTCGGCGCAACTCCAACGCAAGCTGATCGGGTTGGTGCGTGAAGGGCACAGCCCACGTGAGTTGGCCAAGCAGTATGCCCCCTCGGCGCAGACCATCAGTCGCTGGTATCAGCAGGCGGTGGTTGATCGCGGTGCCGCCAGTGCGCCCGCGGAACGGGGCGGAGAGGCTGCGGGGGCAGTGCGCAGCGATCAGGCGCCGAGACGTCGCTCCGAGGTCAAACCGGGCGGGCAGCGAGCCCAGTCGGCCCAGCGTGCGCAGCGCGCTCCCGAACCCAGTCTAGACACCGCCCCAGAGTCGGCCTCGGCTCAGGCCCCAGAGTCGGCCCCAGAGTCGGCCCCAGAGTCGGCCCCAGAGTCGGCTCCAGAGTCGGTCCCGGATCAGGCCACGAATGCGCCACCGACGCCCGCTTTGCCCCATACCGCAGACCACTCGCCGGTCGAAATGCCGGGCCGGGCCGTCGCCCGGCGGGGCAGTGAGGGCTCGTCGTCGCCCCACGATGCCGCCGCGACGCTGCTGCAGCGCGCCCGTAAGTGGCTGCGCAAGGGCGATGAGTTGCGTCGTCGGCGCGGTGCTGAAGCGGCCATCGCCGCCTACAGCGAGGCCAGCGAGCTCCTTGAGGAGGCGGCGCGCCGGCAGCCGGAGGGTGAGATCGAGCGCGAGTGGGGGCACGCTTTGGAACGTCTCGGTGACGTCCTCTTTGCCGTCGAGGGACCAGCAGCGGCTCTGCCCTGCTATGAACAGTGGCAGGAGATCGCCGAAAACTTGACCCTTGAACTCGGCGACGATGAGGCGCGCGAGGATTGGAGTGCGGCCCTCGAACGCCTCGCCCGGGTGCTTGAGCTCAGCGACGGTCCGGCCCGTGCGCTGCCGTACTATCGCGATGCCGTCGAGCTTTGCGAAGAACTCGCTGAGGAGGCCACAGCGCTCGATGAGAGCGATGGTGAAGGCGCAGGCGAAGGCGGCGAGGCCGCTGCGGCGTCGGAGTCTGGCCGGGCAGGGAGCGAGTCGGAGCTCTCGGCGGAGATTGAGACGGCGTCCGGACGCCGGCGCGAGTCGACCGCTGAGCGTCACCTGCACGAGGTGCGCGAGCGGCGGCAGGCCGCACGCAGCCGGCAGCAGGCCCGTCTGCGCTGGGCGCAGGCGCTTGACCGGTTGGCCGGAGCCCTGGAGGCTGTTGCTGGCACTGAGGCAGCATTGCCACACTTTCGCCGGGCGCTGCAGCTGCGCGAGGAGCTTCACGGCAGCGGTGCACTACCGGCGCAGTTGCCGCAGAGCCTAGCGCAGCAGTTGGCACGTGAAGCGATGGCGCAGTTTGCCCAGATCCAGCGTGAGATGTCGGAGCTCTCGTGGGGTGCTCAGCAGGCGCTGCCCTATACCGGAGCGGGGGCTCCGGCGACGGGCTACACCGGGGCAGCGGGCGCTAGCGCTGGTTACGGTGCCGGCTACGCCGGCGGCGCCCCCGGGGGAGGGGTGGGCGAATTGGCAGCAGCCCCCCCGGGACACGTGGTCTCGTACGATGCCGCCGAAGACCCGAGCCGGCCGCTGGTCGATCGTGGCCTGGAGCAGGCGCGGCGTGGTGACCAGCTCTACGAACACAGTGGCCCAGGAGCGGCAATCCCGGCCTACCGGCGGGCGATCGAGCTGCTCGAAGAGGCAGCCCGCACCACCGAAGAGGCCGAGACCTGCCGCGAGTGGGGGGTTACCCTCGAACGCCTCGGCGATGCCATCTTGGAGGAGGAGGGGGCGAGTGCCGCGCTGCCCTACTATCAGCACTGGTGTGAGATCGCCGAGACCTTGGCCGAGGAGCAGGGAACGGTGCGCGCCCGCCGCGACTACAGCGTCGCGCTGAGTCGTGTCGGCTACGCGCTGCAGACCTCACAATCGCCCGAGGCCGCACTCAGCTACTACCAGAAGGCGCTCGAGTTGCGCGAACGGTTGGCGGCCGAACACCTGACCCCCGAGGCGCGCAAGGATTGGGCCTTGGCCTTGGAGCGCTACGGCGGCGTGCTTGAGGCGGTCGATGGCCCTGAGGGTGCCTTGTCGCACTACTTCCAGGCCTTGGAGTTACGCCGCGAACTTGCCCGCGAGCTGGCGGCAACCCCCGGCGGTTTGGCCGCGCGGCGTGCCTACGGATTGGCCAATGAGCGTGTCGGCATGGCTGTTTTGGCAACACGCACCCCGGAGGACGCTTTGCCGTACTTCCAGGCCCTAGCCGAGGTCTTCACGGCGCTGGAACAGGAACTCGGTACCCGCGAGGCCGCCGAAGAGCGGGAGAAGGCCGACACCATGCTGGGCAAGGTGCAGATGGCGGCTATGTAGCGTGCGCTGTGGGTGCGCGGTGCGGCTGCATCCCCTTATTCATTGATCTTCCTTCCCTCGGGGCGCCTCGTTCAGTGGCGCTCTTCGAGAGGGGCGGCGTGGGACTCTGGGGTGATATCAAGAATTTGAACACCCACGATACGGCCGTTGCATGCCGTAACTGCCTGTTTGCCTGAAATACCCGCTTGAACCCGCTCCTCTGCTCTAAGCGCCCCCCGCCAGAGCCGTATCCGATCCGTACAGCTTGCCGATTGCGCCGGTCACCGCTTCAAGCCGTGGCTTCTATCCCTTTTTGCGCCTGATGTGCGCCTATTCCCCCAATGGATGTGTTCCGCGGCAGATACACTCCCGGCTCTTCTCCTAAAAAAACAAATCAAAAACAAAAGGTTATTTTTTGGCACGGTTCCTGCTTTTTACTGCTGGCAAGCCTTGAAAAGCTGCCTCGATGCTGGATCGCTGGCGCAAGACCGCTTCGGCCAACCAGACCTTCCGGGCGGTGGTTGCTTCACAACATTGCCGAACAAGATAGGAGTCCGTTCCATGACGACGATCGCGCGAGTTCTGGGTTGCGCAATGCTCGGTCTCTCAACCGCCGGTCTGGCTGCTGGGCCGTCGGCTGGTCCTGTGGCCCTCGATGCATCTCAGATGGATCGGGTCACCGCCGGCACACTGACCTTCGGGCCCACGGCGGCGGCTCTCTCCGAGTCCTTCGCCGACGCCAATGGCAACTTGGTTCACACCGTGACGAGCAGCAAAACCTTAACCAACAAGACCATACCCGAGGGCCTTCCCGCCATTGCCGCAACCTACATGACATCGACATCCGGTGCCTCGATTGCCCTGGCGGTTGGCGGCGAGGCGCCATCGAAGTCGACCAGCGTCTCCGGCGTCAATCAGCAGCCGGTGCCCAATGTGATCGGCCGCTCCGCGAGCTACACGCTCACCGGGCATAACCTTGAGATTACTGTGGAATCGAGTATGTACTTCGGCAGCTTGGCTTTCAGGGGCTTCATCACGCCATAGCTGTCGTGGGGTGTCGCAGCAGGCCCGTGATGCGGGTGCACGGATCGCAGCCGTAGGGCGAGTGCCCTGAGGGGCCACAAGGACAACACAGGATTACATCGTAGTGGCTGAGCCGCTGCGTGTAATGGCCTACCGGCGGTAGGTCGTATTTATCACCTTAACTTCAATCGATAAGGGGTTCAAACAGTTGCAAAAATAGATAGACGAACATGCTTGTCTATGCCAATATTCTCCGCATGAAGAGTACCAAGTTAAGCGCGTGGGCGAAACAGAAGGGGATTGCGTACCGCACGGCTTGGAA
>NZ_NRRN01000022.1 GCF_016583625.1 Halorhodospira abdelmalekii | reverse complement strand
GTGCCCAGCGCTTCCTGCTCCTGGCCGCTTCGACGCCGAAAGACCGCCAAACCGACCTCCTGAGCCCCCAAATCCTTGAGCGATCGCAATCCCCGCCCTTTAACATAAGACCCATTATGCGAAACAGGAAAAACTTAGAGCAAATACAAAAAAGGGGACAAGCAAGTGCCTGTCCCCCATCTCTTAAAACATGGGCGTAGAGGTGATACGTACCGCATACCGCTGCCCCTGGCAAAACCCGCATGCTGAGAGATTCATCCGCACCCTACAAGAAGAGCTGCTAGATTACATCGTCCCGCTTAGCGAGAAGCACGTAAATCGGCTCTTATTTGAGTATCGTGACTACTACAATCAAGCCCGTCCTCACTTAAGCCTAAACGGCAGAGCGCCTAATCCTCCACGGCATTTAACAGCTGCGCCTGCAGCTAACGACGAACCACCGCCTATCGAAGAGCTGCATATGCGCAAAAAAGCCTGGCTCGGTGGCCTTCACCATAGCTACTACTGGGTAAGAGCCGCTTAACAGCCAGCAACAATCGTTCTACAAGTGGTTAAGGTAGTCGGCATGCAAGACTGCCTTGGGTAAGCATGTCCTGTATTACTCATCTGACGGCTCATGTGGCCTTATTACTGCCTTCTGAGAGCACTTAACCGCGCTATAAATCCAATACGAGCGCTTGAGTCGAGAGACACCGGCCTCTTAACATGCCTTTTATGATGCCAACTCTGAGCTCTTAAGGTTTTTTGGGCACTACAGGCCACCGCGTCCACCTCAACACCCATCCACCCCCATCACCCATCGCCTCAGGAGGCGGGCAGCTCTCCCTGCAGGGCCCGCGCGTAGGCCTGCCTTGCCGTACGCGCCATGGCCAGCTGCGCCTGGATACGCCGGATCTCGGCATCCGCCGCCGAGAGGTGGGCCAGCTGCTGGCGGGCATTGTCGGAGAGTTGGTCGAGTTGGTACTGCGTGCCGTCGATCGTGACGGTGCGACTCTGTTGCTCTTGCTCTTCGGCCATGATGATCTCCTTGGAGGTTGGTGACTCTAAACGAGACAGGGTAACAGGCGAATCGGCCTGCATGGGGCCTTCAGATGCCGCCACAGCAGCCCATAGCGGCCGTTGAGGCGGCGTTCATGGCGTCTTCGATACCTGGGCAGCCCTACCAGGCGAAGGGGCGTACAGGCCTGCTGTGGCGCCCCTGGGGGCGGACATCCCTGTCATTCCTTCCCACTCCGATGGGCGTCTTGGGTCACGTCTGGGCTTCGTTCACCCCAAACAAGAAGACCCCCACCCCCTTTTGAGGGGTGAGGGCCTCTTGGGTTAGCGCGATCGAGCAGACTCGACCACTCTAGGCGACGGACTTAGGCGAAGTCGAAGTTGTCCTCGTGAAGTTCATCCAGGCCAACACCAACCAGCAGCAGCTCACCCTCAAAACTCTCATCCGGGTCCACCGCCGTGATCAGCGCATCCTCATCATCATTGACCGACTCCACATTGAGCACAGCATCTCCATCTCCCTCAATCGTGAAGTCATCATCGGCACCACCCTGACCATCGAAGGTCACCGGCCCATCAAAATGCTCCGTAAAGTCCAGGACGTCCTCGCCGTCAGTGCCACCGTTGACAATCACACCGGACCCCGCGGCAAACCCATCCAGGCTCAGCTCGCCAATATCGTCCGTCGTAAACTCGAACGTGCCTTCCATGTTGGCATTATTGGTACTAAGGTCGCCGCTGTCGTCGATCTCGAAGCTACCCCCACCGGAGCCGAACGAGAACTCAAAGTCGTGCTCGTTCCCAGCGTCACCCGTCCGATCGAAGAAGGCCGTCAACTCACCTTCCAGACCCGAAGCATCGACGCCTTCCGTATCCGCAAGCGTAAAGCCCGTCTCCGGATCACCGTCCTCGTCGAAAACACCCAGCGTCAGGTCCGACTCCCCGGTGATCACCAGCTCGTCGTCATCAGCGTTAGTATCAAGATCATTGATATCTTCCAGGGTGTAATCACCACCATCCTCGCCGGTATCCAGCGTCAGGACGCCGCTGTTCATGTTGTCAGCGTCCAGAACCGAGAGGGTCAGCTCACCACTACCGGCGAGGTGAATATCAATATCTTGGTCATCAGCACCGACCTCAAGCCCGTCATCGCCACCGATCTCGTACGAGCCACTGCCCTCTGCCGTCAGGGTCAGATCCTCGACATCATGGGTATGAGCATCGAACGCCGTGTCGTTCGAGCCCGTGGCGATATCCCCACTGCCCTCAAAGGTCACCGTGGCCGCAGCGTCGTCATCGTCCGCGCCAATCGTCACCCCATCGAGGCTATCAATGTCCACCTCGCTGTTGAGGGTCAGGTACGGGATCTGCTCAGCACCACTTACGAGATCCAAGTTGTTGTTTTCCAGATCAATGGCACCGGCACCTGCAAAGTTCAGGGTGAATGCATGATCCTTAACGTCCGCATCAATCCGAATCTCGCCATCGACCTTCAGGGTGTCGGCACTATCCTCCGCCTCCAGGGTCAGCGAGTCGAGCAGCCAGTCACCATCATCCTTGGCCTTAATGCCCGAGACATCGACCGTCTCACCCGACTCATCCTGGTTCACCGCCGAGATCGTGGCATGATCGACGTTCTCAAGCTCAACGCCCGAATTCAGACCTTCGGTATCGGCCAGGCCGTAGCCCAGATCATCGGAGCCATCCAGGACGATGTTCAGATCGCCACCATCGGCATTCTTGAATGTCGGCTCGCCGCCTTGGTTATCCAGGACGTAGACCGTCGTCCCCGAGGCAAGCTCTTCGAGATTATTGGCGCCATTATCCGCGATCAGCGCAATATCGACGCCGTCACCGAAGTTGCTCGCATCAAGGTCTTCTGTATTACTATTCGAGTCTACCGCCGCGAGCGTCTGACCGTCATAACGCGAGCCGTCAATCTCCAGCTCGCTGAGGTTCGCTACATCAGCAGCGATCAACACATCTCCCGTACCCTCGCCGGTGACCTCAACGCCCTCACCCGGGGCCTGAGATTGACCGCCAGCGGCCTTCAAATCGCCCAAATTGGTATTCTGATCACCACTCAGCGTGACAAGCCGATCACCACTGCCAGCGTTGTCCACAGCCACCTGGTTCACATTGGTGTCATCGAGGTCGATCTCACCGAACTCGATCGCACCATCCCCGGAGAGATCCAGGTCCAGGACGTCACGCTCGGCGTCCTCACCATCGTAGACGTTGACAGTGCCAGTAGCGAGGTTCATCTGCGCGTTGACCGTCAGGCTGCGCAGCGCCTGAGCATCATCATAATCCTCCGAGCTGATATCGCCGACACTGTTCGCATCCGCGGTCCCGGTGCCCAAGTCCAGGACGCCAAGCTGGTCCTCGTCCTCCGAGATCTCACCATCAGCGCTCGAGGTCAGCGTCAGGTGCTCAATACCCGCCGCCTCATCATCGTCGTCCTCATCCGCCTCGAGGGTGAGGTTGTCCATATCGGCCGCTGTGTCGAACTCATTGTCGCCATCGAGCTCGGTCATCAGCTCGAGATCCAGCGACGTCTGCTCCGGGCGGATGTCGACAACCTCAATGTCATCAACGTCATCACCTGGCCCAACCCAGAGGCTGAAGTCTTCCGTCAGCTCCCCCGCGTTGAGGTAGACATCATCATCGTTGGCACCCGTGCCTTCCTCAAAGCCGAAGGTCGTGGTGCCCTCCAGCAGACTCATGTCCAGGCGATTGCCAGCACCAGTGGCAGTAATGTCGCCCGTTGTCTGCATGATCACGGTGTCCCAGCCGCTGACCGAGACCTCGTCCGCCTCGAGCAGATCCTCGATGGCCTGACTGCCAGCCTCGAAGATCAGGGTGTTGTCTCCGTCACCGCCGTCAAGGTCAATACTATCGCCATCCCAGGTCGTGGGATCGACGTCGATGACGGCACCAATGTTGACCCGCGCATCACTGTCACCGGCCTGGACACTCAGATCCTCATCATCCGTATCCACCGTGGTTCCGCCAACATTGCTGATGTCTACGTCCAGATCGTCACCCGTGAACCCGGTCGCATCCAGGTCGGTGATCAGATCATTGACGCCAGCCCCTGCGCCGTCGCTTGAGACCCCATTCACCACCAGGCTGCCAGAGCCCGTGATGGTCAGCTGCTCGAGCTCGTCACCACCAATATCATTAACCGTGCTCTCGCCGGCGTTGTCGATGCTGTAATGCTCGAAGCCATTCACGTTGAAGCTGACGCCAGCCGCGCCATCGCGAACGCCCGCGCCATCCAGCGCGAAAGCCTGCTCATCACGCTCGTCCGTCACCGAGCCGATGTAGTTGACCGTATAGGTCATAGTGCCGTGGTCGCCCTGCGCACCGACGACACCGTACTCGTTGTGCTGGCTCAGCGTGATGTCCGTGCGGCTGCTGTTCGACCACCACTCTTCAACGCCGACAAAGTCCTCGACATCGAAAGTCGCGTTAAGCTGACGCGCCTCGATCAGCACTTCCTCAACGTTCTCCACCGAGCGCGCCGTAGCGCCGGCGGCACTGGCAAAGATATCCAGGGTATTCCCACCCCCGACACCGTCGATCCTCGAGGCGCTCAGATTCGTATCCGTCGTCTCAAAGCGATCACTCTCATCCGCACTCGGGAAGACGTCATCCGGCTGGTTGGTGCCGATGTTCGTGTTTGCGTCGACGATGGCGGAACTTTGAGTCAACGTAAACGTCGTACCCTCCGGCATCGGCGGGTCTTCAACATCCGGAGGCCCCACCGAATCCGGATTGTCCTCGATAAACTGCTCGACGCCATCCCTCACCTGTTGACGCTCGCCTTCCTCAAGGTCTGGGTACGACGGGCTATAGCGACCGAAATACGTTATCAAGTCAACCAGGTCAAGCGTCGCTCCCCGATCCCACTCGTCCAGGATACGGGCAGCCATCGCAGCACCGTCAGCGCTGTCTGCTTCGATGTCAAGATTAAACTCGTCGTTCAACCGCGTAATCAGTTCATCAGCTTTATCGCGCGACATTTTCAGGTCCTCTTAATAGTGTTTAGCCGGTATAGTGTTCAGCCGGTCTGAGCGGAGGGGGGGGAAAAGCCCTCCCATGCTCTGTCTTCACCGGGGTTCCGGGGTTAAACCGCCAGCCAATCCTCGGTATCCAGCGCGACCCCAACCTGCTCAATAAGCTGGCCGGCGTCGATCGCCTCATCTTGGAAATCCTGGAATTGATCAAACACGTCTTGATCGACCCCTACCAAGTTGGCGAACCAGGAGGGCTCATCAAAGTTATCGACGTCTTCACCCACGCGCACACGCACCGTATCGGTGGCCTCGCTGCGCGTCGTGAAATCAAAGTTCTCCTCGCTAAACCCTTCCAGTCCAAGCGCGCCGAAATCGAGCTGGTCACCCTCACCAAAGTCCTGCACGAATACACTTTCGCCCGGCAACACCGGCTCCGGGAAAGCAAACGACACCCAGTCAGCGTCGTTTTCATCGGCAATGTCATCGGCGTCCAGATCGTCCCCATCCTCGACATCGACGGTGTGCCGATCAGGGGGGGGCGTCACTGAGTCCGGATTGCCTACAACGAACTCCTCGGTGGCCGCCTGGATCTCTCCACGTTCATCGTCACCGGCATCTCGGTACGACTGGCTATAGCGATTGGTGTACGATACCAAGTCAATCACTTCTACGACTGCATCGCGATCCCACTCTTGCTCAATGCGATGCGCCATCGCCACCCCGTCGACAGTGTCCGGTCCAATACCAAGATCAAGCTGATCGTTCAGCTGCTCAATTAAGTGGCTGGCCCTATCGCGCGACATCTTTGCTACCCCCCTCTGTCCTACTCTGGCAGCCGAAGTGGGGGGGCGTCGAAGCCCCCCACTCTGTCTTCACCGGGGTTCCGGGGTTAAACCGCCAGCCAATCCTCGGTATCCAGCGCGACCCCAACCTGCTCAATGAGCTGGTCGACGCCGATCTCGTCGTCTTGGAAATCCTGGAATTGATCAAACACGTCTTGATCGACCCCTACCAAGTTGGCGAACCAGGAGGGCTCATCAAAGTTATCGACGTCTTCACCCACGCGCACACGCACCGTATTGGTGGCCTCGCTGCGCGTCGTGAAATCAAAGTTCTCCTCGCTAAACTCTTCCAGTCCAAGCGCGCCGAAATCGAGCTGATCACCCTCGTTGAAGTTCTCGATAAAGACGCTGTCACCCGGCAGTGCCGGCTCCGGGAATGCGAACGACACCGCATCCATGTTGTTATCAGCGGCAATCTCATCAGCGTCCAGATCGTCCCCATCCTCGACATCGTAAACGTGACGATCTGGGTCAATCTGCACGTCATCCTCCCCAACCTCGACGAACTTCGTCCGCGAATCGTCATCCGTCGACAGCGTCACCTCGTGAGTCCCTTCTCCAAGATCAAAGGTCGTGCCGTCAGGGATTTGGAAGGAATCACCTGCAGGGATCTTTTCATCTTCCCAGATAGTCTCCTTGTCACCAACCGTCAGCTTAATATCCTGGGTGTCTTCATCGCCGGTATTCCGCACCGTCCCTTCGATAGGAACTGTCACGTCGTCCGCGCCCTCGTCAAGCTGGACGTACCCCGGGACGTCAAGCGCCTCGACCATGAAGCCCTCGATTTCCGCTCCATAACCAGGGTTAACAACTGTCTGGTCCTCCCCCCGGCTATTCTGGTACACGACCTCCTTAACTGCTCTCACATCGTTCCCGGCAGCAACCGCCTGATCCACCGCATCACGAACCGCTGTAAGATAGTTCTTATGCAGCTCGCTACCGGCCAGCTTCACGTTGATCGCAGCACCGAAATCCAGCGTGCCCAGCTCCTGAACGTTGGTGTCAAACTGGTCGTTGCCATTCTCACTCAGGTTGGTCGTCTCATTATTATCGACGTCCCAAGTCGAAGTGACGTGGAAGAGCTTGTACTCACCCTCGTTGCGATCACTCTCAACCATGATGATGTGGTTGAGCGTGTTGTCGACCGGATTGACGTTGTCCAGATCCGGCGTCAGCAGACCGCCCGTCAGGTTGCCGTAATTCGAGTCGCCATCGTCATCAGCGTCGTTCAACGCCCGGACCAAGGTCGAACCGTCCAGATCCTCGAACGTATCGTCCTCATCACCGTCGAAACGAATAACATTGACGGTATTCGCCCGCGCGTTAGCCGAATTGGTCACATCCACCGACTGGTCGCTAAACGCCTCCGCATTATTATTAACAACGTTGGTCACCGGATCGACCAGATCTGCCGAATCACGGTTGTCGTCAGATGAGGGATCGTGCTCGTCCGTCAGGAAGTGCGAGAAGTCCAGGGCGTGCTGGCCCATCTGGTTAACGTTGTCGACCGACTCCGGCGACTCCGTGTGCCAGTTGACCACCGTCACCTTATCGTTAGCACCCATGCTGTCATCAATGACCAGCGTGTTGGAGCTCAGCGGGTTGGAGTGCATCACCACGACATTCTGACCACCGCCCGCATTGATAACGGCTTCGCTGATGCCCGTCACATCATCGCGGCTGGTTCGGCTGGTTCCGCCGGACAGATCGAAGTAATCGTTCTGGCCAAAGATGTCATTGCCATCACCGTAGCCATTGTCGCCCGTATCGGGATTGTCATGGCTGTACTGAATGGTCGAACGAAGACCACCATCACCAACGCCGTCACCGTCAACCGCACCGTAGAAGTCGTTGTGGTTGGTCCGTGCAGCAATCGCATCCGCATCCTCCAAGTGGTCCGAATCCGAGTCCCTAAACCCGGTCTCAATCAGACCTTGCCGGAGCGCGGATACATCCCCGCCGCCAATCAGAACATCTCGGCCTTCATTCAGATCCTCAGACAGGTTGTCGGCATCCGCGACAAGCTGCGGCTGATAGATCGCAATGGCCAGATTGTTCTCACCACCGACCAACGATTCGATAGTCAGCGCCTGATTACCCTCTGCATCGCTGTAATTGAGCAACTGCGAGAGCTCGTGATTGTCGTCGATCGCATCCTTGATGGCATTGTTGATGTCCACCTGAGTCGCGATAAACTGATCGTCCGTGTCAATCTCGACCGTCTCTTCGATACCCGCAAAGGTCAACGTCAGCTTCGCGTTGTAGAGCACACGAGCCGAGGCATCGGCGGTCCACTGACCACTCGTGCCCCAATCCTGAGCACCCGTCGTCTGACCGATCGTCCACTCACCCAGGCTGCCGTTGCCATTCTCGGCATCAAACCCCTCGACCTCATAGCGATCACTGTAGTTGCGACCAAGGTCGCCGCGGTCTGCGGACTGGATGATGACCAGATCATCGCCGCCGCCGGTGTCGATGTCGAAGGTCCCGCGACCATTCACGATCACCGTATCATCGCCCGTACCCGTCTCAATGCTCAGGTTTTCCAGCTCGGCCATGGTGGCCTGCGAGACACCATCGGTCATCCGGACGTTGACGTAGTTGTCCCCTGAGCTGGAGGCGATCTCGAAGTTTGTCCCCAGCGCATTCACCGACTCGCCATCGAGCAGATTGACTTTGATCACGTCATCGCCACCGCCCGTATCCAGACTAAAGTCAATGTTGCCCTCGTTACTCAGATCAACTTCAAGATCGTCCGTCGAGTTCCGGTAGGTGTAGCTGCCATCCTGATCGATGGTGCCAAACAACTCCGTGCTGCTCGCACCATTGCCATACAGGTTGTGCAGGTTTTGCACATTGCGAGTGATATCAGTGTTGTCCGTAATCGTTGCCGGCTCCGTCGTCAGATTACGACCCAACGTCAGATTGCCCTCAAACTCCCGGGCATCCACACGCTCCAGACTATCCTGTGGAGCCACCACCGGGTTTCCATCATCATCAACAACAGGGTTTCCATCATCATCAACAACATCAGGCGAGAACCCATCACGGATCGTCAGATCCGCCCACGTCGTCTCACCGTCTTCATCAACACGGTTGTCGTAATCAACCGAGCGGATGTTGACCGTCTCCAGGTCGCTGTTGGTGGTCCCCAGCCAACCAATGTTGCTCGGCTTGTCGTCACCGCCCAGCACCTCGACGTCAAAGACCGGAATGCCCTGCGAGGTGGCACTCTGCGACTTACCACCAATCAGCACATTACCACCGTCCGAACCACGGCCGACCTTGTGCAACTCAACCGTAGTCTTGAGCTCTTGATCGCCCGGCTCCTCGTCAAAGTCAACCCGCTCGTGGCGAGACCAGTTATCGATCCGCTCACCGTTGACCTCAGCACGGGTTTGCGTCTGCGCAACCTCAAGCTCCGCATTGAGATGGGAGACGGTATTGCCCGGCGTCGCCTCAATGACAATCTGATGATCACCGACGACCGTCTCGCCAGTATCGCCATCGAAGAAACTAAACTCATCCCCTATACGGGCTATCGCTGCATCTCGTTCAAGCCCCGCTGCCCCCAGCGCGTCAGGAAGCGCCCCTTGGGGGGTGCCATCAGCATCTTCGGTGTAGAGCGCATCGACCAATTCCCGGTAAGTCGTGATGTTCTCACCCGTAGACTCATACACCTCACCGTCCAAGAACTCGTGCACGCTGACCGTCACGTCATTGACATCGAACTCCATCCGACGAACGAACACACTGACCAGCGGATCGTGACCCGCCCGGTGCGCATTGGTGTTCATCATCTCAAAATAGATCTCGGTCAGGTCGCCCTCTACACGCTCGATGAGATAGTTCTCATCGAAGTAGGCCTTCAGGTCCGACGCACCACCGGCGGTGTTCTGGTTCGACGTGTGATCCATACGGAAGGTGATCTCATCCGTATAGCGCTTCGAGCCGTCGTCGCTGTCGCGCGTATTCAGATCCTGAATCACCAAACTGGCGTTGCTGTCATAAGAGCCGATGTGCTCGACATCGAGCAGATCGGAGGCGTTGATGGTGACACCCTGATCACGCTGACCACCGTCTTGCGCCTCAAACTTGAGCGTCTGGACGTTCTGGGTCGACGGATGGATCGGACGACCGTCGCCGGTCCCCGTGATGGCACCAACATCCGTCTCCGGCATCACCTGCGCAAAGAGCGTGTTATCACCCGCGATGCCGTTGATCGAATCGCCCGAGTTCAGGGTGTTGGCCGCCAAACCGCCCTCAGTCGCCAGGCTCGCATCGAAGTAGTTGTTCGACAGGCTACCGGTGAGCGTATCGCTGTCCGTGGTCAGACGGGTCTTGCTGTGCGCCGTGTCGTACTGATCGGCCAGCGACTGGACCAGCGTGTAGAGATCCTCGCTGCTCTGGATATTGTTATCCGACTGGTACTGGGCCGCCGAGACCAGCTGCTCAGCGATCTCAATCTGCTGCTTACGGATGTCCTCATCCTGGTTCATGCCCATGTTTTCCGAAACATTGGCACGCGCCGCATACGCCTCTTCAATCATCTGCCAGAGCAGATCCTCGTGGCTGAGCCCGTCCTCTAGGCGCCCCGTCCAGTACTCGACCCGGCGCACACCCTCGTGCATGGCGCTGTAGTCGTGATCCTGAGCCTGCTCCAGGGTCAGCTCACCGCGCAGATGGTAGGCCAGAAACACCTGATCGGTGTCGCTCAGCCCGGCCGGGCTCTGCGTCCCTGCCCACTGCACCAACTGCTGCGGGCTCGCAACGTTGAAAAAGTCGTTCCAGAACTCTTGAAATTTAGCTTCGCGGCTCATAGCACATTCCCCTTATGAGGTGCTGATCAAACGATTGATAGTGGTTGTGGTTTTCCGTATGCAGCCCGGCGCCCCTTCTAAGCAACGCGCGCGCCCGGCCTCGCAGCCCGCCTAAAAGCCGATCACCGACTGTTGCGACTGCAGACCGCATGTTCGATTGCCCGCCCGCTGGCTTGCCTGCCCGCTTGTTTGTTGGCCTGTCTGCTGCCCATCACTGCCCGAGAGACCAATCTGAACCCCCCAAACTTCCACGCCTAATTAAGTCCACTCTATAAACCTACAAAATAAACCTACAAAGCCACCCTAAAGGCCAACCACAGCCCAACAAAACCTCGGCATAACCACGGCGAACCCCTGCACTCACACCGGGCCGCCGCGGGCCTGCTCACAGCTTTGGGATGTATGCTACCAGTGAAGTTACACAACTCCGTTGCCCACGCCGTGACAACATTTATTCGACTTGTCTGCCACGCATGACAGTCCTGCACCGCCCACCCCGCCCCGTCGCAAAGCTCGCACCACAGCTCCCGCACCGCGCCAACTCCTTATTCTTGAAAGGAAGATTCACACACCTGTCAAAAATCGGAGCACCGCCGCGCCGCAGCGCCAGCAGGGCAAGCGACTCAGCCATTTCGGCACTGCTGACAACGTCCATTTCTCTTGACAGCACCCTTGGCATTGAGACCTTTTAGTCGACGTATTTCGGCCGCAACAGCGCGCGAAAGCACGCCAACAACCGCCGCGATCCCAGTTATCGCGTATAATCGGCAATCAAGCCATTACGCCTAGCGCATCAAGCTGACGGCTGTCAGCTGTCAGCGGACCGACGACCCTAACAAATGGGCCCGCGCAGCGAAAAGGGGCCTGACAGAGTCCAAGGCACAAGGCAGTCAGAGCCCAACGCAGTCAGAGCCCAAGGCAGTCACCAGCGACGGGGGAGCGCTTCACCCATGACATCCGAACTTGAGATCTTCATCCGCCGCAAGACCCAGGAACACGGCCTCACCCTCACCGAGGTCGCCCGCCGCGCCGGGATGTCGCGCCAGTCACTCTATGAGTTCTGGCGCCGCCAGAGCTTGCCCAACCTCAGCACCGTGGTCGAACTGGCGACCGTCTTCGAACTCCACCCGCTGCGCCTGCTTGAGCTCTACTTTGCCGAGGCACCGAGCGACGACCCACCGGCCAACGCCGTGCTCGATGTCCGCTACATGCGCGATCGCGCCCATCTGACACGAGTGCTCTTCGAACAGAGCGGCGAAGCGCTCATCGGCCTCGACGGGCAGCACCGCATCACCCTCTACAACGCCGCCGCCGAGACGCTCTTCCAGCGCCCCGCCGAAGAGGTGCGCGGCCAGCCCGCCGAGACCCTGCTGCCGCAGCACGCCATCGCCCGCATCGCCGATCACTCCTCACTAATGAGCGAGCAGATCGCCCCACCGGCCGAACGCGCCCGCGGGCAGCTGCGCATCATCAGCCACCGCGGCGACGGCGAGCCGCTGACCTTCAGCGCCCGGGTGCTCGAAGTGCCGCTGGCCGATCAAAGCTTGGTCGTCTTACTGCTGCAGCCGGCGCCGGAGGCACAGGCGCAGCAAGCGCTGCCGGCACCGATCGGCACCGGCGCGCTGCAGCACACCTCGGCGACCGGCATTACCCACCCCGACTCACTGCCCGATCTGCTCGAGCAGATGATGCGCTTCTCGGCGTGGTTGAACGCACGGATGGGGCTCATCGTCTTCGAGCTCGAAGGCATCGATGCTGCGCACGAGCGGCTTGGCGGCGAGGTGATCGAACAGGTGCAGTCGGCGTTGATGCGCCGACTCAGCACCCACCTGCGCCGCACCGATCGACTGGCGCAGCTGAGCACGACCACCTTCGCCCTGCTGCTGCCCGGGATCGACGCCGCCGAGCGCGGACAGCAACTAGCCCAGCGCGCCCAGCAGCTGATCCGCGAGCCGGTCAGCGCCGGTGCCCTGACCCTCAATCTGGCCGCCCCGATGGGGGTGGCGATCTACCCCGACCACAGCGAGGATGCCGAGACCCTGCTGCGCCTTGCCCGCAGCGCCCTGACCGACGCACAGCGCCACGGCGCCGAGGCAGTGCGCCTCGTCGATACGGCGCTGACGCGCGGCCATAGCGAGCGCGTGACCCTGCTCCAGGAACTGCGCACGGCCCTCGCCGCCGAGACCGTCGAACTGCGCTACGAGCCGATCTACCAGCTCGGCAGCGGTGAGTTGACCGGGCTCGAGGCACGCCTGCGCTGGCACAGCACAACACTCGGCTGCATCGAACACGACGCCTTGCGGACTGCCGCAGCCGAAGGCGGAGTCCAAACGGCGCTGGAGGAGTGGCTGATCGACCGGGCGCTGAGCGATGCCGGGACGTGGCGACAGCAAGGGCTGCCGGTACCGCGGCTGACGATCGACGTCTCAGCGGCGAGCCTGCGTGAAGAGACCTTCGCACCCGAACTGCTGAGCAACCAGGCGGTCGCCCATAAGCTCGCCGCCGGCAAACTGGAGCTGGAGCTCTCCGAGCGTGAACTCGGCGACCCCGAATCGCCGGTAATGCAGCGCATGAGCCAACTGCGGGCGCGCGGACTGAGCATCTCGATCGACCACTTCGGGGCCGGTTTCGCCTCGCTGCTGACCTTGCCGCGAATCCCGGCCGACGCCATCAAGCTGACCTCGACACTGGCACGCGATGCCGGCAGCGAATCGGACTATCAAGCACTGACCGGGACCGTCGCCGACCTCGCTTCGCGCTTTCGCCTGCGCCTCAACGCCGAAGGGGTCGAAGATCGAGAGACCGCCGAGCGGCTGCACAAACTCGGCTTCCAGGAGGCCCAGGGGCCGCACTTCCGTGCTATGCTCAGCGCCGAAGAGACCGGCGCCCTACTCGCCGAGGCCATGAACCCAGTCTCATAAGTTTTTTATGATTTTTTTGGAGTTTCAGAGTCGCGGCACCGGATAGCAGGAGCTGCCGCTGAATTTTTTTCAGGTTACCGCAAGATCAGATTTTGAGTCGCGGCACCGGATAGCGATGTGACCACAGACGACCGCCTCGAACCCACCCCGCTGCCGCCGAATACCCGGATGTTCAGCGGCTGCGTGGCCAGCGGCCGCGGCATCGCGGGCGGCCAAGTCACCACCCACCAAGAGAGGCTGCGGCGACTCACCGGCGTTGCACTCTACCCCGGCTCGCTGAACCTGATTTTGTCAGAACCCGTGCGCTTAGCACGCCGCCGCCGCAAACGCTTCGCTCACGGGCTCTACATCTGGCCCGGTTGGCTGAGCGCGCCCGACGCCGCAACCGAGCCGCACCACACCTACCCGGTGTGGCTGCTGCGCTGGTGCGATGCCCCGCTGCACATCATCGAAGTGCTGGCGACCGAGCGGCTGCGCACACGCTTCGACCTGCACGACGGCGACCGGCTACAGATCCACCTGAAGCGCCGCTGCCTCAGCCCGGTCGCACCGGAGGAGCGCCTACTCCACGCCGCGATCTGGGGAGGGCGCCGCGGGGCGTGGTACTACAGCCACGACGACTACGTCGCAAGCTGGCTGGTGCGCGAACCGGGGCGCTGGGTGACGCAGAACCACAGCCTGCGGGCACTGCTGCGCGCCCGCTGGCGCGGCTCGACGGCACCGGCCAAGACGGCTGGACGGGCGCCATGAGCCGCGCCCCCAGCCGCCGTGCCACCCGAGCCGCCGCGGCCGCCCCGGCCACCCGGGCCACCCGGGCCACCCCAGGCGACCTGACCTCACTGCACCACCACCTTGCGGCCGAACAAGAGCACCGCGGCAACCGCAACGCCACCGTCATCCTCTACCCACCGGAGCCGGAGACCGCCACCGCCGTCCTGCGTGAATGCCGCGCCCTAACCAAGCGCCTGCCCCGCGGCACCCTGATCGGCCTGCTCGACCCATTAACGCAACCGCTCCGCCACCGCTTTCTGCTCGACCTCGGCGCCCAACCGCAGCGACAAAGCCGCCGCTGGATCGTCCTCACCACCACCCGCCCGACCACACTGCGCCGCCGCGCCCTGCACCGCGCCCTCCCGCTGCGCACTGTACTGCGCACCGTGCGCACCGCACGCCAGCACAAAGAGTGGCCGCTGATCATCGAACAAGTAGCCGGCCTCCTCCACCACAGCCAGCTACCGCACAACCGCCGCGGCGCCGCCCTCCTGGCCGCCTACCTGCAGGCCCTCTGGCAACAGCGCCGCATCGCCGCCGTCCGCCGCCTCTGGCACGCCCACAGCCCCTGGCTGCTAGCCGACGCCGCCGACCGCGACCTGCGCCGCGCCGCCACCGCCTACTTCGCCAGCCTGGCGCGGCTGAACCTTAGCGACGAGATCGAGCGCGCCTACGCCACACTCCCCCCGCAGCTGGCCCGCCACCCCAAGATCAACGCCGAAGTGGCGCGCGCCCTTCTCAAACATGCCCCGCAAACGGCCTTGGCCTACGCCGAGCGCGCCGTCACCCACGCCACACCTCGGCACCAGAGCCAATACCTCGGCCAACTGCTCTACGCCGAATACTACACCGCCTACGGCCACCACCTGAGCGGCAGCCGCACCCCCCAACAAGAGGCCCAGGCCGAGACACTGCGCGCCCACTATCGCGACTGGCAAACGGCCCTGAGCGCCCGCAGCGAAACCGTGAATCCCCCCCCACAGAGCGGCTTCCTCGAAGCTGCCCTCGCGAGCCACTGCGGCGACCCCGAGCCCGCACTCGCCGCCCTCAACCGCGAACTGAGCACCGCCGGCCTCGCCCCCCTCACCCGCCGCGACCCCGGCGCCCCGCTATCGCCCGACAACCTGACCACCGCCGACCCCGTACCGCCCGACCCCGACGAGAGCCTAGTCAGCGTCATCATGTCGGCCTACAACGCCGCCCCCTACCTCGACACCGCCATCGCCTCGGCCCTCGCCCAGAGCCACCGACGACTCGAACTGCTGATCATCGACGACGGCAGCCACGACGCCACCCTAGAGAGAGCCCTAACTTGGCAACAACGCGACCCGCGCATCCGCATCATCGCCATGGCAGAGAACGCCGGCGTCTTCACCACCCGCAACATCGCCCTACGACACACCCGCGGCGACTGCATTACCACCCTCGACGCCGATGACTGGGCCCACCCACAGCGCATCGAACGCCTGCTGCACGCCGTCACCACCGGCCCACCAGGCGTCATCGCCGCCATGGGCTCCCTGGTGCGCCTCAGCGACCACGGCTGCCTGCGCCTAAATGCTGGCGGCAGCGTCAACGGCTGGGACCACTCCTCACTCCTCTTCACCCGCCGCGCCTACCACGAACTCGGCGGCTTCGACCCGGTCACCCCAGCGGCCGGCGGCGACGTCGACTTCAAAGAGCGCCTCCTCGCCCACTGGGGGCCAACCGCCCTCCGACAACTGCGCGACCACTGCCTGCTGATCGCCCGCGACCGCGCCGACTCCCTGACCATGACCAAGCGCGGCCCCCTCGCCACCGACGCCTTCGAGCACAACTCGCTGCGCCTCCTCCACCTGCAACTGCTCAAAAACGGGCACCAAAACGCCTCACACGGCAGATCCACCGGGCCGGCGACCGCAACCCAACGCACCTACTGGGTGCCCCGCGCCATCCAAGGCACCGACCACACCCCCGGGTATCGACTCTACGAACCGCTGTAGCCCTCGCACTGGGGGAACTCCCAGGACTCCTCGCAACGCCCAGAGATAGGCTCAGCCCTTGAGAAAATCGAGCCCTCGCGCAACGGAACCCCACCCGCCCCGACCGCGAGCTGTGTTAGCATGTGCGCCGACCTACTTGGCGAACACGTAACCATTTAACGCACAAGGTGTAGTCCTCCATGTCGAAGCAACTAACAAAGAGTGCAGAAACCTTACAACGCGCCTCCAACCCGCACGGGCTCCGGCGCAACACCACCGAGCCCCGCAGCGGCCTACGCCGCGGCCTCGCCCTACTCGGCGGTGGCCTCCTCGTGACCCTACTCAGCGGCTGCGCCACCCCGAACGCCACCCCGATCAGCCTCGATGGCGGCAAAGAGCAAGGACAAGTCGTCGAGTGCTCAGGCTGGACTTGGCGCGGACGCCTGGCGATGAGCGACTGCATCATCAAAGCCAACGAAGTCTGCCCCGGCGGCTACGACGTCAAAGCCACCACCCTGACCGATCGCTGGCACAAACCGACCGGCGCCGCCGAAGTGCTCGAAGACATGAACCGCGCCATGCTGATTCGCTGCGCCGAAACCGACGCCGAGGTGGGGGAAGAGACCGAAGAAGAACTCGAAGAGGTGTAGAGGGTTCCATTGAGGGGTTAGCAGGCGAAGGAAAAGGGGGATCGACGTGCTCAACAGACTGGCAGCACCCTCGTAGCCGCAAACCGCGGCTAATCCCCCTCGACCGCTAGCCGGAGCCGTCACACCCCGCCCCGGCTAGCGGCCGCAAACCTCCTCAAAACAACCGCATCACCAGAACAGATTCGCCCCCGCCTCAGCGACGGCCGCAATCTCCACACCGACCAGACGGATCACCGGCTCGTAAACCTCATCGCCGTAAAACGCCCCGTCGACGGCCCCACCCTCGGAGACGGTTACGATCCCGAGCTCCACGTCGTCCTCCACACTCCAGAGAGCGGGCAACTCATCACCCTCGGACAACAACGAAAAGTCGATCCGCTGCTCTAGTTGTTCGAGCATATCGGCGGCGTCGTGTGCGGGGGTGGGGAGAAGGAGCGCTTGATCAGACATTAGCATCCCATCCGAAACAGGTGCTCCATTGCTCCACCACCCACCCTCTAAGTCGTCTTTCAGCACGAATCGATCCAAAGCAGTAGAAAAACCGTGGATTTCGGAAAAGCCTTTAAAATCGAAAACCTCCACGGCAAATCCATGGCCCGGCTCACGGTCAAGCCAAAGAACTTGTTCCTCGCTTTCCCCAAGCCGAACGGTGCCCCGCATTTCACTGACGTACAACCAAGCCTCAATACCACCTAAAAAATGGTTTAGGTTCAAGAACCCATATCCGCCACTGCCAAGATCGAGCGCGAAGTCAAAATGTCCGTGCTGCTGAGCCCCATAACCGATTTTTGCGAACCCCTCACCTAAGACATCCAACTCAAAAGCATCTTCCCTCGCTATCTGGCCAAGATTCTCTACCTCCAGAAGACCCTCTCCAACATCAAAGACATAGCGATGTGTTACGCCTGTAAAATCGCCGTTAAAAAGCACTTCCCCAACACCAATCCGCCCTGCATCCAAACGCAGGAACACCGCATCCTCTACGTCACCGAAAAAAGACAGCTCATCCAGGGAAAAGTCCCCGCTAGCACACAACACGACCTCTACCGCCTCTAGAAAATCCCCGCCAATAGCGCCGAGACTAAGGTCCTCCGCAACCTCCAAAACCAGCCGCTTGGCCTGATGATCACGCAGCACAAAAGAAAAATCTTCAGCTACTGCATCCAAACGCACCGCACGGCTATCAATCGCCGCACCGCGCATCTCAAGCAGCCTCAAATCAGGGTCGACAATTTGCAGACCTACATCGCCATGATCTAACCCCTCGACATCAAGAGAATAATCTGGGGCGGTCGCTACATTTTCGAGGCGCAGCCAGCCAAAAGCCGCGCTGCCCCAAGCGGCTGGCACATCAAAAGAGGCCTCACCGTCTTCCCCGAAGTCGGGGCCGACCAAAACAATCGTCCCCTCTGCACTGTCAGCATGAGGTTCAAGAGCCGCAAGCTGTTCAGCAGTGACCCGGACAACGGCGCCGGCTCCCACCTCCAGATAGCTTACCCCCGCGGGCAGGTTTTCCAACGCTGCAAGGTCGAACTCGTTGCCGGCCTCAATCATCAGCCGATCGCCCTCGACCATTCCTTCCCAGGGTTCTGGTTCTGGTTCCGGCTCGGGGTCCGGCTCCGGCTCTGGCTCTGGCTCGGGTTCCGGCTCCGGCTTCGGTTCTGGCTCTGGCTCCGGCTCGGGTTCCGGCTTAGGCTCTGGCTCTGGCTCTGGNNGCTCGGGTTCCGGCTCCGGCTCGGGTTCCGGATCTGGCTCCGGGTCTGGCTCCGGCTCGGGTTCCGGATCTGGCTCCGGGTCTGGCTCCGGATCTGGCTCCGGATCTGGCTCCGGCTCCGGTTCCGGGTCTGGCCCCGGTTTTGGCTCCGGCTCAGGCTTCGGCTCTGGCTCCGGCTCCGGTTTTGGCTCTGGATCCGGGGCCGGGTCCGGCTCTGGTTCCGGCACGGGCTCAGAACCTTCTCCTAGCTCCAACTCCGGGTGCTCAGAGCCCTCTCCTCCACCACCATGGGGTCCGTCCTCGTCGTAGTACCCGTCCTCACCCTGGGGTTCGTTACTGGAATCCTCTGACCCGGTTTTACCCTCGGCTAAACTCCGGTCAAACGCCTCGCGGGCACGCAACGCTTCGGCGGTCACCGCTGGAGAGAGAACCAGCCAATCCAATCCTTCGGATGCTACCCCACCACTGCCGACATCACCGCTATCGGCGACATCGCCAGCGTGGCCACCGCCACTACCAGCGGCATCAACATCATCATTATTATCATCATCATCATCTATATAGACTTTGGCATCGGAATCAAGGAGCGCCTGATCGATCAGCGTCCGAACCGCCTCCTCCACCACCTGCCGGCGGGCGACCTCATCAGGGTTGTCCGCGATGATGCCACCACCATCTCCCGTTGCCACCTCAAACATCATCTGCGCGCCGAGAGCTGCCGGGTCCAAGCCATTTTCCATGCGCTGAACCCAATACTCGACTCGCTCCTCGGCCTTATACAGATCGAGGTTCGCGGCTACATATGGACCATCAGGATCAATTAGGACGTAGCCGCGCAGACCGGTGTAAGCGGCCACAACCACGGCCTCAAGGGGGGCGTCGAAAAACACCTCCTCGTGTTGATCGACGTAGACAAGAAACAGCGGCTTAAAGAAATCATTGAAGAGATCAAAATCCCACTCAACATCCTTATCACGGGGGTTCATTCCTATACCTCCATCCATGGACACACGACCGGGCGGCGCGAGTGCCGTTTCCTGCGGCACTCCCCTCGCAACCCACAAGCAAGTCCTACCTACCTTCCCAGATCACCCAAGCGCCCCGGGGGCAGAACCTGGCCGGCCCTCTCCTTCAGACCGGCTTGCGGAGGCTAACCACTTTTTTACCCAAACGCAAGCAACAGGAGCGACAGCCACAACAGTGTCGGCTGGCTACACTACAGCGGCGATCATAGTCTGGTCCACTTTGATCAAGAATACCGGCGGGGACGCCGGCGTTCCCAGGAAACAGCACTCCCAGCCGGCGACCGCTGCCCTCTACAATATAGCTGGCTAGTGGACCAAGGAATGATCAAGGCCTACACCACCACACCACCAGTCGACAGGGTGCCGGTCGGCCAGGGTGCCGGTCGGCTGTTGATCACCGGCTCCGGATGGAGCGCGACCGAAACCCCGCGCCGAGATTGGCGAAGTCAGCGAAAGCGGCCGGCCAGCGCCGGGAAAGAGCCCGGAGGGCGCGCGCATGGATGCGCGCGGTCGACTGGCGTACAAGGATTGTACGCTCAGTCGACCCCCGGCGCTGGACCTGCCGCGAAGCGTTTCGCCAACTCGGCCGGGGTCGAGGGAGCGCGAGATAAAAACGAGCCTCTGCTACCTATTACCTGTTACCTGTTACCTGCTACCTATTACCTGTTACCTGTTACCTGTTACCTGTTACCTGTTACCTGTTACCTGTTACCTGTTACCTGTTACCTGTTACCTGTTACCTGTTACCAACCCTCAACCCCAATCGGGATCGTAGTAAACCATGTCCCCAGTGCCGCTACAGCAGATCTGAACAACATTATGATCCGACTCCGAGACCAAATTCGACTCCGCCCACGAATCCAACTCCGCCCACAAATCCGACTCAGACTCTACCCCCGCCCCCAACTCCCGCTCCAGACCCTGCTCTAAATCCCGCTCAAAACCCGCACCATCCGAAACAGCACCATCTTCTACAACATTATCGTAAGACAAAACATCAGAAAAAACTTGCGCATGCGCAAAGGCATGAGCATCCGCAATTTTATCACTACTGTAGACTAAAGGACTCGGTGGCCGATCATCAGGGTCCGAAAGAACAAAAGAAAAGACCGAGGCGAGGATATCAAAAGCGGGAGAAGGCTCTAAATGGCCCTCAGCATTCTCCTCTAACTGCCGACCAAGCACACGCACAAAAACATCAAACAACCCCCCCTCTAATGAATCATTGCCCACCATCTCTTTCAAAAAGAGACCGGCGTAAACAGGAGCCGCCTCACCAACAGGCACCTTACCATCATCCGGCACATCATCATCCGGCACATCGTCGTCCGGCACATCATCATCCGGCTCACCGTCGTCCGGTGCGCCGTCGTCCGGTGCGCCGTCATCCGGCTCATCGTCACTCGGTACACCATCGTCACCATCGTCCGGTACAGCGTCACCGTAAACTTCCCACCCCCCACTAACTGTACCATCTACATCGAGCACCAAATCCAACTTCTTATTTTTATCAGAAAGAGTGACTTCCTTACTGTAAGAATTTTGCAGCCCCTCCCCCGAAACCACAACCTGGTGTGTACCAGAAGGCACAGCCAACTGATACCCACCAGTGTTCAGAGTTTCGACCTCCAAACCAAGATCCGGCAAAGAGAATTTTATCCCCTCCAACCCCTCCCCAAGAGAGTAAAAATTGTCCCCATCCGAATCTTTGTACGCCACCCCACCCAAAAAAATATCGTCCCCAGAAAAAGCAAACTTCTGGGTAATCATTGAAGCTGAATAAATCGTACTGTCGCCAGAGGTAAACTTCCCTAAAGATTGACCGACCCCAATCTCCCGAAACCCCTCCGCCATGATATTTTTACGATGCCCAGAGCTTAAAAATAAGCTCCCATGTTGCTCATCAATATAGGAGGCCAAATTTGGCTTCACATGATCATCCAAACTCCCCGTGGTCCCCCTCCAAGAGACATTTTCACCCCACCCCCAAGGTGCAACAAGATCGTACCCAGCAGCTGCTATCCGATCACCAGGGCTAGAACCATCAACCCCAGTGTGACTAAAAGTGTCAGTATCCAACATCCAATCGCTATGAGCGCGGGCGGCCTCGACCAGCGTAAGATTCATGAAGAGCGGCTGCTTAGCAGACGCAGAGATCGTTCCCGGATCCAGGTCCTCGTTAAGATCGATATCGTAGCGCTGCGCCTCCGCCAGCGGATTCTCACGAGCTCGATTGATCAGCTCCAACATGTACTGCTCATAGGGTGACAGGAGAAGAGTCATGATCAACACCCCCAGAAGAGGAGTAGAAGAGAAGCAGGAGAAGAATGCCGGCGAGGACGCCGGCGCTCCCAGGCGAGGCGAGCGCTAGTAGGCGAGTGCTAGTAGGCGAGTGCTAGTAGGCGAGTGCTAGGGCGCCAGACCAGTACCAGTGACCGCCGCGAGAAACTCATTCGCCTCCCCATACGTCCGAACCGAACACGCACGCTCAATGTCGCTGTCCGTCACCTCCTCATCGAACTCGCTGAGCAAGGCAACCGCCGCAATAAAGTTCGCTCTTGCCTCCTCATCCAACGCCGTGTCGGGCGGATGCTCTGCTGCCGTCAGCGCCAAAAGAGCCTCCGCAACACCGCCATCAATGGACCGTAACTTCTCGTAAACAGACATCTCTTCACTACCCCTTTAGGGCGCCACCGCCACTCAGGGCTCAATGCTCAACTCAGGGCACAACTCAGGGTGCAGCGACAAACAGCGCGTTCAACTGCACCACATCATCAATCCCAAGGTGCCCCGACGCCCGCCGCAACTTCAAAGTATCCACCAAATACTGATACCGCGCCTGCGCCAAATTCCGCCGCGACTCATAGTAATCGCGCTGCGCCTCCAGCAGATCCGTTACATCGCGCGTCCCTAACTCGACCTCATCCTGCATCGCCGCCACCGTCCGCGCATTCGACCGTACCGCAACCGCATACGCCTCAACCGCACTGCGCCCACTCACGAGCCCCTGAAAAGCACCCCGCGCATCCGCCCGCACCTCACGACGAACCCGCTCCACCTCCTCACGCTGCCGATCCCGCCGACTCTCCGCACTGCGCGTCCGCGCACCAACCGCCCCACCCTCATAAAGCGGCACCTGGACCCGCACCCCAATGTACCAATCATCCAACTTGCGCGCCGTCTCCTCCGCCGGAGAAGGCACATCCGAATCAACGTCACTCATATCATCAAACCGCGTATACCCACCGACCAAATCGACCGCCGGATAACGCTCCGCACGCGCAGATTGTACCTGCCGACCGGCACCATCCAACTGCGCCCGCGCCGCCACAATCCGCGGATTGCCCGCGTAAGCGTGCTCCAACCATACATCTAAATCAAAAGGCTCAAGCGGCGGCAACTCCGCCTCCGCCGACAACTCCGCCAACATCCCATGACGCCGGTCAGTTAACTCCGACAACCGCTCGCGGGCAACCTCCAACTCACCCTCAGCCCGGATTTTATCCGCCCGAACCGTATCGTGACGCGCCCGCGCCTGCTCCAACTGACTGCGCGAAACCTGCGCCTCATCAAAAAGCGCCTCAGCCTGCCGCAACGCCCCCGCGACCGACTCCAACTCCCGCTCCTGCAAGGTTAATTCTGCCTGCGCCCCCAAAACCCCAAGGTAAGCCTCAGCAACCCGATGAATCAGCTCTTGCCGGCGCGCCTCCAACTCCGCCTCACCGGCCGTAATGTTGTGCCGAGACCCCTGCCAACGGTGCCAAACCGGCAAATCAAAGAGCGGCTGCGAGAGGAATAACTGATACTGCTCCTGCGTAAAGGTACGATCGCGACCCTCAGCTTCGTCCGGCGGATCAATGGCCCGCTCTTCCTCACGACTCGTCCGCCGGATTTCACCACTCAGCACCAGACTCGGCAACAACCCCGCCAACGCCTCACGCCGCTCTGCCCGCAGAGCGTCCACCTCATAAGCGTACCCCCGCAACTGCGGATCGGCACGCTCCGCCAGCCGATAGACATCAAGCAGCCCCTCAGCCTGCGCAACCCTAGCCTCGGACTGAACACCCGCACTCACCCCAGCTTCAGCCTGCGCAACCCCGGCAGTCACCCCGGCAATCACCCCGGCAGTCACCCCAACCGCGGCAGCAGACACCACACCCAAGCAAAGAGAGACCCCAACCCGTTGAGCAAACTTAGAAACCCTACCAAACTGAGCGAGTTGAGTAAGCTGAGCTGGCCGAGTTGGCCGAGTTGGCCGAGCCAACCGAGCCAACCGAGCCAACCGAGCCAACCGAGCCAACCGAGTTAGTTGAACAGGCTGAACAAGTTGCGCCAACCCAGCAAACCGCCTCACGTCCGTACCCATCAATCCTCCCGGAACGAACGAGCGATCGCATCCGTAATCGGCTGCGCCAAATACTGTACCGGCGTCCGCCGCCCCGTCTTAATCATCACATCAGCCGGCATCCCCGGTCGCAGATTGACCTCCGGACCGAGTTTAGCCAACTCCTCATCGGTCACCACCAACCGCGCCTTATAGAACGGCTCCTGATTCTCCGGCTCAATCCGATCGGCCGAAACCCAAATCACCTCACCCTCAACCACCGGCGTCGTCCGGAAACTAAACGCCGTAAACCGAATATCGGCGAACAACCCCGGATGGACATTATCGATATCCTGCGGGCGCACCTCCGCCTCAAGGACCAGCGGCTCCCCCTCAGGGACCAAATCGAGAATCGGCGCACCGGCTTGAATCACCGCGCGCTCAGCGTGCACATCGAGATTGACCACCTCACCGGCGACGGGAGCGCGAATCTGCTTACGCGCCAACCGATCCTCCAGAGCGGCCAACTCCTCCTCCAACTCATCGACCTGATTGGCGACATCGCGCAACTCACCCGCCGCCTCACGCCGAAACTCACGCTGCAACTGGATAATCTGCTGCTCCGCCTCACCGATCTCAATGCGCGCAGCCGCAATCGAAGCGCGCAGCTCACCAACCGCACCCTCCAACTCCGCGTGCTCACGCTCCAACGGCCGCAACTCTGCCGCCGGAATCGCCTCCCGTTCGACCAAACGCCGCTTCGTCTCCAACTCCTCAGCGACCGACTCCATCGAACGCTGCTTCGCCGTGCGCTGCGACTCCATTCCCAAGATCCGCTCACCGAGCTCATCGATGCGCTGGCGCAAGATCGACGTCTCACCATCAAGCGCCTCACGGCGGGTGTCGAACTCCCGCTGCTGCCGCTCCATCACCCGCTCAGTGCGCTCGCTGCGCTCGGCGCTCTGCACCACATCGTCCGGAAAGGCGATCTCCGCCTCCCCTAACAACTCGGCCTCAAGGCGAGCCTGGCGGGCCAAACTCGAGATATAGCGCGTCCAACTGCGCAGATACTCTGCGCGCGCCTGCGTCTCATCGAGCTGGATCAGCAGCTCACCGCGCTCGACGGTATCACCGTTGCGGACGTGGATCCGCTCGACGATGCCGCCCTCCAGGTGTTGCACCGTCTGCCGGTACGAGTCGACCGTCACGGTACCCTGGGCGACCACAGCGGCGTCGATCTGCGCGAAGCTGGCCCAGCCGCCGACACCGACAAAGGCGACCAAAATGACGCCAATACCAAAGAGCCGCGGAAAGCGATCACTGGTCGGTGGCGGCGTACCACCGTTCGATCCACCGCCGCCGCCGGCCGTAATCAGCTCCCCGGAACGGGCCTCGCCGCCAACCGGAGTCACGGGTCGGTCACCGTCGCTACCCTGCTCTGCATCGTCGCGGATATTGCGATTACTCATCTTCGCTGCTGACCTCAAGCGTTGCTGGCGCGCGTCAGACGGTTCAAGACCTCTTGACGCGGACCGAGAGTCGCGACCTTACCGTCGCGCAAGACCAAAATCTGCTCCACCGCACTGAGCACCGCCGGGCGGTGGGCGATCAGCACCACGGTGCAGCCCTCCTCGCGCAGACGGCGAACGGTATCGGTCAAGGCCTCTTCACCGGCCTGATCGAGATTCGAGTTCGGCTCATCAAGCACCACCAGACGGGGGCTGCCGTAAACAGCACGGGCCAGGGCGACTCGCTGCCGCTGCCCGGCCGAGAGCGCCCCGCTCTGGATGCCGATGCGGGTGTCGTAGCCCTCCGGCAGACGCAAGATCATCTCGTGCAGACCGGCCTTGCGCGCCGCCTCGACGACCAATCGCGGCTCGACCTCACCGAAGCGGGCAATGTTCTCCGCGATGGTGCCGTCGAAGAGCTCGACATCTTGCGGTAGATAGCCGGTGTGGGCGCCGATCTGCTCGCGGTTCCAGTGCTGCACTTCAGCACCGTCGATGCGCACACTGCCGGCGTAGCTCGGCCAGACCCCGACCATGGCACGCGCCAAAGTCGACTTGCCGGCGGCACTCGGGCCGACCACACCGAGCGCACTGCCCGGCTCCAACTCAAAGTCGACCCCGCGCAGCGCCGGAGTGCGCGCCCCCGGCGGGACGACGACCAAGTTCTCGACACTGACCTGCCCGCGCGGCTGCGGCAGCTCCATGTGCTCGGTGCGCTCCGGGGTGCCAGCGAGCACATCGTTAAGACGGCTCCAAGCGTTGCGGGCACCGATAAAGCCGCGCCAGACGCCCATCGCCTGATCGATTGGGGCCAGCGCACGCGCCATGATGATCGAGGCGGCGATCATGACACCCGGGGTGATCACCTGCTCGACCGCCAACCAGGCACCGCAAGCGAGGATGCCGACCTGGGCGATCAGGCGCAGCGACTTCGAGGCTGAGGTGAGGTTGGCCGAACGGTCACTGGCGACCGCCTGCAAATTCAGCACCTCGTTGTGCATCCCTTGCCAGCGCTGACGCAGCCGCCCGGTCATGCCCATCGCCTCAAGCACCTCGGCGTTGCGCAGGTTGGCGCTGGTGAAGTCACTCTCTTGGTTGTAGCGGGCGTTGGCCGCACTGAGCGGCTTGCGGGTGATGACCTCGTTGGTGTATGCCATGGCGAAGAGGATCACCGCGGCGATGGTGGCAAGCGCCCCGAGCAGCGGGTGGAAGAGCCAGATCACCGCCAGAAAGAGCGGCGTCCACGGCGCATCGAAGAAGGCAAAGACCCCCTGCCCAGTCATGAACTGACGCAGCGTGGTCATATCCTGCAGCGGCTGCGTGGTCGCGCCCTCGGGGCGGCGCAGCGCGCGGAAGAAGGTGGCGTCGAAGAGACGGCGGTTGAGCATCTGATCGAAGCGTCCGCCGACACGCACCAGCACCCGGTTGCGCGACCACTCGAGCAGACCGAGGACGATCAACAGGCCGATAGCGACCACCAGCAGCATGACGAGGGTCGGTACGCTGCCGCTGGAGAGCACCCGATCGAACATCTGCAACATGAAGATCGGCGGCACCAGCATGAGGATGTTGATGAAGAAGCTAAACAGCGCCACCGTGGCGATGGCCTGCTTGAACTCGCCCATGCACTGACGCAGTTCACTCGGCGCGGAGGCTCTGGCGGAGCCAGAAGCGGCGGATTTGGCATTCGCAGTGGTCATGCGGTCACTCAGCGGGTCGTGAAACGGTTGGAAATAGCCCAAGATGGCCCGGGATAGTCGGGAGCAGCCCAAGCGTCCGGGCGGCCCGGGTCGACTCCAGGCCAATAAGTTGGGGGATGGTAGCAGGGTTTCAAGGGCAAACCAAATGTCCCTCCGCGACACAGGGCATCTCAGAGGCCAAGTGTCTCGGCTGCGTGCGCCAACACTCCGGCTCGCCAACAGCAAGCGGTGTGCTACGCTACGCAACGCGTTGGGATTCAACCGCCGGCGTCCCCACATGGGCCGCTCTATCTCCGCATCTCCATCTCCGCATCTCCGCGCGTCTATCTCCGCGCGCCGCGCGGGAGGAGTGGGGGTGCGACGCTTGGCAGGGGCGCTGCGCAGTCGGCTTAGACAAAAGGGGCATACACGGTGAATCTACCGGTCCAGACCGAGCACTTCGGCCGCTGGCTGCTTGAGGTGCTGCGGGCCTTTTTTGGCGTCGCCCCGTGGACGACCGGGGCACTGATCGGAGCGAGTGTACTCGGCAGCATCGCTCACTTGCTCGCCTTCTTCCTGCCACTTAAGGTGCTGATCCTCGCCGGGGCCGATCACGTCCCGCACTACATGCCGTTTATCAGCCCCGACGATCAGCTCCACTGGATCACCGCCTTTGCCGCCGCTGCGGTTGCCGCCTATCTGCTCACGCTCGCCCTCGGGCGGTGGACGCAACAGCTCGCCGAGCGCGGCAGTCGCGCGGTTCTTGACCGGGCGATTCAGCTGTCGGTGATCGGTAGCCAGGATACTCGCGCCCAGCGCTACTACAGCGAGATCGGTGAGACGGCGGCGAGTTTGCTCTTCGCCTTGCTGGCGCTGCTCGCTCTGCTGCTGCTCAGCGAACCACTCTTCTTGACCCTCTTCGCCCTGCTCTATCTGCAATACTGGCTAACGACGTGGCTGCTCAGCGGCGATGAGTACAGCGAGGCGGCGGGCGATCGCTGGGGGCGGCTGCAGCGGCAGATCCTCGACGACCCCAAGGGGCTGCTACAGTTTTACTTTGCAGTCAACTACTTCGCCGGCTTCCTGGTGCTGCTCGCGGTCTTTCTCTGGGGCGGTGCGGCGCACTTTTTCGCCATTTTGCTCAGCTTCTTGCTGCTGCGGCAGCTGCTGCGGGCGTTAAGCAGCGGTATCCGCAACGCCACCCGCCTAGCCCGCGGGCGCGGGGCGATCGATCCGCTGGTCTTCCCCGAGAAGCAGCGCACACGCCGGGAGTCATCTTACGTGCGAGCGCTGCGCCAACTCTTCGCCAAACCGCAGCGGCAGCAGCGGAGCGAGCGGGTCTTGCAGCAGGCACTGAGCACGACCGCGGCCTTTGAGGTGACGTGGGAAGATCCACCCTATGCCGGCCGGTTTCAGGGGCTAATCGCACGTCCACGCGACTCGTCGCAGCAGCAGGGGCGCTGCTATCAGCAGCAGATCTACACCCACCGCCTCGTTCAGCTACTCGACGATGAAGCACTGCTCTATCAGCACGTCGGCCGCGAGCGGCTGCGCGGCACAGCCGAGATCGCGCGCTTTACCGAAGGCCCCTTCCTGTGCCGGATCTGCGAGTACGGCAACGGCCGCCCGCCGAGTGTTGCGGAGTGGCAGCGCTGGGAGCCGGTGCTGCTGCGCGAACGGATGGCGATTGCACCGCCACCGGCGCTGCTGCGCGCCTATCGCGGGGCGCACCGGCTGCTCTACGAGCGTTTGACCCCTGAACGCCTAGCGGTGCTGCAGGTGGCTGTCGATACGCCTGTCGAACAACAGACCTTGGAACGCCTGATGGCCGCACTGCCAGTGTTAACCGGCCGGCTGCGCAGGCTGCCACTCTACCTCTACCCGCCCGGCATGAATCGTGAGCTGGCGGTGATGGATGCAAGTGGCGAGTTGCAGGTGGTCAGTTGGGGCCGGTGGCGTCTTGAGCCGCTGGGCGGGACGTTGACGGATCGGCACTTGGAGGGGCACGTTCGCGCCCTGCTGCCGGAGTTGCCGCGCTGGCGTGACGATGTCGAGCAGCCGCCGCTCGCTGACGATGTGCGCTTAGCACGGTGGTGCCGTGCCTTGGAGGAGATGCTGGAGGCGCGTGCCTATAAGCGAGCGCTGCGGATTGCAACGCGCATTGTGCGGTACGATCAAACGGCGGGGTAGGCCCGGAGTGGGTCGGCGCGGCCCTTAGCTTGACCTGGTTGCGGTGAGACATTAGATTTCACCGTTTATTTGGCTTAGCGGCGACAGCGGGAGCTTCGGTCCATGCGACATATCATCTCTATGCTCGTCGAGAACGAGTCTGGCGCGCTTTCGCGCATCGCGGGCATGTTTACCGCCCGCGGCTACAACATTGAGTGTCTGACGGTCGCCCCGACCGACGATCCGAGCATCTCCCGCCTGACTTTGGTCACCATCGGTGACGATCAAATCATTGAGCAGATCATCAAGCAGCTCAACAAGTTGCTCGATGTGGTGAAGGTCGTTGACATGACCGAGGGGCGTCATATCGAGCGTGAGATGATGCTCGTAAAGGTCGCCGCCGGCGCCCTGGAACAGCGCGACGAGTTCAAGCGCCTGACCGATATCTTCCGCGGTCGTATCCTCGATGTGACGGAGAAGATCTACACGATCGAGCTGACCGGCACCAGCGATAAGCTCGATGCCTTCGTCGATGCCCTCGGCGGGAGCAACATCTTGGAGGTGGTGCGCTCTGGGGTCATCGGGATCAGCCGCGGTGAGCGCCACCTGAAGGTTTAGGCTGGCTTGGTTAGGCGCGCGGCCTGTCTCTGGCTGGCTGGATCGAGCGAACTCGGCGATGCAGCGCAGCTCGACGCTGCAACAGACCGAAAATTCATTTCGGACAATTCATTCAAAAAGAATTCATTTAAAGAGTAACTGCCACTATGAAAGTCTACTACGACAAAGACGCTGACCTTTCGCAGATCACCCGCCGCCGGGTCGCCATCATCGGCTACGGCTCGCAGGGGCACGCCCACGCCAACAACCTGAAGGAGTCGGGGGTGACCGTCGTCGTCGGTCTGCGCGCCGGTTCGAGCTCGGCGGCGAAGGCGGAGGCAGCCGGGCTGGAGGTCGCGAGTGTCGAGGAGGCGACGCGCGGCGCCGATGTGGTGATGCTGCTGGTCCCCGATGAGAGCGCCCCGGCCATCTACTCGCAGCAGGTCGAGCCGAATCTCAAGGAGGGGGCAGCGGTCGCCTTCGCGCACGGGTTTAACATCCACTACGGCCAGATCAAGCCGCCGGCCCACTGTGATGTCATCATGATTGCGCCGAAGGGACCGGGCCATACGGTGCGGGCGACTTACGTCGCTGGCGGCGGGGTGCCGTCGCTGATCGCGATTGAGCAGGATGCCAGCGGGCAGGCGAAGGAGATCGCGCTGGCTTATGCGGTGGCGAATGGCGGTGGGCGCTCGGGGATCATCGAGACGACCTTCCGTGAGGAGACCGAGACCGATCTGTTCGGTGAGCAGACGGTCCTCTGTGGCGGCATCGCGGCGCTGATCGAGGCGGGGTTTGAGACGCTGGTGGAGGCCGGTTACGCCCCGGAGATGGCCTACTTCGAGTGCCTGCACGAGACGAAGCTGATTGTCGATCTGCTCTATGAGGGCGGTCTGGCGAATATGCGTTATTCGGTCTCGAATACGGCGGAGTACGGCGATTTTACGCGCGGGCCGCGGGTGATCAATGAGGAGTCGCGGGAGGCGATGCGGGAGATTCTGGAGGAGATCCAGAATGGTGAGTTTGCCCGTGAGTTTGTGTTGGAAAACCAGGCTGGAGCGCCGACGCTGCATGCGCGGCGGCGGCTGGCGCGTGAGCATCCGATCGAGGAGGTCGGGGAGCGGCTGCGCGGGATGATGCCGTGGATCACCGCCAATAAGTTGGTCGATCGCGATTGATCGAGTGAAGTAGAGGCCTCGGTCAGTTGGTTTTTCTAAGGCGAACTGACTGGGGCTCTGCTTGTAGGGCGAAGCCACTGAACGGACGGAGGCCTCAGTCAGTTGGTTTTTCTGAAGCGAACTGACTGGGGCTCTGCTTGTAGGGCAGAGCCACTGAACGGACGGAGGCTTCAGTCAGTTGGTTTTTCTGAAGCGAACTGACTGGGGCTCTGCTTGTGGGGCGGAGCCACTGAACGGACGGAGGCCTCAGTCAGTTGGTTTTTCTGAAGCGAATTGACTGGGGCTTTGCTTGTGGGACGGAGCCGCAGCGCGGACGGTGGCCTCCGTCCGTTGGTCTTTGGAAGCAGGCCGAGGAGAGTCGTCGAAAGATTTATGAATAAACCTCGCCGCCGCGGTATCTTTCTGTTGCCCAATCTCTTTACGACGGGCTGTCTCTTCTTTGGCTTCTTGGGCATCATCCTGGCGATCGAGGGCAACTTTGCCATGGCGGCGATCGCGGTGCTTATCGCGATGCTCTTTGATGGACTGGATGGCCGGGTGGCCCGCCTGACCCGGACTGAGAGCGACTTTGGGGTGCAGTACGACTCGCTGGCCGATATGGTCAGTTTTGGGTTGGCGCCGGGGATGATCGTCTTTTTGTGGGCGCTCGGTGAAAATGATGTCGGGCCCTTATGGGGGAACGGCGGCTGGCTTGCGGCCTTTCTCTATGTGGCGTGTACGGCGCTGCGATTGGCGCGTTTCAATACGCAGAGTGGGGTCAGTGATAAGAGTTATTTTCAGGGGTTGCCGAGTCCGGCGGCGGCGGGCACCGTTGTCAGTATGGTGTGGCTCGGTGATACGCTAGGGTTGACGGGGTTTTCGGCGGCAGTACCAGCGGCGATCATCACCATTGCTACGGCGGTGATGATGGTGAGCAATATCCGGTACGATAGTTTTAAGGAGTTGGATTTTCGGTATCGGGTGCGGTTCACTGCGATCGTCGGGTTGGTGGTAGGCTTGATTTTTGTTGCGGTGCATCCGCCGACGGCTATTTTTTTGGGCTTTGTGGCTTATCTGGTTTCGGGGCCGGTGTTGACGGGGGTGCGGTTGCGGAGACACCGTGGGCGGCGCGGGGCTTGATCTGAACGCTTCGCTTTGAATTGGTTGACCGCCGTTTTAGTTGACCGCCGTTGCTCGCTGACTACCTGCCGTTGCAGGTTAGCTAACCGCCGTTGCGTGGCATGCTGCTTCCTCGATTAAGCTCGGGCCGCCGTTGCATGGCATGCCTCCAGGGGACGCTGCAAGTCCATCCATGGAAGCTCCCACTCGCCATCCATGGCGAGGGAGGCCCCTGGAGGCAGCCATTGCAACTTCGGCCCTCCGTGCAATCCCGACTCCTGCACCCTTCGAACGAGGTCCTAACGCCGGGCGAACCGTTTCTCAGTTTCTCAAAGGTGAAGCCGAGTCCCCGTGTTCCGCAAACTACCGCCCTACCGCCGTAAGCACACAGGCCAGCTCATGCGACTGACTTTACTTTCGCAAATTTTAGCAACAACTCATTGATTAAATTTAGATAACGGAGCTGCTCATGCGAGCAACACGCTTTCCTCTGTCAACATTGCGCGAGACACCGGCCGATGCCGAGGTGATCAGCCATCAGTTGATGCTACGGGCCGGGATGATTCGGCGCTTGGCCTCTGGCCTCTATACGTGGTTGCCGCTCGGGTTGCGGGTGCTGCGGCGGGTTGAGCAGATCGTGCGCGAGGAGATGAATCGCGCCGGGGCGCTAGAGGTGTTGATGCCGGCGGTGCAACCGGCCGAATTGTGGCAGGAGTCGGGGCGCTGGGAGAAGTACGGCCCGGAGTTGCTGCGGTTGCAGGATCGGCATTCGCGGCCCTTTTGCTTTGGGCCGACGCACGAGGAGGTGGTGACCGATCTCTTTCGCCGGGAGATCCGCAGCTATAAGCAGTTGCCGGTGAATTACTACCAGATCCAGACCAAGTTCCGTGATGAGATTCGGCCGCGTTTTGGGGTGATGCGAGCGCGTGAGTTCCTGATGAAGGATGCCTACTCGTTTCACCTGGATGGAGAGTGCCTGTCCCGAGAGTATGAGTTGATGCACGCCACGTACTGCCGGATCTTTGAGCGGACGGGGCTGGCGTTTCGGGCGGTTGAGGCCGATACCGGGGCGATCGGCGGCAGTCTCTCGCATGAGTTTATGGTGCTGGCCGATTCGGGCGAGGATGCGGTCGCGGTCTGTGCCGAGAGTGGCTATGCGGCGAATGTCGAGTTGGCGCCGTCGTTGCCACCTCAGTCGCCGCGAGCAGCGCCGGAGGAGGCGATGGAGGAGGTAGCGACTCCAGAGCAGCGGACGATCGCTGAGGTGAGCGCCTTTTTGGGGGTCGAGGCGTCGCAGCATATCAAGACGCTGGTGGTCGAGGGGCGCGATGGCGGGTTGGTGGCGCTGCTGCTGCGCGGTGATCACAGCCTCAATGAGGTGAAGACGGAGAAGCACCCGGCAGTTGCGGTGCCGTTGGCCTTTGCCAGTGCCGAGCGAGTCGAGGCGGTGTTGGGCTGTCCCTTCGGTTCGCTCGGACCGGTGGGGTTAGCCGAGCGCGGGGCGGTCGTGATTGCCGATTATGCGGTGGCGCATTTGAGCGATTTTGTCTGTGGGGCAAATCGTGAGGGCTACCATCTGCGTGGGGTCAATTGGGGCCGTGATATCGCAGAGCCGGAGTGTGCCGATCTGCGCGAGGTCGTAGCCGGCGATCCGAGCCCGGATGGTGCGGGGCCGTTGGTGATTCGGCGCGGCATTGAGGTGGGCCATATCTTCCAGCTCGGTGAGACCTACAGTGAGGCGATGGCGGCGAAGGTGCTCGATGAGGCCGGTGAGGAGCGGACGGTGACGATGGGCTGCTACGGCATCGGCGTCTCGCGCGTGGTCGCAGCGGCGATTGAGCAGAATCACGATGCCCAGGGGATCTGCTGGCCTGGGCCGCTGGCGCCCTTCCAGGTGGCGTTGGTGGCGATTAAGGCGGAGCAGCCGGAGGTGCATGAGGCAGCAGAGGATCTCTACGCCGAGTTGATGGCGAGCGGGATCGATGTCTTCTACGACGATCGTGATTTGCGCCCTGGGGTGAAGTTTGCCGATATGGAGTTGATCGGGATTCCGCACCGGCTGGTGGTCAGCCCGCGCGGGCTGCAGGAGGGGTTGGTGGAGTATAAGGGGCGCTGCGATGAGGCGCCGATTACGCTGGCGCGTGAGGAGGTGGTGGCGTGGCTGAAGAGTCGGTAATGCGGGTGCTGATCGCCGGCTGTGGCCGGCTGGGCCAGGCGGTCGGGCTGGAGTTGGCGGCCGCGGGACACGAGGTCTTTGGGCTGCGCCGCAATCCGAGTGCGCTGCCGGAGGCGATCGCGCCGGTGGCAGCCGATCTCTTGGCCCCGCCCGATGAGTGGGCGGAGCGCTTACCGGAGCGGCTCGATCGGGTCTACTACATTGTCACCCCGGCTGACTTTACCGATGAGAGCTATCGCCTAGCCTTTGTCGCCGGGCTGGCGAATTTGCGTGATGCGCTGCTCACCCAGGGGCAGCAGCCGCAGCGGCTGCTCTTTGCTTCGAGTACGGCGGTCTACGGTCAGCAGGCCGATGAGTGGATCGATGAGACGAGTCCGACGGTGCCGGAGCGCTTTTCGGGGGCGCGTCTGCTGGAGGCCGAGGGGCTGCTGCAGGCGATGCCGTGGCCGACGGTGACGGTCCGTTTGGGCGGGATTTACGGCCCTGGGCGGGATCTCTTTATTCGTAAGGTGCGCGCCGGGGAGGCGTGTCGCGATGCGGGGTTTAGTAACCGGATTCACGCCGACGACGCTGCCGGGCTGTTGGCCCATCTGGGGCTGCTGGAGGAGATGGAATCGTTTGTCGATCCGGGGTGCGGGCAGCTCGCCGTCTTTCTTGGGGTCGATGATGAGCCGACAACTGGGTGCGCGGTGATGGACTTTATCGCCGCGCAGCTCGGGCTGCCGCAGCCGCCGCGGGCGCCTGCCGGGGAAGAGGAGAGCGGGCGGCGGGCGATGGGGGTCGGCAGCAAGCGCGGGCGCAACGCGAAGCTCAAGCGCGCTGGCTATGCGTTGCGCTATCCGACCTTCCGCGAGGGCTATCGAGCGTTGTTATCAGCCGATGGTGAAGGCGCCGGCAGTCGGCGGTGAGGCGTCGGTCGCGGCGCACTCGACGTCGTCGACGCGGGCGGCAGGGGGGCCACGGTGCAGCCACGCCTGCATGGTGGCGACTGCCTCTGGGGGGCCGCAGAGTAGGACTTCGACGCGGCCGTCGGGGAGGTTGCGGGCGTAGCCGGCGAGCCCGAGCTGGCGCGCTTGGTCGCGGGTGTGGGCACGAAAACACACCCCCTGGACACGGCCGCTGATGAAGCAGCGGCGACGCTCTTCTTGGTGGCTCATCGCTGCCCTCCTCTCTCTGTTGGGGCGAAGAGTTCACTGAGGGGAACGGCCAGGGCCTGGTCGAGGTCTTGTTCGGCCTGGCGGAGGCGCGCGGCGAGGCGGGCCTGCCAGGTGATGACTTCCGGGGGGCTGCCCTCTTCTGGCCCCTGCTGCTCAGGATCGGTGTCGGCGGCGGCGCTCTCGGGCGCGGCGATCTCGCTCAGGCGCGGCAGCGGGTAGGCGTGGCGGCGCTGAATCTCGCCCAGGGTGAGGTAGGCGGCATCCCGCGCGAGCAGCCATTCGCCTTGATCGCTGCGCTCGACGATGTGGCTCTCGCGCAGTTGTTCGAGGGTCTCGGCGAGGACGACGGCTTCGAGTTGCGGTTCGAGTTCGAGCAGTTCGGCGAAGGTGAGTCCACTGCCGCTGCGTTGGCCGCTGTAGAGGTGGCCGAGCAGCCGGGTGACGCGCAGCAGTGCGCCGCGCTGGGTGCTCAGGGTGCTGGCGGTAAGCTGGCGGCGGTAGTTGCTCAGGCCGTGGGTGATCTCAGCGCCGATGAGGATGACCCACCACGAGATGTAGAGCCAGAGCAGGAAGATCGGCAGTGCTGCCAAGGCGCCGTAGATGATCTCGTAGGTCGGGGCGCTGGTGACAAAGGCGGCGAAGCCGTGCTTGGCGATCTCGAAGAGGGCCGAGGCGCAGAGCCCGCCGAGTACAGCGTGGCTGACGGGCACGCGGCAGTGCGGAACGATGGCGTAGATTAAGGTAAAGACCACCGCCTGGACGATGAAGGGGGCGATGGCGACGAGCTGGGCGACGACGACCGAGGGCGGTTCGATGGCGCCGAGGCTAATCGCGCCCATGCCGGAGGTCGCAGCGATGCTCGCCCCGATGAGCAGGGGGCCGACGGTCAGTACGGTCCAGTAGACCATGAAGCGCTGCACGGTCGGGCGGGGGCGGCGCACCCCCCAGAGGCCGTTGAGGACACGCTCGACGGAGTTAAGCAGCAGCAGCGAGGAGACGGCCAGGCCGACGATGCCGACGGCGGTCAGTTCGGCGGCTCGCCCCATGAAGCTTTCGAGGTGTTCGTCGACGGTCTCGCTGGCTGCCGGCACGAGGTGTTCGATCATCAGCTCGCGCAGCCGATCGGTGACATCGGCAAAGACGGGAAAGGCGGTCAGCACGGAGAAGCCGATGGTCAGCAGCGGGACGATCGCCAGCAGGGTGACGTAGGCGAGCATACCGGCACTCTTGAAGCAATCGTCGCTGCTGATGCGCCGCACCAGGTAGCGGAAGAAGTAGAAGAGCTGGTAGGCCGGGGCTTGCCAGCGCCGCCACTGGCGCTCAATTCTGGGGTGCTGGCGAAGTTTTGCCGCTGCGCTGTGCCAATTCAGCTGCATGGCGGAGCTATCCTCTCGGTGGTGGCTCGCCGTCTGGGTGCGAGTCGGGATGCGGGTCACGGTCGACGATCTGGCGGACGAAGGGGACGGTCAGGCGCCGTCCGGCGGCGAGGGAGGCGCGGTCGAGTTCGTCGAAGAGGGTCAGCAGCCGCGGCAGATCGCGCGGAACGCGGCGGATCAGGTAGCGGAGGGTCGCCTCGGGCAAATCGAGTCCACGGTTGATCGCGCGCTGACGGACGATCTCTAGGCAGGTGCTCTCGGTGGGCGGCTGCAGGGCGACGACCCCGCCCCAACTGAGGCGTGAGCGCAGGTCGGCGAGTTTGAGTGTCAGCTGACTCGGCGGCTTGCGGGCGGCGAAGAGCAGTGGTACCTGGCGATCGCTGGCACGGTTGAAGAGGTGAAAGAGGGCGATCTGCCAATCCTCGCGCCCTTCGAGGACGTCGAGTTCGTCGACGGCGACGAGGCCGACCTGTTCGTGGCCGCGCAGGACGTAGTAGCCGTATTCAAGCAGTTGGGCAAGCGGCAGATAGGCGGCCGGGCGCCCGAGTTCGCTGGCCCGCCGACACGCTGCCTGCAGCAGGTGGCTCTTGCCACTGCCACGGCCGCCGTGGAGAAAGAGGCCCGGGAGGTGGGCCGCCCGCCCTTCGGCACAGTCGCGCACCCAGCGCACCGCTTCGGCGTGCTCGCCCGCGACAAAGCGCTGGAAGTCGGCCGCCTCGTTCCATTTGATTGCCAACGGTAGTTGCAACGCTGCCGCTCCTCTACTCCCAAACGGGCCTCTCGAATAGTCCCAGCACAGCCTTCAATCAGCGCGGTCTTTGAACGCCTCCGAAGACCCTTGAATCGTACCGACGAGTCGGCCATGGTAGCGCGCTGTCGTCCTCAATACTAAACTCTAATCGGAAGGTCGTGTGATGTCTGCGTACAATGAACCTGTGCGAACCTCGCCAATCCATCTCTTCGTCGCGGCGGCAGCAGTCTGTTTCGGTGCGGGAGTGCCACTGAGCGCCCTCGCCGGGGAGAGCGAGCGGCGCACGGAGGCGGAGGCCACCGCCGGAGCGTCGATCCATCGCGGCAATACCGATTCGGAGCGCTACAGCGTGACGTTCGACTATCGGGCACGTTCGGCGGTCCATCGGGTCGTCTTTGATGCTGAGGCCAACCGCGGCAAGAGCGATGGCGTGCAGGATGTCAATAACACCCGGGCGGGGACAAAGTACGACTGGTTCTTCCACGGGCCGTGGTATGCGAACACGAACGTCTCGTGGCGGCAGGATCGCGAAGCCGATCTTTACGGGCGCTACTCGCTCGGTGCTGGTCTTGGTTATCAGTTTTTTGACGATGAGCGGCTGCGGCTATCGGCGGAGTTCGGCCCGAGCTATATTTATGAAAAGGCGCTGGCTACGCGCGCGAGTTCCGATGAGGGGGCGGTGCGCTGGGCGCTCGACTATCGGCAGTATATCCTAGACGGAGTGCTGCGCCTCTTCCACCGCCACGAGCTGGTGATGACGGCCGATGACAGCGACGATTGGTTTGCAACGACGCGCACCGGGCTGCGTTTGCCGCTCTATGAGAGCCTGAGTGTGAGCCTGCAGTTGAACTACGACTACGACAATCAGACTACGGCCGAGCATCGTTACGATTCGACGACGCTCCTGACGTTGACCTATGACTGGCATTAGGCAGACTCGGCGGGCTCGTCCCGTACGGCCGTGCGGTTGGGGCCGAGCGCTGCGCTGGCTGCTGCCGGTGTTGGCGTTGCTCGGCGGGATGGTGATGGCTGTCGGCAGTGCTGCGGCGAGCGAGTCCATCGAGCAACGTCTGCTAAGCGTTGAGGTCGACGTAGCCGGACGCAGTGCCGAGGCGCGGCGCGGCGCAGCGGTCGACGCTCTGGAACGGCTGCTTGAGCTGTGGACCGGCGAGTACACCGGTCTTGCGGAGGATCACCCTGGGCGCGCCCTCTTTGCCGAGGCGGAGCGCTTTATCGAAGGCTATCGCTACGTCAGCGGTGATGCGGGGCTGCGAATCGAGCTGCGCTTCGACGGTGCGGCGGTGCGCGGAGCCCTCGGTGAGCAGGGGGTGGCGGTTTGGGATCATCGCCGGCGCCCGCTCCTACTCTGGGCCGGAATCGAGGTCGATGGCGAGCGTTTCTTGCTAGGCAGTCACGCTGAGGGGCAGCCGCAGGCGGTCGCCGAGGCTGCGGCAGTGCTGCGTGAGCAGTCGCGAGAGTACGGCTTACCGCTGATTTTGCCGCTGCTCGATCTGGAGGATCGAGGTCAGGTGCGGTTCTCCGATATTTGGGGTGGCTTTGACGATCGGCTGCGCGAGGCGTCGATCCGCTACGGGCAGACGACGCTGATCGGTGCCGGCTTGCGCCAGACCTCGGCGGGCGCCTGGCGCGGGCGCTGGCAGGCGATCATTGGCGAGGATCAGATCACCTATCAAACCGGTCCGGGCTCGCTGGAGGCAGTGGTCGGCGCTGCCTTTGCGCAGCTCGGCAGCTACTTTGTAGAGCGTTTTGCCGGTGTCCCTGGTGAGGGCGCCGGGGAACGGCTGCAGCTGACGATTGCTGGTGTTGAAGGGCTCGCCGATTACGCTACGCTGATAAGCTATTTGCGGGGGGTCGCGGGGGTCGAACGGGTGCTGGTCCGGCAGGCTGCCGGGGAGGAGCTGACGGTTGAGTTGCGGTTGGCGCAGTCGCCGGAGCGGGTGGTTGGAGCCCTTGAGCGCTCTGTCTATCTCGCTCGGGAACCGGGGCTTGATGAGCGTTCGGAGCTGCCCGATGAGTACGGGGAGCACACGGAGCACAAGGAGCGAGCCGAGATGCGCGGTTATCGCTGGCGTGGGGGGTAGGCGTCGGGTAGCGTCGGGTAGCGGGGTACCGGGGTAGCTGGGTAGCGCCGCTTTGATCGAAGCCTCGGTAAACTGCGACGGGGGGGAAGACGGGCGGGCTATAGCATACGCGCGCATGAGATATAGACAACAGGAGTGGATCATTGGTGAATGAAGAAGGGCCGCTAACCTACCGCAACGCTGGGGTCGATATCGATGCCGGCAACGAATTGGTGCGTCGCATCCGCCCGGCTGTCGAGGGGACGCGGCGCCCGGAGATGCTCGGGAGTATCGGTGGCTTCGGAGGCCTGATTGAGCTGCCGAGCGGCTACCGGCGCCCGGTACTGGTCGCCGGCACCGATGGCGTCGGCACGAAGCTGCGGTTGGCCATCGAGACGGGGCGCCACGATACAATCGGCACCGATCTGGTGGCGATGTGCGCGAACGATGTGGTGGTTCAAGGGGCGGAACCGCTCTTTTTTCTCGACTACTACGCCACCGGCAAGCTCGATATTGAGACGGCTGCGGCGATCGTTGAGGGCATTGCGGCCGGTTGCCGGGAGGCTGGGGCGGCGCTGCTCGGCGGTGAGACGGCGGAGATGCCGGGGCTCTACGCCGGCGCCGACTACGATCTAGCCGGTTTCTGTGTCGGCGTCGTCGAACGCGATGCATTGATCGAGGGGACGACCATCACCCCTGGCGATGTGCTGCTTGCCCTGCCCTCCTCCGGCCCGCACGCGAACGGTTTTTCTTTGATTCGCAGGATCTTGGAGCGGCATCCGCAGGCGCTCACCGAGCAGAACGTGGAGGGGGAGCCGCTGCTAGAGTGGTTGCTGCGACCGACGCGGATCTACGTCGGCAGTGTGCTCGATCTGATCGCTGAGGTGCCGGTCAAGGGGCTGGCTCATATCACCGGCGGCGGTCTGCCGGAGAATCTGCCGCGTATCTTGCCGAGTGGCTGTGCTGCGGAGTTGAATGGGTGGCCGTGGCCGGCCGGTTTTGAGTGGCTGGCGCGCGCTGGGCAGATCGAGCGCGGTGAGATGTTGCGCACCTTTAATTGTGGGGTTGGGTTTGTCGTTTGTGTTCCGGCTGCTGCGGCTGAGCAAGCGCTGGCCTGTCTGCAGGGGCGCGGTGAGGCGGCGTGGCAACTCGGGACTGTGGTCGCTGCGACTGATGAGGGTGAGGGTGAAGTTGAGGGTGTGGATGCTGCGGCTCGCGCGGGAGGTGCGGCAGCGCGGCTGCGGATCGACGGCGGGGCGGTATGAGTCAAACGGGGGTGGGTGCGGCTGGCCCTGTGGGTGTGGGCGTGGCTGTGGGCGCAGTTGGTGACGGTGCAGTCGGTGGGGATGGAGTCGCCGAGCGGCGACGTACTCCGGCCCGGATTGCGGTGCTAATCTCTGGCAGCGGCAGTAATCTGCAGGCTTTGTTGGATGATCGGCGGCACTGCGATGGTGAGGTCGTCGCCGTGCTCAGCAATCGCGCTGAGGCGTACGGGTTGCAGCGGGCGGCAGCGGCCGGTGTGGCGCAGCGGGTGGTTGATCATCGAAAGTACGCGGAGCGGGCCGATTTTGATGCGGCGCTGGTCGCTGAGCTTGAGGCGGTCGGTGTCGATTTGGTGGTGTTGGCCGGTTTTATGCGAATCTTGACGCCGGAGTTTGTCACTCGCTTCACTGGTCGTTTGCTGAATATCCACCCTTCGCTGCTGCCGGACTTTCGGGGGCTGCATACCCATGAGCGGGCGCTCGCTGCCGGGGTCTGTGAGCACGGCTGTACGGTCCATTTTGTGATTCCGGAGTTAGATGCCGGCCCAGGGATCGTTCAGGGTGTCGTGCCGGTCGAACCAGGGGAGTCGGTCGACTCTTTGCAGCAGCGGGTGCATGCGCAGGAGCATCGGGTCTACCCGTTGGCGGTCCGCTGGTTTTGCAGTGGCCGGCTGCAGTGGACCGACGAAGGCCCACGACTCGACGGGCGGTTGTTACGCGCGCCGCTGCGTCTCTACCCTGACGATGATTTGGAGGCGTTTGATGCCGATCCGCATGCTTTCTGCCTCGCCCGCGACAATGACAGCGGCAGCGACTGCGACTGCGGTAGCGACTGCAACTGCGACAGGAGTGGTGGACGTGGCTGAGTGGCTGCGGATGTGGGGCCGAAGCGCTATGTGGCGTTTATTCGGCTTTGCACCTTCACTCTCTTCTCGGTTTACGCTGCGGCTGTGTACATTCGGGATCGTGGCAATAGTCGCGGCCGGATCTGGCACAGCAGCCGCGGAGACGGAGACGCCAGCCCGCATTCCGCCCTTTTTTGCCGAGTATGCAGTTACGCTCGGGCGCTTAACGTTGGGGCACAGTACGCTAGAGCTTACCTACCCGGAGACGGATCGTTTTCGTTATGAGATGTTTGTCTCGCCGAGCGGTCTGGCTCGGATGATTCTCGGTACGGACTATACCGATATCACTGAGGGGCGAATTACGGAGGCGGGCAAGCTGGAGCCGGAGCGTTTTCGTCATGAGCGTGAGGGGCGTGATGAGCGGGTGGAGGAGATTGTTTTTGACCGGGAGGCGGGAGTCGTTCGTTTTGATGGAGAGGAGGAGCTGGAGTGGTCCCCTGAGTATGTCGATCGGCTGTTGCCGCAGTTGTTGATTATGCGAGACTTAAGTGGCCGCATCGGTGAGACGCTGCGCTACGCTATCGCCGATGGTGGGGAGGTCTCTGACTATACGTTTCGGGCGATGGGGCGTGAGCGGGTCAGTGTGGATGCGGGGCGGTTTCGAGCCGAGCGGATTAAGCGGGTGCGCGATAACGGGGATCGTGAGTCGAACGCTTGGGTCGATCCGGAGCAGTACAATCTTCCGGTAAAGATTGAGCATGTGGCGGGGGGGCGGACATTTATCATGGAGCTGAAGTCGGTCCGGTTTGGGGAGTGACGGAGGGGGGCACTCCCCCCGCCGCGGTGGCGGCGTGACCGACGGGGTACTGGCTAAGAGCGGGGTAGAGTCACCCCGCGCTGCTTCATATACTTCCCGCCACGATCAGCGTACGACGTCGCGCACGACTCATCGGACTCGAAGAAGAGCATCTGCGCAACCCCTTCGTTGGCGTAGATCTTCGCCGGCAGCGGTGTGGTGTTAGAGAACTCAAGAGTAACGTGTCCCTCCCACTCTGGCTCCAGCGGGGTGACGTTGACAATGATGCCACAGCGGGCGTAGGTCGACTTCCCAACGCAGACAGTCAAGACGTTACGCGGGATGCGGAAATACTCCAGGGTATAGGCGAGCGCGAAAGAGTTCGGCGGAATGATGCAGACGTCGGCGTGGACGTCCACAAAACTGTTAGCATCGAACGCCTTTGGATCGACCACTGCCGAGTTGATGTTGGTGAAGATCTTGAAATCGGTAGCACAACGAACGTCGTAGCCGTAACTTGAAGTGCCGTACGAGATCACCCGCTGCTCATTGACAGTGCGCACTTGATTGGGTTCGAAGGGCTCGATCATGCCGTGCGCCTCGGCCATGTGGCGGATCCAGCGGTCTGATTTTATGGTCATGAAACGGCTCCCTCGCGCACTCATTGGCCTCCTGCGATGGCGAAGAGAGCGGCAATAATCACCAACGTCTGACCAGTGAGCAGTCCCACCACCCATCGCAGGCCACTGCTACGCATCTGCTCGATGTCACGACCGAGTTCGCCGCGGAGCTGTTCGATCTCTTTGGTCAGCCGACCTTCCGATTCGCGCTGCTCGGCGCGTAGTTGCTCAATCTCACGGCTGACATCACCGCGAAGCTGTTCGATCTCTTTGGTCAGCCGGCCTTCCGATTCGCGCTGCTCGCCGCGTAGTTGCTCAATCTCACGACCGAGTTCACCGCGGAGCTGTTCGATCTCTTTGGTCAGCCGACCTTCCGATTCGCGCTGCTCGCCGCGTAGTTGCTCAATCTCACGGCTGACATCGCCGCGTAGTTGCTCAATCTCACGGCTGACATCACCGCGTAGTTGCTCAATCTCACGGCTGACATCACCGCGTAGTTGCTCAATCTCACGACTGACATCACCGCGTAGTTGCTCAATCTCCAGCCGCAACCGCCCTTCAAGTTCGATGATCTCCTTTTTCAGACGCAGTTCAGTCTCCGACAGGGCCGACTGGGTGGCCAAATCGCGCACCTCGGGGTAGCGCTCCTCCATGCGCTCGAAGGCCTCGGCGATGAGCCGCGCACGGGTCTTCTCGTCGGGGGCCGACGAGAGTTTCTCATAGAATTCGACAACGGAAGTCATGCCAGGATGTTAGCCCTAAGTACAGGGGACGGGCAAGCATCTCACCCATCGCAGCCCACCAAGGTCGACAATGAGTCCGCCTCAGGCCGTCACGCTGCCACCGCGGCGGGGGGGTGACGCGCCCCCAGGCGAGGTCTCGGTCGCAGGGATGCGACCGCGAAGCCTCCAGGGATGGATTCACGGCGTCCTCGCATGGGGGGCCGGCACACCCCCCGCCGCAGCTCACCGAAACCTCGATCAAACCGGCACTCCCCCGCCGCAGCTCACCGAAACCTCGATCAAACTCGGCGATCACTGCGAATGAGCGAGAGAGTGCCTATCCGCACCAGCCTACAACAACCTAAAGCACCAACCTACAGCAACTTAACCTGCCGAAAACAAAAATAACTACAACATATGCCCCAAGAGCGCCGTAGCGATCGCGAAGAAGATCAAGATGCCGGCGATGTCGGCGATCGACGTGATCAACGGCGCACTCGCCGTCGCCGGATCGAGGTTCAGGCGCGCCAAGCCAAACGGCAGCAGCATTCCGATCATGCTGCCGATAAAGACGACCGCCATCATCGCCAGCGCCACCACCCAAGCGATATCGAGGCCGCCACGATAGAGCCCGAGGAGCCAGACTGCCGCGGCAACCGTCACCCCCAGGGCGACTGCAACCAGCGCCTCCTTACCCCATAGGCGCAGCCAGTCACGCGCTCGCACATCACCGGTCGCCAACGCCCGCACCATCAGGGTTGCTGACTGGGTTCCGGCATTGCCGCCGGTATCGACGACCAACGGCAAGAAGGTCACCAACACGATGACGGCTTCGATGGTCTCCTCGTATGAGGCAATAATCGCCCCGCCGAACATGTTGATAAAGACCAGCAGCACGAGCCAACCAACACGGCGCTGGTAGAGCAGGCGGATGCTGGCATCGCGCAAGCTGAAGTTCAGCACGCCGACACCACCGACCTTTTGGAAGTCCTCGGTCGCCTCGGCCTCGGCAACGTCCATGATGTCATCGGGGGTGACAGTACCGAGCAGCACACCTTCGGTGTCGACAACCGGCAGCGCACTCAGATCGTAGCGCTGTACTCGCTCGACGGCCTTCTCACGATCTTCAAAGGCCGAGATGGAGGTGACATGCCGGTCCATCAAGTCGGCGACCGGAGTCTCCGGGTCGGCGACGATAAAGCGGCGAATGGTCAGCGCATCGAGCAGCTTGCCGTGGTGGTCGACGACGTAGATGACGTTGACGGTCTCGGCCTTCTCGCGCTGGCTGCGAATATGCTGCAGGCAGCGCGATACACTCCAGTCGGGGCGCACGGCGATGTAGTCGGGCGTCATCAACCGACCGACACTCTCCGGCGGGTAACCGAGCAGTTCGCGTGCCTCGCGCTGCGCTCCCGGCGGCAGCAGCTCAAGCAGCCGCTGCGTTGCCTCGGCCGGCAGCTCCTGGAAGAGCGCGGTTCGATCGTCGGGGGTCAAACCGGCGATCAGCTCGCGCGTCTCGTGATCGGTCATATCTTGGAGCAGCGCATCCTGGTTGTCGGCCGAGAGGTAGGAGAAGACCTCGGCGGCGCGCGGACGCGGCAGCAGTTTGAAGAGGAAGATCCGCTGCGATTTATCGAGACGCAGGATCAGTTCGGCGACGTCTTGTGCCGGCAACTCTTCGATGCGCGCGCGCACCTCTTTCCAGCGTCGACCATCGAGCAACGGCCGCAGCGCCTCGATGAGCTCTTCGTATTCCATGGCAGTTCCCCCTAGAGCGGATGGTGTATCGGCAAATCCAGGACGCCGGTCAAGATCGCGGCGGCGAGCGCCCAGACGTAGAAGGCAAAGACCTTAAGTTGCGCTCGGTAGAGAAAGTAGATGACCAATTTTAACGAGACGATGCCAACGAGCGCAGCGACAATAAAACCGGCCAACAGGGCGCTGTAGGTGACTCCGTCGAGGCCGCCGAGACGATAGACATCAATCGCCTGGAGCAGGGTCGCCGCACAGATCGTCGGAATCGCCAAAAAGAAGCTGTACTCGGCCGCCCAGCGCCGCTTCAGCCCGGCGAAGAGGCCGAAGACGATCGTCATCGCGCTGCGTGAGAGCCCCGGCATCAGTGCAAAGCCCTGGGCAACGCCGATCAGCGTCGCCGTGCCGAGGCCGGTGCGGCGCAGGCTGCGCCGGCGCGGCGGCAGTTTATCGGTCCAAAAGAGCAGCACGCCGGTGAGCAGCAGCGTCACCCCGATCATCCACGGGTTGGCGAAGATCTGTTCGAAGGCCGCCTTGAGTGACAGGCCGACGACCCCGGTCAGCAACACCGAGAGCATGCCGAGGAGAAAGAGCCGGGCGAAGAGCGGCGGCCCGCTGAAGGCGGCTTTGCCATCGCGGCCATCACGGCCACCGGCCCGTGCCCAGGTGTAGCCCTGGGTCACGACCTCGGCGCTGAAGCGGCGCAGACTCGGCCAGAAGACGACGGCGATGGAGATCAGCGTGCCGACGTGGACGACGAGGTTAAAGAGGATCATCTCGGCGCTCTCGGGCGCCGGCAGCGGCTGCCCCTGGCCGATCAGCCAGTGCTCCAGAAGCACCATGTGGGCCGTCGAGCTGACCGGCAAGAACATGAAGATGCCCTGCACGATACCGAGCAGGACGGCGATCCATAAAGCCATTTAGAGACACACTCCTCGGCAGCTGGGGAAGCCTCGAAAACTTCAGCCGCGGCTCCTGCTCTAGCAGCGGCGATGGTGTCATCACCCTGCCACACCATTGTTAAAAGCGGATGGCGTCGAACTGCAGGCCGAAGTGGTACTGATCGCCGCCGCCGGAGGTCAGCTCCCGGCCGTAGCCGACATCGATCTGCACCAGTTCATCGAGCACGGTGTAGCGCAGCCCGGTAACGCCGTGGACCTTGCTCTCGCTTAAGGTGTCGGAGCTGAACTGGAAGAGCACCTCCCAGCGCCGCGCCAGCTGCCAGTCGAGTGCCAGCGCCCACAGGCCGGCCGTCTCATCGGCCTGCCGGTAGTGGATGCCGCCGATGTTGGCGTGTAGCGTGGTGCGTCGACCCCACTCGACGGTGAGCGGGATCACCAGGTAGTGATCGTCGCGCCGCTCGTCGTTGACGTTGTAGTGCACCCCACCGGCGATGCCGAGGCCATAGCCGTCGCGGTCGACCTCGCGCAACAGCGCCCGGCTGTGCAGGTTGATAAAACCGGCGGCATCGGTCTCTTCCGCGCCGTAGGTGCCAACACCGATGCTGCTCTGCCACGCCCCAGTGCGCCGCAGGGTGAGCGTGCCGAGGGTGGCGATGCGATCGGCCACACCGCGTTCATCGAAGTGCTGATGGCGCAGTTCGACGCGGCCACTGCGCCGGTCGATGAGTTCGGCCTCGACCAGCCGGTAGCCGTCGGCCGGCAGTGGGTAGCCGGCACCGCCGAACCCGCCGAGGTGGCCACTGCCCCCACCGGCCGCTGCCGTGCCACTGCTTAGGAGCGCTGCGCCGGCCGCACCGAGCCACACCGCGACCCACCATCCCGCTATACGCTGCATGTCTCCTCCATTCTGCTCCGTTCTCTCGCCTACAGGACCCCTAAGGGGCGAAGAATCTGGCATAATGCCCGCCTTGCTCATTGCCGCCAATAGTAAGTGCGGCGCGTCCGCGCCGACCGGCAACACACCGCTCCGAACCGATCTCACCACAACCGCACGGAGAAGCCTGTAGAGAGCCCATGGCACGACGCATTCTTGTTACCAGCGCACTGCCCTACGCCAACGGCCCGATCCACCTCGGCCACCTCGTCGAGTACATCCAGACCGATATCTGGGCGCGCTTTCAGCGCTTACGCGGCCACGAATGCTACTACGTTTGCGCCGACGATGCCCACGGCACCCCGGTCATGCTCAAGGCGCGGGAGCGCGGCATCCCCCCCGAGCAGCTGATCGAGGAGATGGCGGCGAGCCATCAGCGCGATTTTGCCGACTTTTTGATCGCCTTCGACCACTACCACTCGACCCACTCGGACGAGAACCGCGCCCTCGCTGAGCTGATCTATACGCGCTTAGCGGAGAGCGGCCATATCGAGCGGCGCACCATCGAACAGCTCTTCGACCCGCGCGAGCAGATGTTTTTGCCGGATCGCTACATCAAGGGGACGTGTCCGCGCTGCGCTGCGCCCGATCAGTACGGCGACTCGTGCGAGGCGTGCGGTGCCACCTATACGCCGATCGAGCTGCGTGACCCGGTCTCGGCGATCTCCGGGGAGCGCCCGGAGGTTCGTCAGAGTGAGCACTTCTTCTTTCGACTCGGCGATTTTACCGAGATGCTGCGCCAGTGGGCGAGCCCCGATCACTTGCAGGCAGAGATCGTCAATAAGCTGAACGAGTGGTTCGAGGCCGGGCTGCGCGATTGGGACATCTCGCGCGATGCCCCCTACTTCGGGTTTCAGATCCCCGGTACCGAGGCGAAGTTTTTCTACGTCTGGCTCGATGCGCCGATCGGCTATATCGCCAGCTTTCGCCACTTGGCCGAAGCGCAGGGGCTCGATTTTGGCGCCTTTTGGGAGGCGGAACCGGCGGCGGCTGCCCAGACCGAGCTCTACCACTTTATCGGCAAGGATATCGCCTACTTCCACACCCTCTTTTGGCCGGCGATGCTCCACGGGGCCGGTTTTCGCACGCCGAACGCCGTCTACTGCCACGGTTTTTTGACGGTCAACGGACAGAAGATGTCGAAGTCGCGGGGGACGTTTATCACCGCGCGGACTTATCTTGAACACCTCGATCCGGAGTATCTGCGCTACTACTTCGCGGCGAAGCTCGGCCCCAGTGTCGACGATATCGATCTCTCGTTCGACGATTTCACCCAGCGGGTCAACTCCGACATCGTCGGCAAGCTGGTCAATATCGCCAGTCGCTGCGCCGGCTTTATCACTAAGCACTTCGACGGGCGACTGGCCGCGCGGCTGCCGCAGCCGGAGCTCTATCGCGAGTTCGCCGCGCAGGCTGAGCGGATCGCTAAGCACTACGAGAGGCGTGACTACGCCCGCGCGATGCGCGAGATCATGGCACTGGCCGATCAGGCCAATCAGTACATCGACGCCGAGCGGCCGTGGGAGCGGATCAAGGACCCGCAGCAGCGTGAAGAGGTGCAGGGTATTTGCACCGTCGGGCTGAATCTCTTTCGAATCTTGGTCGTCTTTATCAAGCCGGTGATGCCGGAACTGGCTGCCGCTGCTGAACGCTTCATGAAGCTGCCCGAGCAGCGCTGGGCCGATCTCCAGACGCCGCTGCTCGATCATCCGATTGAGCGCTTTAAGCCGTTAAAGACGCGAGTAGAACGCACGCAAGTGGAGGCGATTGTGGAAGCATCACGCGATACCTTGGGGATGGCGCCGAGCCTGGCTGGTGATGAGACGGATAAGACGGTGCGTAAGGGAGAAGGCACGGGAGAAGGCAAGGGAGAGGGAGAGACGCAGGAGACGCAGGGACAGGCGGGGGCTAAGAGACAGGCACAGATTACGATCGACGACTTTGCCAAGCTCGATCTGCGGGTGGCGCGTGTTGAGCACGCCGAGACGGTCGAGGGGGCCGACAAGCTGCTGCGCCTTGAGCTCGATCTCGGCGGCGAGCGCCGTCAGGTCTTTGCCGGCATCCGCCAGGCGTACACTCCGGAGCAGGTGCAGGGGCTGCTGGTGGTCTGTGTGGCCAATCTCAAGCCGCGCAAGATGCGCTTTGGGGTCTCGGAGGGGATGGTCTTATGCGCCGGCCCGGGTGGTGATCAGCTGTGGGTGATCAGCCCGGCGGCCGGGGCTGAACCGGGGATGGCGGTGAAGTGAGATGCCTACGCTGCTCAATGAGCGAGGCTACAAGTTCTTCTTCTATGCGAACGAACATCCACCAGCCCACGTACACGTGATGAAAGCGGAACGTTGGGCTAAAGTCGAGATCAGCACGGTCGAAGTCGTATCCTCATCACTGAAACGACAGGAGCTCAGAGAATGTCTCGAGCTATTGAGGGAGCACAGAGAGGACTTCTTGGAGGCTTGGCATGACTGGTTTAGCAGGCAAAGAGGTTCACTTTGATGACGCCTATCTCCATGTCGAGCTGAGTGATGGGCGCCGCATCTCGACGCCGCTGCGCTGGTACCCTGAACTGGAGCAAGCCTCTGTCAAAGCGCTGCGTCATTACCGCTTGATCTGCGACGCTACCGGCATCGAGTGGCCTGATATCGACTACCACCTGAGTATCGAGGCAATGCTGCAAGTTCCTGCCCAGCGCGTTGCATGACGCGGCCGGGCAGGCCGGCCTAAAAGGGGACAGACCTGAGGTCTGTCCCCTTTTAGGCTAGGTCTGTCCCCTTTTAGACTCAACCGCCGCGGCGCTCGGCCTGCCGCAGCTCGACCTCGATCTCCTGCTCTTCGGCGTCGCGCAGGATAGTCAGTGTGACGCGATCGCCGGGGCGGCGGGCCTCGCTGAAGACGCGGCGTTGCAGTTGCCGCGGCTCGCTGATCGGCTCGCCCTCGAAGGCGATGACGATGTCACCGTCGGCCGGCATGGCGCGGCCTTGAACGCTGACCTCGAAGCTCGCCCCGCGCAGGCCGGCTTCGTCGGCCGGACTGCCCTCTTCGACATCGACGATCATCACGCCCCGGTCGGGAAGATTGAGACGCTCGCGGATCGCCTCGGGGTAGCCGTCGAGTCCGGCGATGGTCACGCCGAGCCGCGCCCGTGAACTGAGGTCGGTCAAACCGCCTTCGCGCAGTTCATCCAGGCTCTCGCGCAGCAGGTTGCTCGGCACTGCGAAGCCGACGCCGATGAAGCCGCGCGGGCCGCCGAAGCCCCCTCCCCCAGGGACGATCGCTGTGTTGACGCCGATCAGCTCACCGGCGGAGTTGAGCAGCGGGCCACCGGAGTTGCCGGGGTTGATCGCGGCATCGGTCTGAATCATGGGGATCTCAAGCTGTCCGACACCGGGCAGATCGCGGCCGACCCCGGAGACGATACCGCTCGTGACGGTCGAGCTGAGGCCGAAGGGGTTGCCGATGGCGATCGTCTTTTGACCGACGAGCACGCGATCGGAGTCGCCGAGCGGCAGCGGCTCGACCTCACTCGGTACCGCACTGCCCTCCTCGGGCTTGAGCAGGGCTAGGTCGTAGAGGGCGTTAGCGCCGACGACCCGCGCCTTGACCGCCTCTTGGCCGGGGAAGCTGATCTTCAGTTGCGCCCCCTCGCGCAGTTCGGTGCCCTCCTCTTGCAGCGCCGGACGCACGACGTGGTAGTTGGTGACGATGTGGCCCTGCTCGTCGATGACAAAGCCGCTGCCGGCCCCCTGTCGACGCGGGGCTTCGCCCCGCCGCTGCGGCTGCTGCGGGCGGTGGCGCTCGAAAAACTCACGGAAGGGCGGCGGGATCATCTCATCGGGGATGCCCTCGAAGGGATCGACCCGCTGGCCACGCATCGAGACCTCGATGGCGACGACGGAAGGACCGAAGCGCTGGAAGAGCTCGACGGTGTTGCGCTCATCCGGCTGCAGGTGGCTCAGATCGGCCGTTGGCTCCTCGTCGTTGGCGGTGACCACCGCAGAGAAGGCAAAGACCGGTACGGCAAAGGCCGGAACGGCGAGGATCAGGGCGGCGGCACCGAGCCGCTGAGCCCACGAGCGCTGCTTGCGATACGCCATAGGATACTGCCCCCTTAACACTGGTGGAGGAATGGTAACGGCTTGTAAAAAGCTGCTAGGAAGATGGTGGCCGTGAGCACCGCTTTCAACCTCGGCGATTATCGCCGATAATGATTTAACCACGAGTTGCGACGTCAACGAGGACCACGATGGAGCTCCTACTGCTCGCCGTAGCGGCGGTCCTGGTCAATAATTTCGTACTGACCCAGTTTCTCGGCCTCTGCCCCTTTCTTGGGGTCTCGCGGCGTATTGAGACGGCCGCTGGGATGGCGATGGCCACCGCCTTTGTGCTGACGTTAGCTTCGCTGCTCAGCCATCTGACCTTCGTCTACATCCTGGTCCCGCTGGGGGCGGAGTACCTGCGCACACCGGCCTTTATCCTGATCATCGCAGTGGCGGTGCAGTTGACCGAGATGGCCGTCCGCTTCACCAGCCCGATGCTCCAGCAGGTGCTCGGTCTTTACCTACCGCTGATCACCACCAACTGCGCGGTGCTCGGGGTGGCCCTGCTGAGTGTGCGCAGTGAGCACGAACTGATCACAGCGACCGTCTACGGGGCGGCGGCGGCGGCCGGCTTCGGCCTGGTGCTGGTGATCTTCGCCGCCCTGCGCGAGCGCTTAGAGAGCGCGCAGATCCCGAAGTCGTTTCGCGGCGCACCGATTGCGCTCGTCTCCGCTGGGATCTTGGCGATGGGCTTTATGGGCTTTGCCGGACTGGCGCACGCGACCGAGCGCGAATTGATCGGTGAGCGCGAGGCGATGCTGGAGGCCGAGGTCACGACCTTGGCGGTCAGTGAGCAGGCCGGCCCGGTGCCAGTGGTGCTGCTGCGTGAGCTCGAATCGGAGCGAATCGTGCCGATCTTTATCGGCGAGAACGAGGCGCGCGCCATCCACAGCGCGCTGCACGGGCTGCGACCACCGCGGCCGATGACCCACGACCTGCTCGCCGCTCTGATTGAGAGCACGGAGAGCGAGCTGCAGGCGGTGATCATCGACGGGCTGCTCGATAGCGCCTTTATCGCCGTGCTTGAGCTGCGGGTTGTTGGACGCGAGGCGCTCGTCTATGTCGACAGCCGGGCCAGTGACGCCATTGCACTGGCCTTGCGCACCGAGGCGAGCATCTACGTCTCACCGGAGGTGATGGAGCGGGCGACTGAGTTCGAGGAGTTCGAGAGGATTGAGGAGCCGCCGCGACTGGAGCGACACGAAATTTAGCCGAATGCTAACGATTTGCATTGAGACACCGACGTGAGAGACTAGGTGCATGGTGTTAAACGCTGTCATCACACTTACCCTGCTGGCCGGGCTGTGCGGGATCGGTCTCGGACTCGCCGGACGCCGCCTCGCGGGGCAGCGCGATCCGGTCGTCGAGCGCATTGATGCCCTGCTGCCGCAGACCCAGTGCGGGCAGTGCGGCTATCCCGGCTGTCGTCCCTACGCTGAGGCGATTGCTGCTGGCAGTGCGCCGATCAATCTCTGCGCCCCCGGCGGCAGCGCTACGGTGCAGGCGCTCGCCGAGTTGCTGCAGGTCGATCCGGAGCCGATTGATGAGGCGGAGGGGAACGGCCCGCTCGTCGCCCGCATCGATGAGGCGCAGTGCATCGGCTGCACCCGCTGCTTGCCGGCCTGTCCGGTCGATGCCATCGTCGGCGCCCCGAAACAGCTGCACACGGTGCTGCGCAGTGAGTGCACCGGCTGTCAGCTCTGTGTCGCCACCTGCCCGGTCGACTGCATCACCATGGAGGCGGTCGAAGTACCGCTGAGCAGCCGCATCCGCCCGCTGCCAACGCCGCAGAGCACGCGCGCCGAGCCGCTGCTGCGCCCCGGTCCAGTGCGCCATCCGCACAGCGAGCCGCGCCTCGGCGAGGTCTGGGTCCGCGATGCCAAGCAGACCTCGCGCGGCAGCACACCGACGACCTTAGCCCTACCCGAGCGGCTGATCTTGCCGCTGCTCGATCACACCGGCACCCCACTGACGCCGGCACAGCAACCGGGGGAGCGGGTGCGTCGCGGCACCCCGTTGACGATGCCGGATGCCACGGTCCCGCTGCACGCCCCGGCTGCCGGTGTCGTGGAAGGCTTTGAGCACCATCCGATCGTCCATCCGAGCGCGGCGCGCGTCCGCTGCCTGATCCTCCGCCCCGACGATGAGCAGAGCGCGGTGCTGCCGATGCCGCCGCTCGATCCGCCGCTTGCTCAGCCGCCACAGGTGTTGCTGGAACGCATCCGGCAGGCCGGGATTCGTGGCATGGGTGGCGGCGCCTTCCCCTCGGCACTGAAGCTGGCCGATGCCGCCGAGTGCGGGGTCGATGTGCTGGTGGTCAACGGCGTCGAGTGCGACACCTATTTGACCTGCGATGAGACGCTACTCTGCCAACACGCCGATGAGGTGATCGCCGGGGCACGAATCGCAGCACGGGCGTGCGGCGCGGAGCAGATCTTGGTCGCGGTGAAGGCCGGATCGCGCTACGCTGCCGAGGCCGCCCGCCGGGCCATTGCTGCGGCCGGCGGCGGGATTCGCGTGGTGACCGTCGATGCGCTCTATCCGGCGGGCAACGAGCGCCACATCGTCTACCCGGCGACGGGGCGGGTGGTCCCGCCGGGGGCGCGGCCGCCGACGGTCGGTGTGGTCTGTCAGAACGTCTCGACCCTCTACGCGATCGAGCGTGCGGTGGTGCACGGCGAGCCGTCGATGGCGCGGCTGCTGACCATCAGCGGTGGCGCGGCCGAGCACCCGGGGAACTACTGGGTGGCGGTCGGCACGCCGTTGGCAGCGGTGATCGCTGCAGCCGGCGAACCACAGGGGCGGATACTGGTCGGCGGCGGCATCATGGGACTGCCGCTGCGCGATCGCTCGGCGCCGGTCACCCACGGCATGAGCGGCGTCATCCTTGAGAGTGTTGCCGAGACGCCGCTGCCGGAGCAGCCGTGTATTCGCTGCACCCGCTGTACCCTAGTCTGCCCCGAGGGGCTGCGCCCGCACGAGATGGTCAGTCGCATCCGCGCTGGGGTTGGGGTCGGTGAGCCGGCCCCGAGTATCGACCTCGACCCGCTGCGCTGCACCGGTTGTGCCAGCTGCGAGTTGGTCTGCCCGAGCTCGATTCCGCTCGCCGGGGTGCTCGGGCACGCCCGCGATGCCACCCGCGTCCGTCTCTGTGAGCGTGAGCGCGCCGAACGCGCCCGCGAGCGCTTTGAGGCGCGACAGCTGCGCGCGTCCCGCCGTAAGCGCGAGAAGGAGGCGGCACGGCAACGCAAGCGCGAGGCGATTGCAAACAAGGGAGCTTAAGGATTGGCAGCACTGACAACGCCCAGGATCATGGGAGAGGTCCTGCTTGCGCTGACGCCGGCTGCAGCGGTCTCGATTTGGCTCTTCGGGGTCGGGGTTGCGCTCAACATCGCGACGGTTCTGGTGGCGGCCACGTTGGTCGAGGCGGTAGCGGTGCGCGCGCGGGGCGGCTCGGTGCGCGCCGCCCTCGGCGATGGCAGCGTCCTGGTCACCGCGTTGATCATCGGCCTCTGTCTACCGCCGCTGCTGCCGTGGTGGATTCCGGCGCTGGCCGGGGCGCTGGCGGTACTGCTTGGTAAGCAGGTCTACGGTGGTCTGGGGCAGAACGTCTTTAACCCGGCGATCGTCGGCTATGTGGCGGTGGTGCTGGCCTTTCCGCAAGCGACCGGGATGTGGCCGGCACCCGATCCGACCCTCGGCGCGGTGATCAGCAACGGCGAGGCGTGGCGCTACTTTCTTAGCGGTGAGCTCACCCCGCTCGCCGACGCCCTCACCCACGCCACCCCCCTCGATCGGCTAGCGACCGACGGCCTGGCGGCGCTGCTCGCTCATGAGGCGGCGGTGCCGGGGCTGGCAGCGACGGGGGCGTGGACGTGGTTGGGGCTGGCCTTTTTGCTCGGCGGCATCGGTCTGGTGGCCCGCCGCACGATCGATTGGCGGCTGCCGAGCGGGGTGCTCATCGGGACGGCGGCGACAGCGGCGCTGTTCGCGGTGGTCACTGACGGCGCTGCGGTCGGCTTCCACTTGCTAGCCGGCGCGACCCTGATGGTCGCCTTTTTTATCGCCACCGACCCGGTGACCGCACCGGTGGAGAGCCGCGCCCGCTGGCTCTACGCCGCCGGCATCGGTGTGGTGGCGATGGTCATTCGTGAACTCGGCGGTCATCCCGACGGCTTTGCCTTTGCTATCCTGATGATGAATGCCACCGCCCCGCTGCTCGACTATTGGGTTCGCCGCTCGTGGCGCGGGACGGCGGATTCGTGAGCGGTAAGCGGTAAGCGGTAAGCGGTAAGCGGTAAGCGGTAAGCGGTAAGCGGTGATACGCGATAAGCAGTTAGAAGTAATCGGCGAGCGGCCCGACCCGCTCTGAACAGTTTTGGACAGTGAAGGAGCGGTCGCACTATGGCTTGGCCTACGGCAATGCGTTCTGGCACGGTGCTGGCGATCTTCGTCGGCCTCGGACTGACCTTGGTCGCCGGCGTCTATGAGCTGACGCGTGATCGGATCCTCGCCGCCGAGCAGCAGGTGGTGCTCGATCGACTGGAGGCGGTGCTGCCTACGGGCTACGACAACGAACCGGCCGATGCCCACTTCGAGCGCCCATCACCGATCGCCGGCGGCCCCCCGGCGCGGGTCTATCCGGCCTACGCCGGTGAGCGCTATCTCGGCGCGGCCATTGAGGCGGAGACCCCGGAGGGCTACGCCGGGCCGATCCGGTTGCTGGTCGGTATCGATGCCGAGCAGCAGGTTGTCGCCGTGCGCGTGATCAGTCACCGCGAGACGCCGGGCCTCGGTGATGGCATTGAGGCGAGCCGCAGCGACTGGATCGAGGCCTTTGCCGGGCGCACCCTCGGCGATCCGGAGGCAGCAGAGTGGAAGCTGCGCGGCGATGGCGGGGCGTTCGACGGCATCACCGGAGCGACGGTCTCAGCGCGCGCGGTCGTCGCTGCGGTGCGTCAGGTCCTGGAGGCGGTCGCCGCCGACCCGGAGGCGTTTCGTGGTGAGCCGCCGGAAACCGCCGCAGGCGGTGAGGATAACGGGGAGGCAAGCGGAGAGGCATGACGACACCGGCACCGCAGAGCAGGACGATCTGGCGCGAGGGGCTATGGCGCAACAACGCCGCCCTGGTTCAGCTGCTCGGCCTCTGTCCGCTGTTGGCGGTGACGAGTACGGCAGTCGCCGGTCTGGGGCTGGGGATTGCGACCCTGCTGGTGCTGACGGCCTCGAGTGTGGTGGTCTCGCTGATTCGCAACTGGGTGCCGCAAGATGTGCGCATTCCGGTCTTTATCTTGGTCATCGCCTCGTTCGTGACGATCGTCGAGCTGCTGGTCGCCGCCTGGCTGCACGATCTCTATCGCACGCTGGGGCTCTTCCTGCCGCTGATCGTCACCAACTGTGCGATCCTCGGACGCGCCGAGGCTTTCGCCTCGCGCCATCCGGTCGGACCGGCGGCAATCGATGGCGTGGCCATGGGGTGTGGCTTTGCCGCCGTGCTGGTGGTGCTCGGCGCTCTGCGTGAGTTGATCGGCCGGGGGACGCTGTTGGCAGGGGCTGAACAGCTCTTCGGGCCGGTGGCTGCCGGCTGGACGATCGAACTGGTCGAGGGCGATCTCTTCTTGTTGGCGATTCTGCCGCCGGGGGCCTTTATCGGTCTGGCCTTGCTGCTGGCGCTGAAGAATCGCCTGGATGATCGCTCGTAATAGGGGCTGAGACAGGCTTCGCGGCACAGCCTGGGGTGCGGGAGTGGTGAATGGAGCCCGATCGCTGCTACGAGTTTTACCGCCGGCTCTGTGCCGCCCTCCCCGAGCCGCGCACTGAGCTTAACTACCGCTCCCCCTTCGAGCTCTTAGTCGCCGTGATCCTCTCGGCGCAGAGCACGGATCGCAGTGTCAATGCCGCCACAGCGGCGCTCTTCGCCGTCGCCGCTACCCCAGCGCGCATGGTGGCTCTCGGCGAGGCCGGGTTAAAGTCGTATATCCGCACCATTGGACTCTACAACAGCAAGGCGCGCCATATCGTGGCCGCCTCGCAGCTACTGCTGGAGCGACACGATGGGGCGGTGCCGCGCACGCGCGCGGAGCTCGAAGCGCTGCCGGGGGTCGGGCGCAAGACGGCGAATGTGATCTTGAACACCGCCTTTGGGGAGCCGACCATCGCGGTCGATACGCACGTCTTCCGGGTCGCTAACCGCAGTGGGCTGGCGCCGGGGCGCGATGTGCTTACGGTCGAGACGCAGCTGGAGGCGGTCACGCCGGAGCCCTTTCGTTTGCATGCCCATCACTGGCTGATTCTCCATGGGCGTTACACTTGTACGGCGCGCAAGCCGCGGTGTGCCGACTGTATCGTTGCGGATCTGTGTGATTGGGCGCGTGCTGAGCGTTCTGGGCATGTCGACGCTGGGCGTGAGGCTGGTTCGGCTCCAAGTGCAGCCGGCAGCGGTGCGAAAAACACTGCGCAACACACTGCGCAACATACGGGGGACGCGGGGGAGCACGGTGGAACCTGATCATCGAGGAGAGCATTAATGGACGAATTGACGATTCCGCGCCCCGACGACTGGCATCTGCACTTGCGCGACGGTCCGCTGCTGCAGGCGGTCGTCGGCTACAGTGCCGCCCACTTTGGTCGCGCGATCATTATGCCGAACTTGCGCCCGCCGGTGACGACGGTCGAGCAGGCGGCGGCCTATCGGGAGCGGATTCTTGCTGCGCTGCCTCCGGGGAGTGATTTTACGCCGCTGATGACGCTTTACTTGACGGCGCAGACGACACCGCAAGAGATTGAGCAGGCGGCAGCGAGCGGCTTTGTTCAGGCGGTGAAGCTCTATCCGGCGGGGGCGACGACGCACTCGGAGGCGGGGGTGCACGATCTGCGGGCGTGTGATGAGACGCTGGCGGCGATGGCCGAGCTCGGGCTCCCGTTGCTGGTCCACGGTGAGGAGAACGCCGCAGAACTCGATATCTTTGAGCGTGAGCAGGTCTTTATCGAGCGTACGCTGCTGCCGGCTATGGCGCGGCATCGGCGGTTGAAGGTGGTACTGGAGCACGTCACCTCGGCCGAGGGGGCACGGCTGGTCACGGGCAACGAGGCGAACCTGGCCGGTACTTTTACGCCGCAGCATCTACTCTACAATCGCAATGCGCTGCTCAGCGGGGGGCTGCGGCCGCATCTTTACTGTATGCCGATTTTAAAGCGCGAGGCGGATCGGGTTGCTCTGCTTGAGGCGGCGACTTCGGGCCATCCGCGGGTCTTTCTCGGTACTGACTCGGCACCGCATCCGCGTGGGGCGAAGGAGTCGGCGTGCGGCTGTGCGGGCTGTTTTTCGGCACCTTGGGCGTTGGCGCTCTACGCTGAGGCGTTCGATTCGGTTGGGGCGCTGGGGCATTTTGAGGCGTTTGCCAGCCGCAATGGCCCGGAGTTTTACGGGTTGCCGGTGAGTGGGCAGACGCTGACTTTGCGTCGGCAGGTGGAGTCGGTTCCGGAGTTTTACGGTGCGGGGGATGAGTCGGGGGATGCGTGTATCGTGCCGCTCCGGGCTGGGGGGGAGGTCGCTTGGTCGGTGGTTACGCGGCAATAGGCTGGTTCGGTTTTGTCAGTTCGGGGCTCGGGGGTTAGTGCCTATAGTTTGCAGCGCGGGGGCGTGACAGGCCCCCCATGCGAGGACGCCGTGAATCCATCCCTGGAGGCTTCGCGGCCGCATCCCTGCGGCCGAGACCTCGCCTGGGGGCGCTGTCAGCCCCTACGCATTGGCTCGTCACGCTTGCAGACACTATCTAAGCGGGGCTCCCGCCCCGTCTGCGGCAACACCAGACGGTCTCTAGCGACCCGACACTTGCTTGGCGAAGCTGGAGGGGCGGCCGACGGCGTTGTCCCACTGGTTGACGATGGCGCAGAAGAGCTCGGCGGTCTTCTCAGCGTCGTAGATGGCTGAGTGTGCCTCCCGCGTGTCCCAGCCGATGCCGGCGGCGTGGGCCGCTTTGGCTAGGACGGTCTGGCCGAAAGCGAGGCCGCCGAGGGTAGCCGTATCGAAACTGGAGAAGGGGTGGAAGGGGTTGCGTTTAAACTGCGTTCGGGCCACTGCCGCATTCAAAAAGCCAAGATCGAAGAAGGCGTTATGCCCGACTAAGACGGCCCGGTTGCAGCCGGTCTGGCGCAGCTCTTCGCGGATTGGGTTAAAGACCTTGCGCAGTGCCTCGCGTTCTGACAGCGCCATGCGCAGCGGGTGATCGGGGATGATGCCGTTGAGTTCGAGGGCCTTCGGGTCGATGCGCGCCCCCTCGAAGGGCTCGACGTGGCAGGTGTGGGTCTCGGTCGGTGTAAGTTGGCCGCTCTCTGGGTCGAAGCGGACGATGACCGCCGCGATCTGCAGCAAGGCATCGGTCTCGGCCTGGAGGCCACCGGTCTCGACGTCCACGACAACGGGCAGAAAGCCGCGAAACCGGGTACGGATCAGCGGCCCCTCGGCAGGAAGGTCGGCAGGGTTTGTCGTCGGCGCGGAGCCGGGGGGGTCGGATCGCTCTTCGGCCATCGCTTCAGTGTGCTCGTCGGTTTTCCGGCGCAGACCGGGTCTGTTTGCGTGCGGCCGATTGTACACCAGGGGTGGCATTTTACGAAGGTGCATACCGCCTCGCTGCGGAACATTGTTATACTGGGCGCTTTGCTCTAGTCTCGGATCCGGACGGTGGGCAAGAAAAATGGGGGCTGCCCCTTTTCCCGATTCAGAACAGAACAGAACAGAACAGAACAGAACAGAACAGAACAGAACAGAACAGAACAGAGTGATTTTCTCAAACAAGCGGAGCCGCGTCTTCATGTCCGACCTCAGCAACGTCAAGAAAGTCGTCCTGGCCTACTCCGGCGGCCTCGATACTTCGGTTATTCTCAAATGGCTCGAAGAGACCTACGGCTGCGAGGTCGTCACCTTCACGGCCGATCTCGGTCAGGGCGAGGAGCTCGAACCGGCGCGGCGTAAGGCCGAGGCGTTCGGCGTGCGCGAGATCTACATCGACGATCTGCGCGAAGAGTTCGCGCGCGATTTCGTCTTCCCGATGTTCCGCGCCAACGCCCTCTACGAAGGCGAGTACCTGCTCGGCACTTCGATCGCTAGGCCGCTGATCGCCAAGCGGCAGGTCGAGATTGCGCGCGAGACCGGCGCCGACGCTGTCGCTCACGGCGCCACCGGCAAGGGCAACGACCAGGTCCGTTTTGAGCTCGGCTACTACGGCCTTGAGCCCGGCATCCGCGTCATCGCACCGTGGCGTGAGTGGGACCTGAACTCGCGTGAGCGGCTGCTGGAGTACGCTGAGCGCCACGGTATCGATATTGAGGGCAAGACGGCGGACGGCGGCTCGCCCTACTCCATGGACGCCAATCTGCTTCATATCTCCTACGAAGGCGGCGTGCTGGAGGACACCTGGACGCCGGCCGAGGCGCACATGTGGCGCTGGACCCGCAGCCCCGAGGAGGCGCCGGATCGGCCACAGACCATCGATATCGAGTTCGCCGGCGGCGACCCAGTCGCCATCGACGGCGAAGCGCTCTCACCGGCCGCCCTGCTGGCCCGCCTGAACGAGCTCGGCGGTGAACACGGCATCGGTCGCATCGATATCGTTGAGAATCGCTACGTCGGCATGAAGTCGCGCGGCTGCTACGAGACCCCCGGCGGGACGATCCTGCTGCGTGCCCACCGGGCGATCGAGTCGATCACCCTCGATCGCAACGCGGCGCATTTGAAAGATGAGCTCATGCCGCGCTACGCCGAGCTGATCTACAACGGCTACTGGTTCAGCCCCGAGCGCGAAGCGCTGCAGGCGCTGATCGACCACACTCAGCGCCACGTCAACGGTACGGTGCGGCTGCAGCTCTATAAGGGCAACGTCACCGTCGTTGGGCGGCAATCGCCGCAGAGTCTCTTTGATGCCTCGGTCGCTACCTTCGAGGACGATGCCGGCGCCTACAACCAAAAGGACGCCGAGGGCTTTATTCGCCTCAACGCCCTGCGGCTGCGCCTCGGTGCTGGGCGCAAGTAGCGGGCGCCGATTAAGATGAGTGCGCTGATGCCGACCTATAAGCGTCTCCCGGTGGCCTTCACCCGCGGTGAGGGGAGCTGGCTCTTCGATGAGCAGGGGCGAGCCTACCTCGACGGCATCGCCGGGATCGCCGTCTGTCTGCTCGGGCACAGCCATCCGCGGGTCGCCGCGGCCATCGCCGAGCAGGCGCAGACGCTGATGCACACCTCGAACCTCTACCGCATCCCGCTGCAGGAGCAGCTCGCCGAACGCCTCTGCCAACTCAGTGGCCTCGATGCGGTCTTCTTCTGCAACTCCGGCGCTGAGGCGAACGAAGCGGCGATTAAGCTCGCGCGTCGCTACGCCCATGATGAGCGCGGCATCGACGAGCCGCAGATCGTCGTCGCCGACGGCGCTTTCCACGGCCGCACCCTGGGGGCGCTGGCCGCGACCGGCAACCCGAGCGCGCAGCACGGCTTTGCCCCACTGCCCGGCGGCTTTGTGCGCACCCCCTACGCCGATATCGAATCACTGCGTGCCCTCGACGATGAGCGTATCTGCGCGGTGCTGCTCGAGCCGATCCAAGGGGAAGGCGGTGTGCGTATCCCGCCGGAGGGCTATCTAGCCGCTGTACGCGAACTCTGCGATGCCCGCGGCTGGCTGCTGCTGCTTGATGAGATCCAGACCGGGATCGGCCGAACGGGCCGAATGTTTGCCTACGAGCACGCTGAGATCCGCCCCGATGTGGTCACAATTGCTAAGGCGCTCGGCAACGGCATGCCGATCGGGGCCTGTTTGACGACGGCCGCCGTCGCCCCGAGCTTTGGGCCGGGGAGCCACGGCACGACCTTCGGCGGCAACCCGCTCGCGGCGCGTGCAGCACTGGCGGTGCTCGATGTGCTGGAGCAGGAGGGCTGGGTGGCGAACGCCGCGGAGGCCGGTACGGCGCTGCGCGAGTGCCTGCGCGAACAGCTCGACGGCCACCCGGCCGTGCGCGAGATCCGTGGCCAGGGGCTGATGATCGGCATTGAGCTCGATACGGCCTTGACTGGCGATCTCTCCAGCCTGCCCCAGCGCGGACTGGATCACGGCCTGCTGATCAACGTCACCGCCGGCTCGGTGGTCCGCCTGCTGCCGCCGCTGACCATCCGCGATCAAGAGTGGATGCACCTGGCCGATGGGGTGGCGACTCTCATCGCTGAGCAGACGGCTGCGGCGGCGTCTCAATCTTCGGACCCATCCCTGGCCCACTCCTCAGCCAGTTCCTCGGCAAAACCCCGGGCCTGATTCCCTAACACGTTAACCGATGGAGGGCGTGCTATGCGCCACTTCCTCTCGCTGTGCGATTGTAGCGCCGATGAGATCGATGCCCTGCTCCGCCGTGCCGCCGAACTCAAGGCGATCCAGCGCCGCGGCGAACTGCATCAACCCTTGACCGGGCGGGTGCTCGGGATGATCTTCGAGAAGGCCTCGACGCGCACCCGCGTCTCGTTTGAGAGCGGCATGGCGCAGCTCGGTGGACATGCGATCTTTCTCGCCCCGGAGCACGCGCAGCTCGGCCGCGGCGAGCCGATCGAGGATACCGCGCGGGTGCTCTCGCGCATGGTCGATGCGGTGATGATCCGCACCTTCGCCCACGCCGGGCTGGAGCGCTTCGCTGCCTACGCCTCGGTTCCGGTCATCAATGGGCTGTCGGACTACAACCACCCGTGTCAGCTGCTGGCCGACCTGCAGACCTTTATCGAGCACCGCGGTCCGATCAGCGGACGCCGGGTGGCATGGATTGGCGATGGCAACAATATGTGCACGAGCTGGATCGAGGCGGCTGGGCTGCTCGATTTCGAGCTGCAGATTGCCACGCCGCCGGGCTACCGGCCGCCAGAGGCGGTATTAGAGCAAGGGCGCGGTCGGGTCACGCTCTTCGATACGCCGCGTGAAGCAGCCGCCGGGGCCGATCTGGTCACTACCGATGTCTGGGCGAGCATGGGGCAAGAGGAGGAGCAGGCGCAGCGGGAGGCAGCCTTTACCGGCTTCTGCGTCGATGCAACGGTGATGGCTGCAGCCGCGCCGGATGCCCTCTTTATGCACTGCCTGCCGGCGCATCGCGGCGAGGAGGTCAGCGCGGAGGTCTTTGAGGGGCCGCAGAGTGTGGTCTGGGATGAGGCCGAGAACCGGCTGCACGCGCAGAAGGCACTGCTGGAGTGGCTGCTGGTGGGGGCGGCCGATGGGTGACCGGCGGCCAGCCGGAGGGGCGAGCTCTTGGTCAAAAGCACGCAACCGTTGCCGGGCGCCCTCTTGGCGTAGAGCGATGAACGTGGTAACCTGGGAGTTCATGTAGGGGCCGTAGCTCAGTTGGGAGAGCGCGACATTCGCATTGTCGAGGTCAGGGGTTCGACTCCCCTCGGCTCCACCATTTCCCCTTCCAAAGCACCCGACTACACTCGGTGCGCGGCAAGTCTTAACCTCTTTCCCCTCCTCCTCGCAGCCTTGACTCTCTTTCTTGAGCCAGGCAGTCGCCTGTTTGACCTGCTCGAGCGAAAAATGATACGGAGTGAACGACACGCAAGAGTCCAGCGGCATGTTCGGCATCGCGCCCTGCCCCGCCAAGCAATTCCAGGGTGTTGCCCAGCGCCTGGGCAACACCGAGAGTGAATGCCACCCATGACGCCCCATCCAGCTACCTGATCAAATTGAAAATCAGCGAATATCCTGCCGACAAAGTTGCCATACCCAGAACAAGGTGACGAAAAAGAGCAGGGGAGACCCTGTTGCCCCACCTGCGGGAAAGGTAAAAACCCAGGATCACGGCGGGAAAAAGTGATATGGCAAGCAACCAGTCATCTAACCGCACTCGTCCGGCGGCATAGAGGGCCAACAAGGAGAACACACTGGTCGGAATAAAGATGGCCGAGAGGCTGGCACGCACTCGGTCCGGTCGTGCATTCTGATATGCCAATCCCAATGGCGGCCCTCCGACACTAGTTAATGTCCCCATCAGCCCGGACCCCCAACTGCCCAAAAAAATAACCCCGCCCCGGGGCTGGAAAGAGAAGCCGCAAAGACTCAGCAGCACTGCCAGCAGGATCATTACAGAGAAAAGCATCTGCCAGGCTGACTGCGAAAGCATTCCCACTATTGTAGCAGCAAGGAGAACGCCAAGCAGGCTGCCGGGGTAAGCAAACAAAAGATCTCGTTTTTCGAGCGATTTACGGTGGCTCCAGTAAACAAGGAGAGGCAACACCCCCCCAATGATGATCAGCGGCACCGGCACCCAGACCGGGTTGATCAGGAACAGCAGTGGTGCACTGAAGAGTGTGACACCGTATCCAAGAACTCCTTGGATGAAGCTACCAATCAGTACCACCAGAAGTGCGAGAAGAAAAAATTCAGTCTCCATCAGATGAAATTGCTGGCCATCTCCCGGGCGTGGCTCTGCTGGCCCTTTTCTCCATCCAAGAGTGCCTGTCTCCAACCACCGCCAACCACCCGTCCAACCACCCGCCGTACACTGGCCGAGTGGCTCGATGATCTGAGCCGTTTGACGCGAGAGCGCCGCTGGCGCCCTGGCCTGCCCCCTCTGCCTGCCTACTACGGCACCAAGTCGTCTATATCGACCTCTAGGGCCTCGGCCACCGCCTTGAGCAGGCGCACCGAGGGCTTGCGCTGCCCGCCCTCGATCTGGGAGATGGCGGACACGCTCACGCCGCAGCGCTTGGCCAGGGCAGCCATGGTCAAACCCCGGTACTCGCGCCAAACGCGGATGGGGTTTTCATCGAGCAGCCGCTTGACGATCGTGTGCGGAATCGTCTCTTCGCCCTGAGCCGCCTCAATGGCCTGGATGTCCTTGCGGTCCTCCAGGGCCTCGACCATGCGGAGATACTCGTCATAAGGCACTAGAGCCCACTCGGGCCTGCCGTCCTTCTCGATGATCTGCACGCTCATTAGTAGGCACCTCCGCGCGGGGCGATCCGGATGACATGGACGGTGACGGTTTCGTCGCTGACGGTATAGACCACGCGCCAATCGCCAATACGTAGCCGGTAGCCGGGATGATAGGAGCAATCAGCCCGGACCCCCAACTGCCCAAAAAAATAACCCCGCCCCGGGGCTGGAAAGAGAAGCCGCAAAGACTCAGCAGCACTGCCAGCAGGATCATTACAGAGAAAAGCATCTGCCAGGCTGACTGCGAAAGCATTCCCACTATTGTAGCAGCAAGGAGAACGCCAAGCAGGCTGCCGGGGTAAGCAAACAAAAGATCTCGTTTTTCGAGCGATTTACGGTGGCTCCAGTAAACAAGGAGAGGCAACACCCCCCCAATAAGACGCCCTGCCTGTCCCTCTGCCTGCCCCCCGTGCCCCGATCCAGGACAACCTAGCCTTCTTCAACGAGCTTGCTTCCCACTGAACCGTGCTGTGGGCAAAGGAGTGCCCGCTCTTCCCCCTCTCCCCCCTCACCAGCGATCCGCCGCTAGGTGCATCACCCATGAGTGCCTGTCTCACACCTCCCCGCGCTGGTTTGGCACGAAACCTGCTTTATAAGCACTCGACACGCAACGCATTATTCATTGCCGCATGTCATGCGTTATATACAGAAAGACATAACGACAACCCACAAGGTCCCCCATGCAACCGGAAATCGAAGGCCAGTTCTGGTTCAAGCTGCAAGGCAAGCCCTTTCTGGGCGGCGCCCGGATTCAGCTGCTTGAGCAGGTGGCGGCCACCGGCTCCATCTCGGCGGCCGCGCGTGCCATCGGCATGAGCTACAAGGCGGCCCGGGATGCCATCGACGCCATGAACAACCTATCTGATCAGCCGGACGAGGGCTGGCGGCTCACCCAGGGGGCCGAGGCCTGCGCCCTGATCAAAGCCTCCCATGTACTGCTGGCCGTCACTGACTGATCCCAGTCACTCAAAAGGATACGACCATGAAAACCCGATTTCGCTACCTTCTTGTCACGGCGCTGCTGCTGCTTTTCCTCCCTCCACTGGCCACCGCCACGGAAATGAGGATTGCCACGGCGGCCAACTTCCTGGGTACGCTCCAGGAGCTCACCGCCCGCTATGAGGAACAGACCGGACATCGCTTTGCCATCAGCAGTGGATCATCCGGCGCGCTGTATGCGCAAATTACCAATGGCGCCCCCTTCGATCTGTTCTTTTCCGCGGATAGGTTACGTGCCGAGACCCTGGTGAGCGATGGCTTGGCCCATGAAGACTCCCGGTTCACCTATGCGGTGGGCGTACCGGTGCTGTGGTCCAGCCGGGAGGGTTGGCTGGAAGACCCTGAGACCATCCTGACGGAGGGGTCGTATCGCTTCCTGTCCACCGCCGACCCCCGCAATGCACCTTATGGGGTGGCTGCGCAGCAGATCCTGGAGTCCCTGGGAGTCTGGGGCCGGTTGAACCAGGAGGGCCGCCTGGTTCGCGCACAAAACATCACACAGGCCTATGCGCAGGCCGCATCCGGCGCCGCCGAGTTGGGCTTTGTAGCGCTTTCGCAGGTCAAGGATGCCTCGGGGAACATCCCCGGTTCCCACTGGATTCCACCGGCGGAACTGTTCGATCCCATTGAACAGCAGGCCGTCATCCTGAAGCGGGTGGGCGATCTGGAGGTGGCCCGGGACTTCATGGCCTGGATGCGGGGCGAGGATGCCGCCCGGATCATCAAAGCCGCCGGCTACGCGGTCCAGTGATTCGGCCAGAGGGAGCGCAACGGCATGTTCGGCATCAGCGACAGTGACCTGACCGCCCTGTGGATCACTCTCAAGCTGGCGGTGATCAGCACCAGTATCCTCATGGTGCTGTGCGCCCCGCTGGCTTGGTGGTTGGCCCATACGCAGTGGCGGGGCAAGGTGATGATCGAGGCGCTGGTGGCCATGCCGCTGGTGCTGCCGCCCACGGTGATGGGGTTCTACCTGCTGGTTCTGCTGGGGCCGCGGGGCGCCGTGGGGGGCTTTCTGGAGAATATCG